>NZ_JAUJFI010000054.1 GCF_030849505.1 Azospirillum isscasi | reverse complement strand
ATGGGCAGCAGAAAACTCCCCACCAGCGCGGCGAGGCTGCGGGCCAGCGTCGCGCCGTGGTTCTCCTCCCCCGCCGCCAAGGTGGCGGCCAACGCCCTGCGCTTCAGCGGGCGCGGGAGCGACGCCGAACGGATGCTGCGGGCCGGCGACACCGCCCTGGACGCCGGCACCGCCAAGCCGCTGCTCGATGCCATCGCCGAGGTTCTGGCCCCGCCGGCCCCGCCGCCCGCCAGAAAGGCCCCGGCCCTCCGCAAGCCCCCCGTCCAGGCGGCGTCCTCCACCGCGGCGGCGAAAGCCACGGCGGCGAAGGCCGCGGCGCCGGTCCAGGCCGCCGGAAACGGCAGCGGAAACGGCAGCGGGGGCGCGGCGCCGCACGACGGGGGCGACCGGCCCTCCACCGTTCTGCGCGTGGACCAGGGCCGGATCGACGCGCTGATGAATCTGATCGGCGAACTGGTGGTGGCCAAGAACGGCCTGCCCTTCCTGGCCCGCCGGGCGGAGAACGTCTACGGTTCCCGCGAGATGGCGCGCGAGATCAAGGAGCAGCACGCCGTCATCGACCGCATCGCGCTGGAGCTGCGCAACAGCATCATGCAGGTGCGGATGCTGCCGGTGTCCACGGTGTTCCAGCGCTTTCCCCGGCTGGTCCGCGACCTGTCGCGCAAACTGAACAAGCACGTCGATCTGGTGATCGAGGGCGAGGACACCCAGGCCGACAAGACGGTCATCGAGAACCTGTTCGAACCGATCCTGCATCTGGTGCGCAACAGCCTGGACCATGGGATCGAGACCGACCGCGCCGCCGCCGGCAAGCCGGACACCTCCCGCCTGACCCTGGCGGCCAGCCAGGACAACGATCAGGTCATCATCCGCATCAGCGACGACGGGCGCGGCATCGACCCCGCCGTGATGCGGGAGAAGGCGGTGGAAAAGGGCCTGATGGACCGCGACGCCGCCCAGCGGATGAGCGACGGGGAGGCGATCAACCTCATCTTCGCCGCGGGCTTCTCCACCGCCGCCGCGGTGACCGACGTCAGCGGGCGCGGCGTCGGCATGGACGCCGTGCGCACCGCCATCGAGAAGACCGGCGGGCGGGTGGAGCTGACCAGCGTCACCGGCGCCGGCACGACGGTCAGCCTGCACCTGCCGCTCAGCATGGCGGTCACGCGGGTGATGACGCTGGAGGTGTCGGGCCAGCAGTTCGGCATCCCCATGGACGAGATCGCCGAGACGGTGCGCATCCCCCGCGCCGACGTGGTGGCGATCAAGGACAAGGAAGCCTTCCTGCTGCGCGACCGCATCATCCCGCTGGTGCATCTGGACCGCCTGCTCGGCCTGCCGCCCAAGGCCGGGAGCGAGGAGATCGCCGTTCTGGTCGTGCGCGTCGACAAGCAGCCGGTCGGCCTTGCCATCGAAGCCTTCGGCGAGGGGATGGAGGTCATCGTGAAGCCGCTGGACGGCCCGCTGGCCGGGATGCCGGGCTATCTGGGCGCCGCGTTGCTGGGCGACGGGCGGGTGCTGCTGGTCATGAACCTGAAGGAGATTGTGGAATGATCCGCCTCGAAGGAACCACCATCCGGCTGGAAGGCGCCTGCCCGGTGGAGGAGGCCGAGCGCCTTTTGGAACTGTTGCAGTCCGGCACCCCCACGGGGATCGACATGGGAGGGTGCCGTTCCGTCCACACGGCGGTTCTCCAGCTTCTTCTGGCCTCGCCCCTGCCGATCCACGCGCCTGCGGACGAGCCCCTGCTCGCCGGGCTGCTGGCGAAAGACCGGACGCCAATGGAGGAGCTGCTCGCGACGTGAGGCGGGCCGCCCGGGCGATTCGCGTCGGCTTTTAGGCGCTCATCCCGGCTTCAGAGGGGCGGACCGCCCTGAAGGAAGGCGTCGATCCGCGCCTCGTCGGCGGCGGTGTCGAAACCGGCCCGCTCCATCCAGGCGTCGTCATGGTAGGTGTTGCGGTAGCGCTCGCCGGAATCGCAGATCAGCGTCACCAGCGAACCGGCGCGCCCGGCGTCGCGCATCCGTCCGGCGATCCAGCACAGCCCGAAGAAGTTGGTCCCGGTGGACGCGCCGACCCTCCGGCCCAGCCGCCGCGACAGCACCCGCATCGCCGCCAGAGACGCCACGTCGGGCACCTTGATCATCTGATCGACGACCTCGGGGATGAAGGACGGCTCGACGCGGGGCCGCCCGATGCCCTCGATCCGTGACCCGCGCTCGCAGGTGATGGCGGCGTCGCGGTTGACGAAGCTGTCGTAGAAGACCGAATGCTCGGCGTCGGGGACGCACAGCCGGGTCGGCAGGTGGCGGTAGCGGATGTGGCGCCCGATGGTGGCGGCGGTGCCGCCGGTGCCGGCGCTCATCACGATCCAGTCCGGCACCGGGTGGCGCTGGCCGCGCATCTGGCCGAAGATCGACTGGGCGATGTTGCCGGTCCGCCAGTCGGTCGCCCGCTCCGCGTAGGTGAACTGGTCGAGATAGACCCCGCCGAGCCGCGCCGCCAGACCCGCCGCCTCGGCGTAGATGGCCTTGGAAGACTCAACGAAATGGCAGCGCCCGCCGTGGCTTTCGATGGCCGCGACCTTCTCGTCCGACGTGCCGCGCGGCATCACCGCGTGGAAAGGCAGGCCGAGCATCCGGGCGAAATAGGCTTCCGAAACCGCGGTGGACCCCGACGACGCCTCGATCACCGGCGTGCCCTCGCCGATCCGCCCGTTGCAGATGGCGAACAGCAGCAGCGACCGCGCGACGCGGTGCTTCAGGCTGCCGGTGGGGTGGGTGGATTCGTCCTTCAGGTAAATGTCGATGCCGGGCAGTTCCGGGACATCGAGCGTCAGCAGCGGCGTGTCGGGCGACCGCGCCGCCTCGGTTTCCAGCACCCCGATGGCCCGCCGGGTCCAGTCGCGGTCGGTGGCCGCGGGCAGCGGGGTGAAATCGAGGCGGAGGGGTTGAAGGATCGGACCGGCGCCGGGCGGAAGCGTCACGGTCTGCGCGGAAGCGGTCATCGTCCTGTCTTTCCTGTGTTGGCCATCCCCGCCCGCCATGACGGCTTGCGGATGCATGCGCAGGCGGCATGCTGAAATCGCTTTTCTCCCGATGGGTCGAATGAGCAAAATCATCCGCCCCAACCGTTAAGGCTCCGAGCAACCCCGATGACCATCGACGCCACCGACCGGAAAATCCTGGCCGCCCTTCAGACCGACGCGACACTGTCGCTCGCCGACCTCGGCAAGCAGGTCGGCCTGTCCGCCACTCCCTGCTGGCGCCGCGTGCAACGCCTTGAACAGGAAGGCTACATCCGCCGCCGCGTCGCCCTTCTGGACCGGGCCAAGCTGAACGTCGACGTCACCGTCTTCGTGGCCGTCCGAACCAGCAAGCATTCCGCGGAGTGGCTGGAGGAGTTCCGCCGCGTGATCGCCGACATACCCGAGGTTGTCGATCTCTACCGCCTGAGCGGCGAAATCGATTATCTTCTCCGTGTGGTCATTCCCGATATCAAGGCTTACGACGCCTTCTATCGCAAGCTCATCGAGCGCATCGAGCTTCAGGACGTGTCATCGATGTTCGCAATGGAAGAAATGAAATCGACAACGGAGGTCCCCCTTTCTTATGCAAAGACCCAGCAGAACTAGATTTTTGCCTTTTTTGCTTCTCTTTGTTCAGCATCTCCGGGAACTTTCACGAAGATCCTGCGGTGATGCTCAATATCGCATGGTTCGCATGAGAATTTTTTACTTTTTTCGCCCGGAACGTGCTTCGGCGTGGAAAGTTTTCTCGCCTTTTGCCCGGTCATTGCAAAATTCTTTTTCTGGATTGGCGGGAGGCGGACCTTCGGTCCGCCGAGAGCGGGGGAATCAGGGTGAGAGCAAGACATCCGGGCATCGGAGCCTGTGGTCATCACCCGTTTCGAAATCGAAAGCCCTTTTGAGTTGATTGTTCTTCGAATTCAACAACCAAAAGGCGCTTTCGATTTCGAAAGCGGTCACTTCTCCAGCAGATCGTCGATGCGCATCCGCAGGTCCCGCAGCAGCTCCCGATGCTCCTTCTGCATCGCCTCGCTGACCGCGTCGATGGCCTTCAGCTCCTTCTCGATGCGGTTGATCGAGCGGCCCAGCACGCGCATCGGCTCCGCCGAGCCCGGCGCCTTGGACGCCCGCGCCGTGCGCACCGACTGCACGGTCAGCCCGCCGGTGCGCGCCGACTGCCACAGCCGCCGCACCTCCCCTTCGTCGCCGACGAAGGCCAGCTCGACCAGGGCCGAGCGGGACACCGCGTCGGGGTTCTCGCGGTATTCGCGAAGGATGTCGGTGGGCAGGTCCAGCACCTTCAGCCGCTTCGACACCTCGGCCTCCGAACAGCCGATGACCGCGGCAACCTCCGCCTGGGCATAGCCGTGGCTGTCGATGAGCTGGGTCAGGCCGCGGGCCAGATCGATGGCGTCCAAATCCACGCGCTGGACATTCTCGATCAGCGCGATCTCCTCCGCCTTGCCCTTGGTGATGATGGCGGCGATGGTCGGACGGCCCAGCATCTGGTGGGCGCGCAGGCGGCGCTCCCCGGCCACGAGGCGGTAGACGCCCTTCTCCGTCGTCTCCTGCACCAGGACCGGCTGCTGCAGCCCGTGCCGCTCGATGGAGGCGGCGAGCGAGGCGAGCGCCGTCTCGTCGAAGACGGTGCGCGGCTGGTTGGGGTCGGTGCGGATGGCGGCGACGTCGGCCTCGATCAGGCGGGGCAGGGTGCCGGTCAGCCCGAACAGCCGGTCGGTCTCCAGAGCCGGGGCGGTGTTCTTCGCTTGCAGGACCGCGGCGGCGGTTTGGCGGGTCAGCTTTTTAGGCGGCATCGACCGACTCCCGGATGCGTCCGGCGGCCCTCAGAAGGGCACCGGCGATGGCGGCGTAGCTTTCCACGCCCGGCGCGCCGATGTCGGCGTCCAGCGTGATGACGTTGGCCCCGGCGGCCTGCGCGTAGATGGTCGCGCGCGGCACCGGCGGAAAGACGCGGTAATCCTCCCCCCACAGCCGGCCGATGTCCTCAAGCGAGGAACGGTCCTGCGTCTGGCGGGGATTCAGCATGGTCGGCAGCACGCCCAGCACCCGCAGGTTCGGGTTCAGGCGCCGCTGGATCTTGGTCACCGTGTCCAGGAAGGCGTTCACGCCCAGGATGGCGTGCGGCTCCGCCTGGCAGGGGATCAGCACATAATCCGCCGCGGTCAGCGCGTTGATGGTGACCGCCCCCAGGTTCGGCGCGCAGTCGATCAGGATGAAGTCGTAATCGGCCCGCACCGCGTCCAACATCTCCGCCATGGCGGTCTGGGCGTTGGTCAGGTTGCCAGGCAGTTCGGTGTCGGCGCTGGCGAGCGCGATGCTGGACGGCACGACGTCCAGCCCCTCGACGCCGGTCGGGCGGATCACCTCGGCCAGCTTCGCCTTGCCCATCAGGGCGTGGTAGAGCACCCTGCCCTGCCCGGTCAGCGTCACCACGTCGGCCTGCGGCACGCCGACATGGACCGTGGCGTTGCCCTGCGGGTCGGCGTCCACCAGAAGCACGCGGTTTCCGGCGCGGGCCAGCATGAAGGCGACGTTGATGGAGGTCGCCGTCTTGGCGGTGCCGCCCTTCTGCAGGCCGACGGCGATCGTCGTGCCGGCCCGCGGGGTCTCCGTCGCCGGCTGTTCCAGGGACAGCAGCAGCAGCCGGCCCAGCACGTCGCGGGGCAGGGGTTCGCGCCCCGTCTCCCATTTGCTCAGCCGCTGCTTGTCGTATCGGCGGCCCGTCAGTTCGTTCACGAACGCGGCCATCTGCGTCTGGGTGAGGCCGCGCCTCTCGCGCAGCAGCTTCAAGTCGTCGCCGGTCATTGCCCCCTCGTCGCCCCAATTGCCGGAGTCGTCGGGGAAGGTAACAAGTCGTCCCAACCCCCGCAATGGGTGTCTACCCGCAGCCCGGACCAACCGGTCCGCCGCCCTTCCCGCGCGCTCATGCCGGGTGCAGGCACCCCACGGTCCCGATGCGTCGGAAGATTGAGGAAATCGGCGGAGCCTACAGCTTGCAGAATGCTCAAATACCCTTGCATTGGCTCGCCGGCAAAGCGTATCGGTAGGCCGTCGATGCTGCCTTTTGGGGGCCGGAAATGGGGTTTGCGAAGGAACTCTACACCCGCGAATACTTCACCGGTCGCGATGCGGAAGGGAACAAGCTCCATTACGGCGCGGTGGGTGCCGAGGAATGGGAAGCCGGAGGCATCTCCTCCATCCATCGCGCATTGATCGACCAGTTTCCCCTGAACGGCGCCCATGTGCTGGAAATCGGTTATGGCCGCGGGGAGTCCGCCCGCTACCTGCTCTCGACGGGCAAGGCGGCCCGCTATGTCGGTGTCGACTTTTCCGATGCCGCCCATGCGCTGGCGCGCGAGACGTTGAAGGGCTGCCCGGCCGCACAGTGGTCGGTCCATTGCGACGACGCCCTGAACTTCCTGGCCGCGCAGGGCTTCCAAGGCGTGTTCGATGCGATCCTGATGCTGGACGTGATCGAGCATATTCCCCAGGCGGAGGTGCACGCCCTTCTCCCCCGCCTCCACGCCGCGCTGCGTCCGGGCGGCTACCTGATCGTCAACACCCCCTTCTACGCGGTGGACGAGGATTACATCGCGCAGAACTACGAGTATGTTCTGCCTTCGGCCAGCGACCTCATCCCCGAGACGCGCGGCATGCATTGCAACAAGTTCACCGAGCGGCGGCTGCGGCAGGAGTGCACCGGCGCGGGATTCTTCACCATCAATTCGTCGCTGTTCCGCCGGGCTCCGGAGACGGTGTCGAGGGCGAAATGCACGGTTGTGATTCCGGTCGGCCCCGGCCATCGGGAGCACGTCCAGCAGGCGATCAATTCCGTGATGGCGGCGGCCCAGAACGACCCCGGCCCTTTCACCGACTTCGATTGCGTCGCGGTCGATGACACCAGCGGAACCAAGGGCCGGTCGAAGGCCCGCAATGAAGGGGTGCGCGAGGCGGTTTCCCGCGAGGCGGACTGGCTGTTCTTTTTGGACGCCGACGACCTGATGATGCCCGATGCCTTTCAGCAGATGGCCCCGCACATGGACCGCGTGGACGCGGTGTGGGGCCTGATCCTGGAAAGCGCCGATGCCCAACCCGGCCAGGACGCGGTGACCGGCCGCATCCGCCTGCCCCAGTTGCCGCGCATCGGAACACTGGAGGATCTGCTGCTGCACGACCCTTATCTGACGCTGCAGATGGGCCATTTCATCCGTGCTTCGGTCGCCCTGGAAACCCCCTTCGACGAGACCTTGGACGTGGGGGAGGATTTCGAATACTACGTGCGGGTCTGGGAAAAAGCGCGTTGCGTGAAGATCTCGACTCCGCTGTTCCTGAACCGGAGGGGCATGCACTCGTCGGGTCCGCGGTCCGGCAATGGTGCCGACTGGCGAAAGTCGACGGAACGGGTGCTGGAGACGGCACGGCAAGCCCATCGCCTTGATCCGGACAGCGGAACGGCGATCGAGGCCCGCAACGCGGCGACCATGGAAACGCGGGCTTGGCAGCGGGGTTTCGGTGCGGTCGCCGGGGACAGCCTCGTGTCCATCAGCCGCCAGTTTCCCTTCCACGGATTCCTGGAGTTCGAGCCGCCCGTCGGCGGTCCCATCGCCCTGTTCGACGACAACGACGATCTCGTCTGCATGAGCCTGGGCTGGTGTGGACGTTACGAGCCGGCGTCGCTGCGGCTCTGGCAGCATCTCGCCGTGCCGGCGCGCGTCGTGCTCGACATCGGGTCCTACACCGGCATCTACGCCCTGACGGCGGCCCGGGCGGCTCCCATGGCACGGATTCTCGCGGTGGAGCCGGTTGCGGCCAATCTGGCGCGGCTGGAAAAGAACATCGAAGCCAATGGCTGCGACCGGGTCAAGGCCGTGCACGCCGCGGTTCTCGACCGGCCGGGCGAGGTCGTCCTACGCCGGACGGCGGCCAAGGAATTCCTGACCTCCGGCGCGTCGATCCTGCGTCATCGGTCGTCCGAGGGCTGCATCGAAGCAACCGTGCCGGGCATCACCGGCAGCGGCCTTTTGGACCTCGCCGGCGAGACGGCGGTGGACCTCGTGAAGATCGACGTGGAAGGTGCGGAAGCACTGGTGCTTGCGGGGATGCTGGATCTGCTGGAACGCTGCGGCCCCGATCTGCTGATCGAATGCCTGGATGAGGATTCCGCCGGCAAGGTGGACGCGATCCTGCGCCCGCTCGGCTACCGCTTTCACACCATCGACGACGACGCGATGCGGGTGGAGGAGACCGGACGCTTCGTCGCCGCCAGCGGCATGCATTCGCTCAACCGCTGGGCAACCCGGCGGGACGACGCGGCGGCGGAGGCGCTGGTGCGGGCGGCAAGGCTGGCCTTCGTCCGGCGCTGACGGCCCGCCGCTTCGCCGCAGCCGGCGCTGGCGGAAAAGGGCCGCTCCGGTGCATAACTGGACATGACGGGGCCGGCGGCGGCACCGGGGATATGGGGTTGCGCGGATGGCGGCGAACTGGTCGGTGCGGCAACTGGTGTGTCAGGCGCATGGCTGCGAACTGGCCGTGTCGTGGCGGACCGATGGCCGCTGGACCTGGACCGTGGCGGTGGCCGGGGAGCGCATCGCCATCGGCATCGCCCAATCGCAGGAAGGCGCCCAGGACGCCGCCGTCGACGCGGCGGAGCGTCACGCCCGCGCGGACGGCATCATCCAATTGACCATGTTTTAAAGAAACGGGGCACCGAATTGGGCGTATTGCGCCGCAGCATGCCTGTCGAAACAGGCGTACCCTATGCCATCCCCAGAAAAAGCGCTTAGCCACAGAGAATAATCCAGTGGGATTTTGCGCGAACCCATCAGGGTTTGTGTGATTTTCCCGTGCGTCTCCTATTGTTTGTGGACGATCGCAAAGACCGTAGGCCGCGCGGGATCCGCATAGGACCTTCCGCGGAGCTTCGACCTTTGACGATCCGACGGCTCTGGCCTCCGGCCAGGGATGCGGGCCGGGCACTTCTCCGCTTCCGCGCCGGCTCAGCCCATTCGACCAACCACGCGAGAGGTTCGACGTGACTTCGCTGGGGAAACGCCAGATCCACACCGACGCACTTGGGGGCGATTGCCTGGACGCTTCACCGGCTGTCGAGATCGACCGTATGGACCGCGGCGGCTGGTACGCCGTCATGAACGGATTCGACGACGCCAGCATTTTCCAGACCTGGGATTTCGGCCGCATCGCCCATCCCAACCGCGACCTCAGCCACATCGTGCTGCGCCGCGGCGGCCAGCCGGTGGCCGCGGCGCAGGTGCTGGTCCGCCGGGTGCCGGGCATCGGCGGCATCGCGCTGGTCATGTGGGGGCCGATGTGGCGCCCGAAGGGCCGGCGGCCCGATCCCGCGGCGTTCCTGGCCATCATGGAGGCGATGAAGGCCGAATACAGCGTCCGGCGCGGGCTGTTCCTGCGCGTCCTGCCGCGCGTGGAGGACGGGGAAGGGGAGGGGGCCGGCGCGCTGGCCGCCATGGAGGCGCTGGACATGCGGCACAGCGACGCCAAGGCCCCCTACCGCACCTTCATCATGGACCTGACCCGCGACGAGGCGACGATCCACAAGGATTTGTCCCGCCACTGGCGCCGCGGCCTCGCCAAGGCGGAGGGGGCGGGGCTGGAGGTCGCCGAGGGCTCCTCGCCGGAGCTGCTGGACGCCATCGACGACCTGTTCATCCAGACGCAGCGCCGCAAGGGCTTCCGCGCCTTCGACAGCCGCACCCTGACCCGGGTCCACCGCGCCCTGCCCGAGGGCATGAAGATGCACGCCGTGCTGGCGTCCCACAACGGCGAGCCGGTGGCCGGCGTGGTGGTTTCGCTGCTGGGCGACACGGCGCTGATGCAGAATTCGGCCACCGCCGACGCCGGTCTGCCGTTGAACGCGGCCTTCCTGGTCCATTGGAAGGCGATGCGGTGGGTGAAGGCCAGCGGCGGCAAACGCTACGACCTGCACGGCGTGAACGCCCAGGCCAACCCCGGCGTCCATCTGTTCAAACGCGGCTTCGCCGGCAAGGGGGAGGAGGAGCGGGTGTTCATCGGCACCTTCGAATCCCCCGGCCCGATGCTCAGCCGTCTTCTGGTCGAAGGCGGTCAGACGGTGCGCACGCTCGCCGCAACCTGCACCGCGCAGGCCAGCCAGGTGGTGGCGATGGCGCTGAACAAGGGGCAGGGCGACCGCGCCGGCGCCACCCCATCCAACCCGGCCCCCTCCAATCCGGCGTAAAGTAAGGTCCCGACATCCGAAACGCCCGGTCCGACAGGATGGACCGGGCGCCGCAGACTTGTGTCACTGGGTGCGTGCGACCACCGGCACGCCGTCCAGATCCTTCGGAAGATCGTCGGGAACGCCCGACGCGAAATCGACCGCGATGGCGTAGTCGTCGGACAGCTTCGTGACTTCGGCGCGGGTCATGCCGGGGTACCCGCTGAGGATCGCCAGATAACGGTCACGGGCGGCTTCGGCAGCCTCTTTCGGCACGGGCATACGGACCTCCCTTTCGACATAGGTTGCCATCATCATTTATGGATTGTTGGTCTCATAAACAATACCCCGGCCGGCCCGCTTACCTCAAATCCGCAGCTCCGATCCGTTCGGCCAGCCCGTGCAGGTCGCCGACGACCGTCACGCCGGGCGGGAAGGGGTTCGGCAACCCTTCCGACACCACCCCGACGAAGGCCGTGCCGGCCTTGCGGGCGGCCTCCAGTTCGGTCAGGGAATCGCCGACGGCCAGCGCCCGCTCCGGGTCGTGCCCGCCCTCCGCGACGATGCGCGCGAAGACCTCCGCCTTCACGTTGGGCGAGCCGGTGATGGTGCGGAAATGCCGCTCCAGCCCCTTGGCGCGCACGGTGCCCATCAGCACCTCGTGCGGCGTGCCCGACACGAGGTGACAGGGCGTGCCGTCCAGCCGGTCCAGCACCGCCTCCGCCCCGGCGATCAGCGGGCAGCCCGGCACCCGCGGGTCCACGATCGCGGCGTAGCGGCGGGCCAGGTCGTCGATCTCCGCAGGGCCGGGATCGCGCCCGAACATCTCCCGCTCCAGGATCGCCAGCATCTTGAACCGGCTGAGACCGCCGTTGCGCCAGATCGTCTGCCGCATCCGCTCTTCCGTCTCCGGATCGTCGATGCCGTAGAGGATGGCGAAGCCGCCGTTCTTGGTGGGCACGGAATCGATGATGACGCCGTCGAAATCGAAGATCACGACCTCCGGGTCCAGCCGGTCGGGAGTCTGGGGCATTGCGCCGTCTCGCTTCGTTGTGGTGGCTCCGCACGGAAAAATGGCGGAGGCCGGAAAAGGCGTCGGGGGATCGTACAGGAAATCCCGCCCGTCTCAACGCTTCGGGCGGAAGAAAAGGCCGTTCCGGAAAGCTGTCTCAAACTGTGGTGCAGGCCACAGCGGGGGAGGGCGGCCTCGCGTACCGTCCAGTCATCGAACAGGCCGGGACGCGACGCAGACAGCCCCCGGCAGCCACTCCCCAGACACCGGAAGGAAACCAGACCATGCGCCGCACCACCCTGATCGCCGCCGCCACCGCCCTGCTGTGCTCCGCCCCGGCCTTTGCCGGCGACCTGATGACCGGCGGCATCCCGATGGGCAGCACCAGCAACCTCGGCGTCATCTCCAACACCGCGGCGGGCATCCAGAACAAGGCGCAGCAGCAGGTGATGGGCGTCCAGGCCGGCGGCGGGCTGGCCGGGCCGTTCGGCACCGCCTCCAACCTGGGCACCGTCTCCAACCTCGCCGCCGGCGTCGGCAACAAGGCCAAGCAGCAGGTCTTCGGCGTGCAGACCGGCGGCATCCAGACCGGCGGAATGGGCGGCGGGGCGAAGGCGCCCTTCGCGCTCGGCGGCTTCAACAGCAACGCCGGCACCGTCAGCAACAGCGCCGTCGGCATCGGCAACACCGCCCAGCAGCAGGTCAAGGCCATGCAGTTCGGCACCCCCGGCGCCCTGTTCAACCAGAACCTCGGCACCGTCTCCAACCTCGCCGCCGGCGTCGGCAACAAGGCCCAGCAGCAGGTCACCGGCATCCAGAAGTAAGGCCCGTCCGTCTCGCACCCTCCCTCCCCGAACCTCGCGGCCGGCAGACCTCTGCCGGCCGTCTTTTTGCGTGGTGCAAGAAGCGGGTGGCGCTCCTTCGGGCCATCCGCGACGATCGCCGTTCCGCAATCGGGAGGGTGCGATGGACGACGAGGCGATGTGGAGCGCCGTGATGCGCCGGGACAGGGATGGCGACGGGCGCTTCGTCTACGCGGTGCGCAGCACCGGCGTCTATTGCCGGCCCTCCTGCCCGTCCCGGCCGGCGAAGCGGGAGAACGTCTCCTTCCACCCGGATGCCGGGGCGGCGGAGGCGGCGGGTTTCCGCCCCTGCAAGCGCTGCCGCCCCGCCGCGCCCCCGTCCACGCTCACATGATGCCCAGCAGACGGATCAGCCCCAGCCCGATAACACCCAGCGCGGCCAGCGACAGCACCGCCGCCGCCGTGACGCGCAGCCCGGCCCGCGACAGCATCCGCACATCCACCCCCAGCCCCAGCGCGGCCATGGACAGCACCGTCAGCACGCCCGCCGCGGTCCGGCTGGCCGTCAGCGCCGCCTCCGGGATCACCCCCGCCGCCCGCAGCCCGGCCAGCGCCAGGAAGCCCAGGATGAACCAGGGCACCAGCCGGCGCAGGGGCGGGCGGCTCCTGCCGCTCCCACCGGCGCCCCCACCGGCATCTCCGCCCGGCTTCGCCATCAGGGCCAGCGCCACCACCACCGGCCCCAGCATCAGCACGCGCAGCAGCTTCACCAGCGTTCCGACCTGGACGCTCAGCGCGCCGATCGGCGCCGTCGCCGCCAGGATCTGCGGCACCGCATAGACGGTCAGCCCGGCGAACACGCCGTACTGCATCGCGCTGAGCCCGAGCAGCGGGACCAGCAGCGGCAGGCCCAGCACCACCAGGACGCCCAGCACCGCGGTGAAGGCGATGGCCGCCGCCACGTCGTCGCCGTCCGCGCCGATCACCGGCGCCGTCGCCGCGATGGCCGAGTTGCCGCAGATGGAGTTGCCGCAGGCGACCAGCATCGCCATGCGCGGTGGCAGCCCCAGCAGGCGCCCGATGCCGTAGCTGACCGCCAGGGCCAGGACGACCACCCCGGCGATCCCCGCCACCAGCCCCGGCCCGGCGGCCAGGACCGTGGCCGGATCGATGGAGGCCCCCAGCAGCATCACCGCGACTTCCAGCAGGGTCTTCGCGCTGAAATCCGTTCCCGCCGCCCAGCGTCGCCCCGGCGTCCAGGCGCTGCGCACGGCCACCCCGATCAGGATGGCCAGCACCAGCGCCTCCAGCCACGCCTGTCCGAAGAGCCGCTCCTCCAGGCTTTGCAGGGCGAGCGCCGCGAGGCCCACGCCGGAGCAGAGCAGGACTCCCGGCATCAGGGCCGGAAGGGACGGGCAGGGCGATGGGGCCGGAAGCTGCGGCATGGGATCCTCGACATCCGAAGCCGTGACACTGCGCGCCCTCGACCGTTCGATCCAACGGATTATATTGGACGAAACGTTCGATGAAACCGAACGTCCAGACGGGGAGGAGAGGCCGCGTGACCCTGGAACAGCTCCGCATCTTCGTGGCGGTCGCGTCGCAGCAGCATGTGACGCGGGCCGCGGCGTCCCTGAACCTGACGCAATCGGCGGTCAGCGCCGCCATCTCCAGCCTGGAGGCGCGGCACGCCGTCCGCCTGTTCGACCGGGTGGGCCGCCGCATCGAACTGACGGAGGCGGGACGCCTGTTTCTGGACGAGGCCGCCGCGGTGCTCGCCCGCGCGGAGGCGGCGGAGCGCATGCTCGCCGACCTGTCGGCGCTGAAGCGCGGGCGCATCGCCATCCACGCCAGCCAGACCATCACCGGCTATTGGCTGCCCGCCCACCTCGTCGCCTTCCGCCGGCGCCATCCGGACGTGGACGTCGCGGTGAAGGCCGCCAACACCGCGCAGGTCGCCCGGGCCGTGCTGGACGGCGCCGCCGATCTGGGGCTGGTGGAAGGGGAGGTGACGGAGCCGCTGCTGGCCCGGGACATCCTGCCCGGCGACCGTCTGGTGCTGGTGGTGGGCGACGATCACCCCTGGCGCGGGCGGAGCGGCCTGCCGGCGGAGGAACTGCCCCGTTCGCCCTGGGTGCTTCGGGAAGCCGGCTCGGGCACCCGTTCCGAGTTCGAGGAGGCGCTGCGCGGGCAGGGCAGGGCGCCGGAGGAGCTTCCTGTGGCGCTGGAACTGCCGTCGAACGAGGCCGTGCTGTCCGCGGTCATGGCCGGGGCCGGGGCGACCGCCCTGTCGGATCTGGTGGCGCGCGGCGCGCTGGCGGCGGGGCACCTGCACCGCGTCCCCTTCCCGCTGCCCGAACGGCCCTTCCGCCTGCTGCGCCACCGGGAGCGCGGGCTGAGCCACGCCGCCCGGACCTTCCGCGACCTGCTGCTGGCGGGATAGGCCGCCCCCCCTACCGGACGGTCAATCCGAAATCACGATCTGGCGTTCGCGCCCGCCCTTGCCGACGATCTTCAGCACGCGGCGGCCACGCTCGTCGCGGCTGGATTCGTCCAGGACGACCCGCCCCAGCGCGGCAAGCAAGTGCAGAAGCTCGCTGTTCGAGCCCACGCCGAAGCCCTGGCGCAGCTCCGCCAGCATCGCTTCCGTCTCATCGCGCTTGGTCACGGGCATTCGCCTCCGGCTGTGGTTGCGGGCACCAGCCTGCCGCAGGACACGCGCCGCTGTCGAGAGGGCCGATGCCGGCACGGGACGAAAGACGGCGGCTTGCCAGCGCGCCCTCCGGCCACTACGGTCACTCCCCGTATCGTCGCCCCCGCGCCCCCGGCGCCGGAGGGCCAGCCAGGAGAGGGCAGCATGGCAAAGACAGGCAACGGGCGGGGCAAGCCGGCGTCCGGAACGTTCGCGGGCACGCCGGCGGACCGCCTGGTCCGCTATTGGCGCAACAGCGACCGTCGCTTCGACGAACTGCTGGACGAGACGCTGGACGCGGGCCGCCAGGCGGTCCTGGAAGCCGCGCTGGGCAAGCTGCACGAGGAAGAGCAGCCGGAGTTCCTGGACGAGGTGGAGACCATCGCCGAATCCGTCCGCCGCACCGATTCCCAGGGCGATGACACGATCGCCACCCTGTTCTGGCTGGCGGTGGAGGTGTCCGGCGACCTGTCGCAGCCGCCCGCGGTGGAGGCCATCGAAGAGGCGCTGGATTCCACCGGCCTTCTGGAGACCGCCGCCGACACCCGCCTGCTCCCGGTCTGGCTGGAGCCGGAAGCCCTGGTCTATCTGGAGGCCGCCGACCGCCGCACCCTGCTGCTGCGCCTGCTGGAGTCGACCGACGAGGCCCTGCGCTTCGTGCGGGAGGGGGATCTGCTGGCCGATCCGGCGGACTCCGGCACCCGTCTGGTCGGGGTCGTCGGGCTGATCGAGGAGGAGGCCGAAGCGGTCGAAACCGCCGCCGAGGACGCCGTTCCCGATTTCCTGGGGCTGGCCCGCATCGGCGAGGACGGCGAACCCGAACTCGACCCCGCCGAGGAGACCCGCATCCGCGAGGCGCTGACCCGCTTCACCGCGGCCATCCAGGGCGCCGACCCGCGCGTCCAGCGCTGCGAGCCGGCGGGCGGGCTGAACGACCTGCTGGACCTGATCGCCGAGGCGGACTGGACGGATGGCGGCGAATTGGCGGAACTCGCCTCCTTCATCGACGTGGCGAGCGACGAGACGGCGGACGCCGTGGTCGATGCGGCGGTGACCAGCACCGCGCACGGCCTGTTCGTCCGCGCCTTCGACGCCGACGGGCGCCTGCTGGACGAGCGGGCCTTCACCCTTCAGGGCGACGAGGCCGCCCAGGCCGTCGCCCTGCTCCAGCAGCGCTGCCGGACCGTCACGAAGGAGTAGAAAGCAGGGAACAGGGGCGTCTTGTGGCCGGGCGCCCCTTCGCCACCCTGTTGTTCGGCGCGGAAATCGGGTACACCCCTATTCGTAACCCGGTTCCCTGTCCCCCACCCCAGTCTTGGAGCTTCTTCGATGCGCGACCAGTCACTTTCCATCGCCGAGGCGGCGGCCTGGCTGAAGTGCTCGGAAGCCGAGGTGGAGGAGCATGTGCAGGCGGGCCGGCTGCGCGCCGATCGGCTGGAGCCGGCGATCGACCGGATCTCGCTCAACACGGTCATCGTCCTGGCGGAAAGCCTGCCGGTCGAACGCCGCATCTTCGAGGTGCGGGAGGCCGCCGGGCGGATCGAATCCTCCGAATCCCGCGGCCATTACCCGTCCCGCCCGTCCGGCGGGATGGACCAGCGCCCCCCGGTGATCGTGGAGCGCCGCCCGTCGCGGTCCTTCAACCCCCGCTGAGGCATGCACCGCCGGGTTGACGCCCGGCGGCGAACCCTCAGTCCAAGGCGTTCACACCAGCTCGACGCGCAGGGCGGTCGGGCCGCCGTCGCCCGGCACGGCGACGAAACGCACGTCCTCGCCGTCGGCCACCACTTCCAGCCCGGACTGGCGCAGGATCGCGCGGTCGAAATACACGCCGATGCCCGTCTCGTCGTCCCACGGGTCGATCAGGCCGGACTGGCTGTCCAGATTGTACCAGCGCACCGTGCCGTAGATCATTTCACCGGAAGCCACCGGCATCAGGGCCGGGGCCGGCCGTTCGGCGCGCCGCGGCTTGGGCTCGCGGGCGGCGGGGGCCAGGGCGGGGCGGACGGCCTGGGGGTCGCCCGATTCAGGCTGGCGCTGCCGGCGCTGCTTCGGCGCGCGGGCCGGCTTGGCCTCCGCGGGGTCGGGCGGGGTGACGGAATGGATGGCCACGACCTGCGGCCCCTTCGGGGTTTCGGCGATGTCGCAGACGAGGCCGGTGCCCTCGGTCAGCGACACCTCGCCCAGCGAGGCGAGAACCCGGGAATGCAGAAACGCCTCGCCGCTTCCGTCGGCGAAGCGGACGAAGCCGAAGCCCTTGTCGGCCTTGTACCATTTGACGACCGCCGCAACCTGCTGCTTTTGCTCTTCGCTCACTCTGGACACTCGATGGATGGAGGACAACCGGTCCAACAGTGACCGGATTTGACGATCCGCGCAATGCGGCATCCGTTCGCCGCCCCTGCAATCGCATTTCTGTTTCCCGCCTCCGTCCGGAAGGGACGGGGCGTCGGGCGGGCCGCCAAGGGAGCGGCCGACGGAAAAGAGCGGAAAATTTTAAGTAAACGCCCGGAAACGCTCTTTAAATCCGCTTTAAAAGCCCCCCTGTACTCTCCCTTCCGAAGTCCATCGCGGAGAATCCCGTGGCTCGCTTCCGGCCCAACCGACTTGAGATGAGGATCTCCCGATGAGCCTGTTCAGCGCCATGCGGTCCGGTGTGAGCGGGATGTCCGCGCAAAGCTCGCGGATGGCCGCCATTTCGGACAACATCAGCAATTCCGCCACCATCGGCTACAAGCGCGCCGCGGTCGATTTCTCGACGCTGATGACCTCCTCCGGCTCGACGACCAGCTACGCCGCGGGCGGCGTGCGCTCCAACGTGCATTATCAGGTGTTGAAGGACGGGACCATCCAGGGCACCCAGTCCGCCACCGACATGGCCATCGAGGGGCGCGGCTTCTTCGTCGTCGCCGACAACGCCGGCAACACCGGGAACTCGCCCGGCTACGCGCTGACCCGCGCCGGCAGCTTCCTGCCCGACGACCAGGGCTTCCTGCGCAACAGCGCCGGCCAGTATCTCCAGGCGTGGAAGCTGGGACCGGACGGCAGCCTGCCCGCCGTGAACCGCAACGGCTTCGACGGGATGAGCGCCGTCTCCATCGCCGGGCTGGCCTACGGCGGCAGCAAGACGACGCAGATGAACTTCTCCGGCAACCTGCCGGCGCAGGCCACCGCGGGCACCAGCTTCGACACCTCCACCTCGCTCTATGACGGGCTCGGCAACCCGCTCGACGTCACGATGACCTGGACGAAGACGGCCAACCCGAACGAATGGAGCCTGTCGGTCACGGCGCCCCCCGGCTACGCCGCCGCCCTGTCCACCGGCACCGTCACCTTCGACACCACGGGCGCCAACGCCGGCCTGCCGGCGGGCGCGCTGCCCCAGGTCACGCTGACCTCCCCGGCCAACCCGACCCCGGACACCGTCAACGTGGCCATCGGCAACCTGACGCAGCTCAACGGCGATTACGTGCCGCAGTTCATGGGCGACGGCGCCCGCGCGGGCCGCGTCAGCACGGTGGACATCGACAAGGCGGGCACGCTGTGGGCCGTCTACGACAACGGCGCCCGCCAGCCGCTCTATCAGGTGCCGGTCGCCGACGTGGTCAACCCCGGCGGTCTGGTCCCGCAGGACGGCAACACCTACACGCTGGGCATCGACAGCGGCACGATGACGCTGAGCACCGGCAACAGCGGCACGGCGGGCGCCGTCGCCGGCTACGCGCTGGAGCAGTCGAACGTGGACATCGCGGAGGAGCTGGTGTCGCTGATCGAGACGCAGCGCGCCTATTCGTCGAACGCCACGCTGGTGCGCACCGCCGACGAGATGGTGGACGAGACCACCCGCCTGAAGCGCTGACGGACGGGAAAGGGGATAGCCCGCCATGAGCCTCCAACTGGCCCTCAGCGCCGCCCTGTCCGGGCTGCGCGCGACCCAGCAGCAAGCCGCCCTGGTGTCGCACAACATCACCAACGCCACCACCGCCGGCTTCGTCCGCAAGGATCTGGCGGTCTCCACCGCGGTCAGCGGCGGGCGCGGCCAGGGCGTGCGCGTGGACGGCGTGCTGCGCAGCGTGGACGAGTTCCTGATCCGCGACGCCCGGTTCGAGCAGAGCCGCTACACCGCCCAGGAAACCCGCGCCTCGGCGCTGGCCGACTACGCGGCGGCGCTGGGCCAGCCGCAGGACGAGCGGTCCGTCTCCACCGCGCTGGCGAAGCTCCAGCAGTCCTTCAGCCAGCTCCGCAACCAGGCGGACAACGAGGCGGCGCGCTCCGCCGTGGTGGATTCCGCGGAATCGCTGGTGCGCCGGCTGCACGACACGGCATCCGCCGCCGTCACCGTGCGGAACGACGCCAAGGCGCGGCTCCAGTCCTCCGTGGACGAGGTGAACCGCTCGCTGGTCCGCATCGGGGAGCTGAACGGCGCCATCGCCAGCCAGAAGGCCAAGGGCGCCGACGCCGGCGACCTGATGGACGAGCGCGACCGGCTGCTCGACCAGGTGTCGGAGGAGATCGGCATCCGCACCCACACCCGCGAAAGCGGGGAGGTGGTGGTGATGACCCGCAACGGCCAGACGCTTCTGGACCGCGAGCTGCCGCCGGGCGCGCAGCCGCTCCAGCTCGCGGGCGGCGATCTGGTGGCCGGCGGAAAGGTCCTTTCCGGCAACCCGGAGCAGGACATCCAGAGCGGGCGCATCATGGGCTATGTCCAGGCCGCCTATCAGGACATGCCCCGCGCGCTGGCCCAGCTCGACGAGCTGGCGGCGGGCATCGTGCAGCAGTTCCAGGCGGCGGAGGCCGACCCCACCCAGCCCGGCCTGTTCACCGATGCCGGCGCCGCCTTCGGCGCGACGGACGGGCTGGCCTCGCGCATCGCCGTCAACGGCAGCGTCCGCGGCAACCCCTGGATGGTGCAGAGCGGCGTCCAGGCGGGCGCGCCCCTGCCGTCCGGCGACACCACGCAGATCGACCGCTTCCTGTCCGTCTTCTCCGCCGCCCGCAGCTTCGCCGCGCCGGACCTGCCGGCCTCGGCCACGCTGGGCGACTACGCCACCGGCATGGTCTCCACCCAGCAGGGCTACCGCACCACCGCCGAGTCCGAGATGAAGACCCGCAAGATCAGCGCCGACGCGCTGCAATCGGCGCGGATCAACCGCGACGGCGTGAATGTGGACGACGAGATGCAGAAACTCCTGCTGATCGAGCAGAGCTACGGCGCCAGCGCGCAGGTGCTCCAGGCCGCCGGGCGGATGCTCGACACGCTGCTCCAGATCCGGAACTGACGCCATGCTCTACAACGCCGTCTCCACCCTCGGTCTTGCCAAGCGCCTCCAGACCGCCAACACCGATCTTCAGCTCGAACGGCTGCGCAACAACGACGAGATCGCCAGCGGCAGGCATTTCGACGTCGCCAAGGCGCTGGGTGCGCGCACCGGCCAGGCCATCGCGCTGCGCAACCTCTATGACGAGACCGACCAGACCCTGAAGTCCACCGCCCTGCTGCAAGGCCGGCTGGGCACCATGGACAGCGCGCTGACCAACATCCTGTCCGCCGGGCAGGACGTGCTGGCCGCCGCCTCGGTCGGGCTGGGCCAGCCCTCGCCCACCGGCAGTTCGCTCCAGGTGCGGGCGCGCGCCATGCTGGATCAGGTGGTGGGCATGCTGAACGCCTCCTCCGGCAACGGCTATCTGTTCGGCGGGGTGGAGGTGAAGACGCCGCCCATGCGCGCCGTCCAGGGCGACGAGTCCGGCCTGCCTTCGCCCCTTCGGATCGTGCAGGACGCCATCGCCGCGGCCACCGGCGGCACGTCCTCGCCGCAGACCCCCGCCGAAACCGCCGCCGCCGTGGCGGTGCTGGACGAGCTGTTCTCGGTGCGCGACCCCGCCCTTCCCCTGCCGCCGCCGCTGACCCAGGGGTTCGAGGGCGGCCTGTACCGGGGGGCCACGGCCCTTCAGCCGGGCGGCGCCGACACCCCGCGCCTCAGCGCCCGGCCCGACCGCTCGACCGAAATCCCGTACGGCATCCAGGCCAACGACCCGGCGATGCGGGACCTGCTCCAGGGCCTCTACATGCTGGCCGGCCTGGACACCAGCCAACTGCCGCTGGACGCCTACAAGCCCTACATGGAGGCGGCGGTCGCCAAGGTGTCGGGCGGGCTGGAAGGGGTGCGCGAGGCCACGGCGCAGCTCGGCATCCACCGCGCGCAGCTCGACGACGTGGCGGACATGCACACCACGCAGCTCCGCATCCTCAACGACCAGCTCGACGCGATGGAAAGCGTCGATCCGGCGGAGGCCAGCCTGCGCATGAACCAGCTCGAAGTGCAGATCGAGGCGACCTCGGCGGCCACCGCCCGCATCGCCCGGATGAGCCTGACCAATTACCTGTAGGACGGCTTTGCCCCTGCAGCCGACGAAAGACGGTTCGATGAAGCACGGTCCGATCCGCCGAGCCTTCCGCATGGCCGCGCTGGCCGCGGCCTGCCTGCTGGCCGCAGCCGCCGCCGCGGGGGAGGGGCTGGCCCAGACGCGGGTGAAGGATCTCGTCACCTTCGACGGGGTGCGCCGCAACCAGCTCATCGGCTACGGCCTCGTGGTCGGGCTGAACGGCTCGGGCGACCGTCTCATCAACACGCCCTTCACCGAGCAGAGCCTGAAGGGCATGCTGGAACGGCTGGGCATCAACACCCGCGACGAGGTGCTGCGCACCCGCAACGCCGCGGCGGTGATGGTCACGGCCTCGCTGCCGCCCTTCGCCCGCCAGGGCACGACCATCGACATCACCGTGTCGGCTCTGGGCGACGCCACCAGCCTGCTCGGCGGCACGCTGCTGGTCACCCCGCTGCTGGGCGCGGACGGGCAGGCCTACGCCGTGGCCCAGGGGTCGCTGTCGGTCAGCGGCTTCTCCGCGGGCGGGGCGGCGGCCAACGTGACCAAGGGCGTGCCGACCAGCGCCCGCGTCGCCAACGGCGCCATCGTCGAGCGGGAGCTGAAATTCGCGCTGGACGAGGTGACCGGCGTGCGCATGGCGCTGCGCAACCCCGACTTCACCACCGCCAACCGCATCGCCGACGCGGTGGCGGTGCGGCTGGGCGGCAGCGCGGTCCATGTGCTGGATTCCACGACGGTCGATGTGCGCATCCCGCCCCGCTACAACGGCGCGGTCGCCCGGCTGATCGGCGACATCGAGCAGCTCACCGTCCGCCCGGACGGCATCGCCCGCGTGGTGGTGGACGAGCGCAGCGGCACCGTGGTCATCGGCGACGACGTGCGCATCAGCCGCGTCGCCATCACCCAGGGCAACCTGACCGTCCGCGTGGTGGAAACGCCCCAGGTGTCGCAGCCGCAGCCCTTCTCCGACGGGCAGACGGTGGTGGTGCCGCGCACCGACGTGCAGGTGCAGGAGGGCAACGGGCGCCAGTTCGTGACCATCGGCGGCAACGTCAGCCTGCAGCAGCTCGTCAACGGGCTGAACGCGCTGGGCGTCGGTCCGCGCGACATGGTCGCCATCCTCCAGGCCATCAAGGCGGCGGGCGCCCTGCACGCCGATCTGGAAATCATCTGACCCCTCCGGCTGGAAGACGACGCGATGGACATCTCCCCCCTTTCCACGACCGCCCCCGCCGCGAAACCCGCCGCGTCGGACCGTGCCGCCGCCGAGAAAGCCGGCCAGGAGTTCGAGGCGCTGATGGTCGGACAGATGCTGGAATCCATGTTCGCCGGGCTGGAGGCCGGCCACGCCTTCGGCGGCGGCCAGGGCGAGCGGACGTGGCGCAGCTTCATGCTCCAGGAATACGGCAAGGCCATCGCGGAGGCCGGCACGCTGGGCATCGGCCGCATGGTCCAGGCCGACGTGGCCCGCCTCTATGGTCAAACCGCGGAAGGAAGCCAGGGATGAGCCGCCGTTTCAAGGACCTGATCCGCGAATTCGCCCCCGACGCCAAGCCGGTCGAGGAGATCGCCCCCGCCCTTCCGGAGCCGGAGGCGCCCGCCCTCGCCGATGGGCCGACCGCCGTCGTCATGACGGAGTTCCTGGACACGGTGGCGGAGCTGAGCGCCCTGCTGGAGGAGGAGACGGCGGCGCTCTCCGCCGGCACGCTGGACGGGCTGGAGGGCTACGCCCGGCGCAAGCAGGCGATGGCCGACCGGCTGGGCGGCATCATGGCCCAGGCGGGCACCCTGCGGCTGAACGACGACCTGCGCGCCATGATCCTGGACCGGGTGGAGCGGCTGGACCGAGCCATCAACGAGAACGCGGCGGGGCTGGTCGCCATGCGCAAGGCCGTGCTGTCGATCAACCGCAGCCTGCTGGTGGCCCTGGAAAAGGCGGCCAGCGACGGTCTCTACGCCCCCACTGGCCACGCGGTGCGCCCGGTCGAGCTGTCGGCCTCCGGCCTGAACGCGGAGTTGTAGAACGGTTCCGAGCGATCCACGGCTGCATCCCGCCACCGTTGTGCGGTAGCCTGCGGCATCGCACAGCGGGCAGAAGGTTCAGCGGCCATGGACGCGACGGATACGGTCCTTCTCTTCTCCTATGGGACCCTGCAACAGGAGGACGTGCAGATCGCGTCCTTCGGGCGGCTGCTCACCGGCACCGCGGATGCCATGCCGGGTTACCGGCAGGAGATGCTGGAGATCACCGACCCGGACGTGATCCGCACCAGCGGCAAGCGCTTCCACCCCGTGGTGATGGAAAGCGGCGACCCGGCGGACGAGGTGGCCGGCACGCTGTTCCGGATCACCCCGGCGGAGCTGGCGGCGGCGGATGCCTACGAGGTGTCCGACTACAAGCGCGTCGCCGTCCGCCTGAAGTCCGGCGCCGAAGCCTGGGTGTACGTCAAGGCGTAAGGCGGCCCGCCCCCAGCACGCGGCGGCGCCTGGGGTCCGGCCCCAGGGAACGGATGAAGGGCGGCAGCCCGCCCGCCGAGCGCGTGTTGAAGACGGCCTTCGGCGTTTCCCCCTCCGCCCCCGACTCCACAGCCGTTTCCACGGCCATCTCCGCAGCCGCCTCCATGGGGACCTCCGCCGGGCGGAAGCCGCGGGCGATCCACAGGAGGAAGGCGCCGGACAGCAGAAGGAGCAGCGGCGGCACGGCGGCGCGCAGGCCCCAGGGCCACAGCGCGTCGGCCCGGCGCGCCCAGCGCTCCGCCCAGAAGCGGTCGGCGATCTCCTTCAGACGCTCCTCGCCGAGATCCGGCGGGGCCGCCAGGGTGGTGCCGTCGGCGAAGTCCGTCCGCGCTACGACGCCCCGCCTCACCCCATCCTCAACCACCGCTTCGTCGGCGGCGTAGCGCTGCGGCAGGAAGGCGTCCTTCGCGTCCGAATAGGCGTAAAGCCCGGCGAAGGGCTGCCGGTCCCGCAGATCGGCGGCGGCGAAGGCGGCGACCACCGCCACCCACAGCAGGGCGGCGGCAAGCCAGCCCCGCCACAACCCCTTGCTCCAGTTCATGTCCCGTCTCCCTCTTCCCCCAAGGAGGCGGAAAATCTAAAGACCGGGCCGGCGGGCAGCCAGGGTCAAAAACCGGCCCTTCCCGATCGTCGTCCCGGTCAGGCCGCGGGCTTCAGCAGCTCGCGCAGGATGTGCGGGGTGATCGGCTTGTGGACGAGGCGGAAGCCGGCGCCGCGGATTTCGGTGATGCGTTCGGGCGCGGTGTCGCCGGTCAGCACCACGGCGGGGATGCGCACGCCGCAGACGCCGTGGATGTCGCGGATCGCCTCCACCCCCGTCCGCCCCTCGCGCAGGCGGTAATCGGCGATGATGAGGTCCGGCATGCGGCCCAGCCCGTGCAGCAGGTCCACCGCCTCCTCCCCCGACACGGCGGCGACCACCTCGTAGCCCCACTGCTCCAGCAGGGTGCGCAGGCTGAGCAGGACGATGGCCTCGTCGTCGATGACCACCACCAGCCCCTGCCCGTCGTCGTTGGCCCGCTCCGCCCCGTTGCGGCGCAGGATGGCGCGGGGACGCACGGAGGGAAGCTCGACCGAGAAGACGCTGCCCCGTCCGGGCCGCGACCGCAGCGCCACCGTGTGGCCGAGCAGCCCGGCCAGCCGCTTCACGATGGCGAGGCCGAGGCCGAGCCCCTTGGCCCGGTCGCGCTCGGGGTTGCCGATCTGGAAGAACTCCTCGAAGACGGCCTGCTGCAACTCCTCCGGCACGCCGGCCCCGCTGTCGGCCACCTCGATCCGCAGCGCGCCGTTGCGCCGCCGGCAGCCGACCACGACCCCGCCCCGCTCGGTGTAGCGCAGCGCGTTCTCGATCAGGTTGCGCAGGATGCGCTCCAGCAGCATCGGATCGGTGCGCGCCCACAGCGAGGTCGGCACCACCCGCAGCCGCAGCCCTTGCCCGTCCGCCTGCGGCCCGTATTCCGCCGCCAGCCGGTCGAGCAGCGGGCCGACCGCGCATTCGGTGACGCTGGGCTCCACCGCCCCGGCGTCGAGCCGCGACACGTCCAGCAGCCCGTCCAGCAGCAGCTTCAGTGCGTCCAGCGAATGGCCCATGCTGGCCACCAGCTCATGGCCGGACCGGCCCTGAAGCTTGTCGCCCAGCACCTGCGCGAAGAAATAGAGAGACTGCACGGGCTGGCGCAGGTCGTGGCTGGCCGCCGCGAGGAACTGGGTCTTCGCCCGCTCCGCCTTCTCGGCGCGGGTCTTCTCCCGCCGGGCCTCGTCCGCGGCCTGCAGGGCGCGCTCCATCGCCTGCTCCGCCGCGTCCTTGGCGGCGAGCAACGCCTCCTCCGCCGCCTTGCGGGCGGTGATGTCGCGGACGATGCCGGTGAAGCGGATCTCGCCGTCGGCCCGCCATTCGGCCACCGACAGTTCCAGCGGGAACACCGATCCGTCCTTGCGCCGGCCCCACACCTCGCGTCCGATGCCGATGATCCGCCGCTCCCCGGTGCGGTGGTAGCGCTCCAGATAGCCGTCGTGGGCGCTGCGGTCCGGCTCGGGCATCAGCATGCTGACGTTGCGGCCCAGAACCTCCTCCGCGGCGTAGCCGAAGATGCGTTCCGCGGCGCGGTTGAAGCCGTGCAGGGTGCCGACGCGGTCGATGACCACGATGGCGTCCACCGCCGTGTCCACGATGGAGCGGTGGCGCGCCTCCGCATGGGCCGCGGACTCGCTGGCGCCGACCAGCGCGGCGCTGGCCTCGGCCAGGACGCGGTGCAGCTCGTCGATCTCGCGCACCGGCACGCCGCCGCCGTAGCGGATGGGCTGCCCCTCCATCAGGTTGCCGCCGTGGGCGGCCAGTTCCCGGACGGGGAGGGCGAGCCGCCGGGCGAAGAACGCCGCCGAGGCCAGCGACACGCCCAGCAGGATCACGCCCAGCCCCAGCGCCAGAACGGCCGTGCGGTTCAGGGGATTCAGCACGGCCTCGGTCGGCGTCGCGGCGACCAGGGTCCAGCCGGCGAGCCGCGT
The DNA here is from genome assembly GCF_030849505.1 of Azospirillum isscasi. GTDB lineage: Bacteria > Pseudomonadota > Alphaproteobacteria > Azospirillales > Azospirillaceae > Azospirillum > Azospirillum isscasi. The sequence goes on along the minus strand of NZ_JAUJFI010000054.1, from coordinate 7,698 downwards.
GCGGTGGAAGGCTCCGATGATCTCCACCCCGTCCAGCGTGGCGCCCCGGTAGTTGCCGGTCGCCGCCGTCCCGCGCGCCGCCAGGAACCAGTCCGGCACCTCCCGCCCCAGATACTCCGTATGCTCGCGCGAGCGGGCGGCGATCCGGTTCTGCCCGTCGATGATCGCGGCGATCAGGCCGGACCGGGTTTCGAAGCCCTCCAGAAGCGTGCTCCAGGTCTGCGGATCGACCACCGCCGACAGGATGTGGCGCAGGCCGCCGTCACCGCCCGGCACCGGCACCATGACGGCGATCGCCGGACGGTCGCCCGCCGTCGCGGTCACCAGATCGGACACCGCCGGCTGGCGGGTCGCGATCACCCGTTGCAGGGCGTCGCGCTGGGGCACGCCCGGCAGCGGGGCGCCGAGCCGCACCGCCGTGTTGGCGATCTGCCGCCCCGAAGGGTCGATCAGGGCGATGTTGGTCCAGGATGGATGCTGCGCCAGCGCCAGGATCGCCCGCTCGTAAAAGCCGGCGGGATCGTCGTCGGCCAGCGCGTCGGCGCGCGACAGCGCCCGCAGCGCGTCGATGGTCGCCCCCAGTTCCCGGTCCACGATCAGGGCCAGCGCCTCCGCCGTGTCGGACATGTTGTTCTCGACGGCCTCCCGCTGCTGCTGCACCAGCCAGCCGATGAGCATCCCGCCGAGCAGAAGCATCGGCACCAGCGTGACGAGCACGAGCCTCAACAGGTACCCGCGCAGTGTCATCGGTTGCCGATGGATTACCTTCTTCGACAGCATGGAGGGGCGATCCGAAAGGTTTGGGACACCAACAGACTATCGTATCTTGCTCCGCCCTTTCGTGGTTCGCCACCGGAATCTGGGCCGATGGGATGAGGCTGATTATACAGGCGTTCCCCGGTCGGAGTATTGAAGGGCCTGCCAAGCCATCGCTGCGCCTCCGCTGCCCCGCCCACAGTCTTGGGACCGTCCGGTTTCTGGAGGTGAACTTTTCATGCGCCGGCTCTTACTGAAAGAAAGTGGGCGTCCACCTCTGCATACCGTGGTGTGGATGCCTTTTGTGGTCAGATCTTTTGGGAGGGTCTTCCGCGCAGCAACCGTAGCCTCGGCCAAAGGCCGTGCGGCGGCCATGTTCATTTGCGAATCGTCCTGCACCGGGGAGAGCGGGGCGGCCATCGACGCTTCGAGGGCCATGGCCTGCTGCCGGCGGGCGGTTTCCGCTTCCTTTTCCTTCTGACGGCGGCGGAAGGCGATCTCGCGGGCGCGGAACTGTTGCTCCTGGCGCAGAGCCAGGGCCAGCCGGCGCAGGGCCGCCATTCCACCGTCCACCGACGCCTGACCGGCGGCGGCGCGGAAGTCGCCGACCGTGGGGAAGCGCCGGTACCCCGACCGGAAGGAGGACCAGACCCCGCGGAAACCGGCGATCCACTCCTCGGCGGGCCAGCCGGCCATGTCGAGGATGTCGGCCTCCAGCACGTCGGCGTCCGGAAGCTCCAGGCCGAAGCGGGCGGCCAGCTTCTCGATGCCGGTCAGCACATTCTCCACGCCGATCGCCGGGCAGGCGGCCTCAAGGACCGCCTCCACCCGCTCGGCCAGCGCCCCGATCTCTTCCGGCTTGCAGTCCGCGATCTCGAAGCGCAGGTCGGCCCGCTCAAGCCGGGCGAGCGAGGCGATCGCGCAGGGCAGAGAGGACGCCGGCGTTGCGGGCAGCCACGCCATGTCCGGGGCCTGCGGAGCGGTGCTGGCGGGAAGGCTCGGAAGGCTGGCGGTCAGGGCTGCGGCGGTCATTCTGGTCGCTCCGGTTGGAAGGGCGGCGGGCAGTGTCGAACGGGACGACGGTGTCGGCAGAGGTTTGGAAGGGAGACGTTTGGGAAGACGGCGTTTGGGACGGCGTCGCGTCGGCGGGGGTGGGGGCGGGGGCAACCAGCTCGCGGGCCACCCACTTGCGCCACGCGCCGGACGGATCGGCGGGGCTGTAGCCGTTGCGGGCGTTGGCCTTGCGGCACCAGGACACGAATTTGCGGGTCACCGTGGCGGGATCGACCTCCGGACGGGCGTCCGTGGCCCAGGCCAGATCGGCGGCGTCCGGCTGCCAGTCCTCCGCCAGGGCGTCCCGGCCCTTGCGGTCCGATTGGCCATCCGGCTTGCCAACCGATCCCTCCGCCCGGAAGGAGGAGGAGTTTTGAGAATCAGGATTCCAGGGATTCACAGTTCCTAGGAGTCCGTCAGCCGGCTGACCGATGGCGTCGGCGGGCCGACCGGAAGAGTCGGTGTCCTGCGCGCCCACCAAGGCATAGACCATCCCGCGGAAGCCGCGTTCACGGCGGGCTTCCACCAGGGACAGGTCCGGGGCCTGCAACTTGGTCAGCACGGCGGACAGCCACGGACGGCTCTTGCCGAGTTCGGCCGCCAGCTCGTCCTGGACCAGACCGGTGCAGACACCGGCCGCGTCCGCACGCGCGTACAGGCCGGAGAGCACCGCGATTTCCGCAGCACCCACGCCGGGCACACCAATCCATCGCCGGTACAAGGTCGTGTACGGGGTCATTGTCTTCCCATGATCCAGCGCTTCAAGTCCGGCGGAAGACAAAGAGGGAGCGTCAGCGGAATCCGCGATTCCACTTGGTTTTCCGGAATCACCCTGGCATCATGAAGTCGCCAAACCACTGATGCGGGGGTCCGGTTCTCCCGGTCTTCCATCGGTTACCGACACTTCGGTGTACACAAGGGCACAGGTCGCCAAACCTGTGCCCTTTGTGTTTCCGGAGGTCGCGTCCTCCGTTACGTCATCCTTCGCCTCCTTCGGCGTTTTGCGGCTGTCCCCGAAAAGGACGGTTCAAAAGCTATCGGTTCGGGCTGCGGTGAGCCCGTTGCGCAAGATGTTGTCGTGGCCCCGACAGGCTGTCCACGATTCAAATGCGTGCGTCGGAATCGCTCCGGTTGCGGTGGTGCGGGGCGCCGGAGTCAGTGGAATCAAGGCTTTGAAGCCCCTGTGACGGTGGCGGACGGTGTTCGGGTGTCGCCGTTCTGCCGAGAAACCAAGCGGAAAACGTCGCCGTTCTGCCGAAAGATTCCTTCGCACGGGGCGAGGCGCCGGGGTGTCGGAGTCCGCCCGATGTCGCCGTTCTGCCGAATAATCTGGGCTGTGGCCCTTCGGTGACTCCGGGAATCGCCCGGGAATCGGACTCCGACTCGCGCAAGCGAGTGTCGCCGTTCTGCCAATGTGCTCCCTCCCGGGCCGCCTCCCGGGCCCCAGGAGTCCGGAAAGAGTCAGGGAATCCAAGCCTTTCAGCGCCATTTCACGGCCTGTGGGGAGTCCGGACCGTCAGAACGCGGACGCTTTCGGCGGGGAAACCCCCCGGCGGGGCACAGCGTCCGGAGGAACTGGCAGAACGGCGACATTCGTCCATACGGTCACAACGTCGTTTCCGGGCGATGAGGAATCTTTCGGCAGAATGGCGACGTTTGCGCCTGCGCCGTGGAACCGCAGGGGCGTATCGGGAATCATGACCGTAACCGCCACCGGCGGGGCCGGGGAGACAGGGTGCATGGACGACCACAAGACCGACAGGGAAAACGCCGAACTGCTGGACCGCCCGGTCCAGCTCGCGCTGCGGCTGGATTCGCCGCTGCGCGGCGACGTGAACAACGACCGGGCCCTGATGGCCTATTCGCTGTTCGGTCTGTCGAAGGACAAGGTGGAAAGCCTGCCCACCTACGACGACGGCAAGGTGAAGATCGAGGTGCGCGCCCCCCGCGACGTCGGCGTCGCGACGATCTGGGACAAGTCGGTGCTGATCTATGCCGTCTCGCTGCTGCGCGAGAAAATGGCGGAAGGCAAGATGGGCCCGGAGGTCGGCAAGCTGCACTTCACCACCAGCGATCTTCAGCGCATCGTCGGCAAGACCGCCGGGGGCAGCGCCTACGACAAGATCGAAGGGGCGCTGGAACGGCTTCAGGGCACGCAGATCAAGACCAACCTGGAAACCGGGGGCGAGGGCGAAAGCGGCGCCTTCTCCTGGATTTCCGACTACAAGCTGCTGTACCGCCGCGGCAAGAAGGACGGCGAGCGTCAGGTGCGCGGGCTGACGCTGGTGTTGTCGAACTGGGTGGTGCGCGCGGCGTTGGGCAACAATCTGCTGACCTATTCGGAGGACTACTTCGCGCTGAAGCCCATCGAGAAGCGGCTCTACGAGATCGCCCGCGCCCATCTGGGCCACGGCAACGCCTTCTGGATGGCGCTGGAGCCGCTGCGCAAGCGGGTCGGCTCCGACAACGACCTGCGCAAATTCAAGAACGCGCTCGGCCCGGTGCTCCAGGCCGACCGCATCCCCGGCTACGGCGTGCGGATCGTCGAGGCCGCGGAGTACAAGGAGACGATGACGGCCCGCGGCGCCTCCGTCGCCCGTGTTCTGAACGCCGACCTGCCCGTTCTGTTCTGGCGCAAGGACGCCGGCGAGCCGGACAACTGGATCGACATCCCCAAGGTCGAGTTCGACGAGGTGGTCTGACCCCTCGTCCTCGCCCTCACGGGCGCCCTTCCCCGGCGGTGCCCCCTGAGGGCCATGTTGGGGAAGGGCGCTGCCGTCAGCTCGCGCGGACGCGCTGGAGGAAGCCGGACAGCTCGCGGTTCAGCGCGTTGGCGCCGTCGGCGAGGTCGTGGGCCTTGTCGAGGAGCGTGCGTGCGGCGGTGCCGCTGCGGTCGGCGGCGGCGTTGACCCCGGCGATGGTCTGGGTCACCTCGGTGGTGCCCAGCGACGCCTGATGGACGTTGCGGGCGATCTCCCGGGTCGCGGCGCTCTGCTCCTCCACCGCCGCGGCGATGGTGGCGCCGATGGCGCCGACGCGGGTGACCACCTGGACGACGGCCTGGATCTCGTGCACGGCCTCGCCCGTCGCGCTCTGGATGCCGGCGGCCTGGGCGGCGATGTCGCCGGTGGCGCGGGCGGTCTGGGCGGCCAGCGCCTTCACCTCGTTGGCGACGACGGCGAAGCCCTTGCCGGCCTCGCCGGCGCGGGCGGCCTCGATGGTCGCGTTCAGCGCCAGCAGGTTGGTCTGGCTGGCGATGTCGTTGATCAGATCGACCACGCGCCCGATGTTCTGCACGGATTCAGCCAGCCCGCCGATCTGCCCGTTGGCGCGCTCGGCCAGGGCCATCGCCTCGCGGGCGATGCTGGTGGATTCGGCGATCTGGCGGGTGATCTCCTCGATGGAGCTGCTCAGCTCCTCCGACGCGGCGGCGACCGTCTCCACGTTGGCCGAGGTCTGCTCGGTCGCGGCGGCGACGCTGGTGGCGAGACGGTTGGTCTCCTCCGCCGACGCCGACATGCTGCGGGCGCTCGCTTCCATCGCCGTGGATTCCGTCACGAAGCGGCTGACCACGCTGCCCACCGCCCCTTCGAAGCTGCTGGCGATCTCCTCCAGGGAGCGCTTGCGCTCCTCCTCGGCGCGGCGGGCGGCTTCGACCTGCTCGGCCTCCAGCCGGCGCTTGGCGGCGGCGTTCTCGCGGAAGACCTCGACCGTGCGGGCCATGGCGGTGATCTCGTCGCGCCCGCCGGACGGGACCGTCACGTCCAGGTCGCCGGCGGCGATCCGCTCCATCCCGCCCTGGAGGGCGAGCAGGCGGCGCACCACCATCCGGCGTACGAAGACCAGGACCACCAGCGCCGACAGCAGCAGGCTGGCCGCGCCGACCGCGATCTGCAGGACCGTGCCGTTGGACAGGGCCTTCTCGCTGTCGGCGGCGGCGGTGGCGATGGCGTCCTCCTGCGTGTGCACGAGGTTCCGCACCGTCATGGACAGCGTTTCGGACAGGGTCAGGTTCGCGGTCAGCAGGTCGCGCTGCGCCTTCAGGATCTCCAGCTCGGCCAGCCGGGTGGGGATCAGCCCCTCCGGCTCGACCGAGAGCGTCTCGATCGCCTTCAGCGGTTCGGCCATCGCCTCGCGCGAGGCTTCGGGCAGGTGTGCGGTGTTGGCGCCGATGGTGGCCAGGAGGATGCGCGTCTGCGCCTCGATGATCGACAGCCGGTTCTCGTCGGCGCTGGCGGCGGCTTCGGTCAGCAGGCCGCGGATGGTGCCGGCGCCGTCGTCGATGCTGCGGACGATGGTCAGCCGCTCCTCGGTCTGGAGATACTCCTCGCCAGCCTTCAGCCGCTCCTCCGCGGAGCGGGTGCCGTCCCGGAAGGCGGCGCGCTGCATGTCCACCGCGCTGCTGTGGATCGACTTCCAGGGCGCCACCAGTTGCGACAGGCGCCGCGTTGCGACGGTGGTCTGCTCCAGCAGTTCGGCGCGGTGGTCGCTCAGCTCGATCCGCCGGTCCGCGGCCTGATCGAGCCGCGTGACGTTGGCGAGCAGGGCCTGGGCGGCGCTGCTGGCGGCGGCGGTCTCGGACTCGCCGGCGGGGCGGGAGCCGGCGCTGTTCTGTTCCAACTCGGCCAGATCGCGCAGCTCGCTTTCGAAGTCGTGCCGCTCCATGGTGATGCGCGCCGCCAGATCCGCCTTCTCCTCCTTGCTGGAGACGGAGCGGAAGGCGGGGGCCAGCGCGTCGATGCGGCCCGCGTGCTGGGCCGCCCGCAGGGCGCCGACCGCCGACGGCACGGCTTCCGCCGTAATGACGTGCAGGGTCCGGCCGAAACCGGCATAGCCGGTCAGCGCCACCCCGACGGCGGCGAGCGTGCAGCACACCACCGCGCCGACGCCGGTGAACAGGCGGCCCTGAACGCCGCCCAGCCGGCTTGGGCGGACCGGCTTCTCCTGGGAGATTCTTATCGGTTTGGACATGTCATCCCTTCCCCAACGGCGGTCTTGTTTCTCTCCGGCACCGCCGCGCGCCGTCCGCGGCGGGCCTTGGCCTCTCTCTTCCCGTCAGCCGAGCCAGGCCGTGTGGGCCAGAACCTCGTTCGAGCCCCGCCAGACCATGTCGAGCGCGACATAGGTGATGATCGCAAGCCCGATCCAACCAATCCAGCGATGTTTGTGCAGTACACGTGCGATCACGTTGGCGGCGGCTCCCATCAGCGCCACCGAAAGCAGCAGGCCGAGCACCAGAACGGTCGGATGCTCCTTGGCGGCGCCGGCCACGGCCAGCACATTGTCGAGCGACATCGACACGTCGGCCACCACGATCTGCCAGACGGCGGCGGCCACGGTCGCGGTGCTGGCGGCGACGACCGCGGCGTCGCTGCTGAAGGAGGCGGTTCCGGGCAGGACGTCGGGGGCGTCCAGCGCCTCCTCCGGCGTGACCTCCTCGGCGCCGCCGGAATGCAGCTCGCGGAACATCTTCCAGCAGACCCACAGCAGGAGCACGCCGCCGGCCAGCGTCAGCCCGATGATGGCGAGGAGCTGGGTGGTCATCAGCGCGAAGAGGATGCGCAGGACGATGGCCGCGCTGATCCCCCACAGGATGACCTTGCGCCGCTGCTCCGCCGGAACGGCGGCGGCGGCCATGCCGACCACGATGGCGTTGTCGCCGGCCAGCACCAGATCGATGGCCACCACCTGCCCGAAGGCGACGAGTTGCGGCCAGAGTTCGGCGGACAGCATGATTGGTCTCCATTGCAGCGGGGCGCCCGGTGATTGGGGCGCCCCGCGGTATCCTTGTGTGTGCGGTGGGGGCGCCCGGTCAGCGCATGAGGAGATGTGGGAGCCAGAGGGAGAAGGTTGGGACGTAGGTGACGAGGAGGAGAGTGACGAAGAGGG
>NZ_JAUJFI010000053.1 GCF_030849505.1 Azospirillum isscasi | reverse complement strand
GACAGCGGAGCAAGCGCTCCGTCGGGCTTGGCCCTGGCGGCGGTGTCGAACAGCGGTTCGACCGCCGACACGCTGACCCGCGTGGCGACGCCGGCGATCACCGGGACGGTGGGCGAGGCGGGGGTGGTGGTGCTCTACCAGGGCGCGACGGCTGTCGGGACAGCAACGGCCGCGGCGGCGGGCGCCTGGACGGCCACCACGGCCTCGCTGGGCGATGGTGCGCACAGCCTGACCGCGACGGTGACCGATGCGGCAGGCAACACGTCGTCCGCTTCTGCGGCGCTGACCGTGACCATCGATACGGGTGCTTCGGCCCCGACCGGGCTGGCCCTGGCGGCGGTGTCGAACAGCGGTTCGACCGCCGACACGCTGACCAACGTGGCGACGCCGGCGATCACCGGGACGGTGGGCGAGGCGGGGGTGGTGGTGCTCTACGAGGGCGCCACCGCGGTGGGCACGGCGACGGCCGCGGCGGCGGGCGCCTGGACGGTCACCACGGCCTCGCTGGGCGATGGTGCGCACAGCCTGACCGCGACGGTGACCGATGCGGCGGGCAACACCTCCACGGCCTCGTCCGCGCTGACCGTGACCATCGACACCGGAACACCGTCCGTTGTCATAGCGCTGAGCAGGACGACGCTCGGGGTTGGGGAGACGGCAACCGTCACCTTTACCTTCAGCGAAGCGCCGGTCGGCTTTTCCGCCTCGTCCGTCACCACACCGAACGGCACGTTGTCGAACCTGTCCGTCATGCCCGGCAGCGGCGGGTTGGTTTACACCGCCACCCTGACCCCGGACGTGGAAACGGCCGCTTCCGACAGCCGGATCACCGTTGCCACGGGCTGGAGCGATACCGCCGGCAACGCTCCGGCGGCTGTCGCAACGTCGGTCGGCTATGCCATCGATACCCGGATTCCGCTCGGCAACACGGCCCCCGTCATCGGTGGTGCCGCAGCCGGCCAGCCGGTCGACGACACCGCGAGCCGCCGGCCCTTCGCCACCATGACCGTCTCGGACGCCCAGGCCGCCCAGGCCCAGGCCGTCGTGGTGACGGTGCGCGGCACAGCCGGCACGGTCGGCGACGTCACCGGGACCTTCACCCAGGCGAGCCTGGACGCCAGCGGCTTCACCAAATCCGCGTCCGGCACCTACAGCCTGACCGCCGACTCCGCGGCGGCGGCCCAGGCCGCCCTGCGGCTGCTCGATTTCCAGCCGGCGGCCAACCGCACGGCACCGGGCGGCCTGGAGGCCACCGCCTTCACCGTGACGGTCACCGATGCGGAGGGCGCGTCGTCCACGGACACCGCCACCAGCCTCAGCGCCCTGTCGCTCAACGACCGCCCGGTGCTGGCCCATGCGCTCGGCACCCGGGCCGTGGACCAGGGACAGGTCTTTGCCTACACGGTTCCGGCAGGCGCCTTCACCGACGCCGACACCGGCGACAGCCTCACCCTGAGCGCGGCCAACGGCGACGGCTCGGCGCTGCCCGGCTGGCTCAGCTTCGACGCGGCCACCCGGCGGCTGTCCGGCACGCCGGGCAACGCCGACGTCGGTACCCGGACGGTGCTCATCACCGCCACCGATTCCTCCGGCGCCGCGATCTCGGATCTGCTGACCATCCAGGTCGCCGACGTCAACGACACGCCGGTCGCGAAGAACGACGCGGGCGCCACCGACAGGCTCACCCCCGTCACGGTGACGGCGGCCAGCGGCGTGCTCGCCAACGACGCCGACCCCGATGCCGGCGACCGGCTGGTCGTCAGCGCGGTGGCCGGCAGCGCCGCCAACGTCGGCAAGGCTATTGCTCTGGCCGGTGGCGGGAAGCTGACGCTGAACGCCGATGGCGGATACAGCTTCGACCCGACCGGCGCCTACGGCACGCTGCTCTTCGGCCAGACCCGGGAGGAGACGGTCAGCTACACCGTTGCCGACCGGAGCGGCGCGACCGCCACGGCAACGCTGACCATCACGGTCAGGGGCGTCAACACCGCCCCGGCGGTGCAGGAGGCCAAGCGGGTCGCCATCGACCAGAACTCCAGCCGCGTCGGCCTGTCCATCGACAAGCCGGTCGATCCGGAAGGCGATCCGCTGACCATCACGGTCACCGGCCTGCCCACCGTCGGAACGCTCCAGCGCTTCGACGGCACGGTGCTCGCCGTCGGCGATACGCTGACGCCGGACCAACTGGCCGCGGTGGTCTACACGCCGCCCTTCGGCACCACCGGGGCCGCCGGCTCCTTCAACTACGCCGTATCCGACGGAACCAATCTGGTCGGCCGCGCGGTGACGATCAGCCTGACCCCGGTCCAGTGGCTGAGCATCACGCCGTCCAGCCTGTCCGGAGCGGAGGGCAACAGCGGCTCGACCAGCCTCGTCTACACGATCACCCGGCGTGGCGACACGTCGGGCGCCACCACGGTCAAATGGCAGGTCGACACCGTCGGGCTGAGCGGCAGCCTCGCCGACGCTTCGGACTTCGGCGGCACGCTGCCCAGCGGCACCGTCACTTTCGCCGCGGGCGAAACCAGCAAGACCGTCAGCGTTCCGGTCAGCGGCGACCGGCTGGTCGAAGGCAACGAGCAATTCCGGATCCTGCTCTTCTCCCCGACGACCACGGTGGCCGATGCCAAGATCACGGTGGAAAGCGGCTCGGCGCTGGGCACCATCCTCAACGACGACCGCGCCGCCACCATCACGACGGTGACCGGCCCGGCCTCCCGGCGCTATCTGGCGGCGCGCGGCGACACCCTGGACGTCACCGTCGCCTTCAGCGACGCGGTCAGCGTTTCCGGCACCGGCACCCCCCGGCTGGCGCTGACCATCGGGACCCAGACCCGCTACGCCACATTCCTTCGCACGGACTCCGGCAAGCTGGTGTTCCGCTACGCCATCGCCGCGGACGATCTTGACACCGACGGCATCGCCATCGCCGGCGCCATCGATCTGAACGGCGCGCAGATTCGCGACAGCGCCGGCAACACCGTCACCAACCTCACCTTCGGCGCCGCGGCGCCGTCCACCGGCAATGTGCTGGTCAACGTCCGCGGCGGTCACGCCATCGACGGCTACATCTCCGGCGCCACGGTGTTCGCCGACGCCAACGCCAACGGCGAGTTCGACAGCGGCGAGGCGTTCGGGACCACCAACGCGGTGGGAAGCTGGTCGATCCAGGGCGGCTCGGGCCCGATCGTCATGATGGGCGGCACCGACATCTCGACCAACCTCGCCTTCACCGGCGTCTACGAGGCGCCGGGCTCGGCGTCCGTCATCACGCCGCTGACCACCATCGTCATGGGAATGGCGGGCCTCGCCGGCACCGACGCCCAGATCGCCGCGGCGGCGACCGAGCTGAAGAGCAAGCTTGGGCTCGACGCCGGCCTCGACCTGCTCACCTACGATCCCATCGTGGCGGTGACCACGACGGGGGCGGACGCCGCGGCCATCGCGGCCGCGCTGAAGACGCAGGCCGCCGCCGCCAGCGTCGCGAACGTGATCGTCCAGGGCAGCGCCGTGCTCGCCGGTGTGGTGGTCGGCACGCCGCGGGCCAGCGGCGTGATCGGGCGGGCGCTGGTCGGCGCCATCGCCGACGCCATCAAGGCCGTGCCGGCGGGTGGCACGATCGACCTTGCGGACCCCGCCGTCCTGGCCGCCATCCTGGCCGCCGCCGGCGCCCGCATCGGGGCCGTGGACACCGCGAAGTTGAGCGCGGTGACGAGCGGCGCGGCCAACATCATCGCCGCGTCGAACGGCGCGGTGGTCACCGCCGGCACGACCAACAGCGGTGGCATCGAAGGGCTGACCCAGATGGCCCAGGCCCAGGTGGTGGCGCAGGGCACGGCGGCCGACCAGTTGCGCAGTTCCGCCGCCGCCGGCGACGTGTCGGAAGCGGTCACCGCCTTCACCGGCGCCAACCTTCAGCAGCAGATCAGCACCGCCCAGGTGGCCGTGGTCGTGCCGTCGCGCCTCGCCATCGCCGCGGCCGACGCCGACAAGCGCGAAGGCGACACCGGCTCCACCGCTTTCACCTTCACCGTTACCCGCGCCGGCAACACGAGCGGAGTCCTGACGGTCGGCTGGACGGTCGCGGCCGGCATGGGAACCGGGGGCGGCACGCTCGACGCCGCCGACTTCGGCGGGACGCTGCCCTCGGGCACCGTCACCTTCGCCGATGGCGAGGCGACGAAGACCGTCACCATCCAGGTGGCGGGCGACACGGACATCGAACCGGACGAGACCTTCACCGTCACCCTGTCCAACCCGTCCGTCGCCGCGACGGCGATCGAGACGGCGTCCACGTCGGGGACCATCCGCAACGAGGACCCGATCGACCCGAAGCTGACCCTTCCGGGCGCCCAGACGGTGGTGGCGGGGACAGCCGCGGCCATCGCCGGGCTGTCGGTGATGGACGGCGACAGCGCCACCGTGACGGTGACGCTGACCCCGGGCAACGGTGGCCTCGTCCTTGCCGGGCCGGCCAGCGTCGGCACCGCCGATGACGGCACCGTCACGGTCAGCGGCAGCGTGGCCGACGTCAACACGACCCTGGCCTCGCTGGTCTTCACCGGCTCCCAGGGCCGGACGGCGGGCAGCGTCGCGGTGACGGTGGCTGATGGCGATCCGTCGACCCCCGATGCGTCGGGCGCCCTCGCCATCGCCATCCAGTCGCCGCCGGCCATCGTGCTGCCGAGCAGCCCGACCCTGATCGCCGGCACGTCCACCGAGGTGCTGGGGCTGGAGATTACGGACGTCGACGGCGGCACCATGACCGTCGTGCTGACGCCGGCCAACGGAACCCTCACGCTGCCGCTCTACGGAGCCGCCACGGCGAACGACCTCGGCAACGGCAAGATCCGGCTGACCGGTACGCTGGACGACGTGAACCGGACCCTCCAGCAATTGGAGTTCACCGCGTCGCGCAACGTCACCAGCGCGTCGATCCGGTTCGAGGCGACCGACGACCAGCCCCTCACCCCCGACGCCGACAACCTCCTGGTCATCGGCGTGCTGTCGTCGCCGGAGCAGACCGCGCCCGCCACCCTGTCGGTGGTCGCCGGCGTGGCGGCGGCGGTGCCGGGCCTGTCGGTCGGCGATTACGACAGCCCGACGCTGCAGGTCACGCTGACCCCGGCTGGCGGCGCTCTGGCGCTGACCGCGCAGGGCGGGCTGACCCTGACGCAGCCGTCCGCGGGAGCCTGGCGCCTGCTCGGCACGCAGGCCGACATCACGGCCACGCTGGCGACCCTGACCTTCACGGGCGCGCAAGGCCAGACGTCCGGGACGATCCGGATGACGACCAGCGACCTCGGCACGCTGACGACCGACGCCGAGGCGACCATCGCGGTGGCCATCGCCGATCCGCCGACGCTGATCGCCCCGACGCTGACCCTTCCGCAGCCGGTCACCCTCGGTCAGGGCATCGCCGCGGCATTGACCGGCATCGAGGTCGCCGATCCCGACAGCGGGGCGGTGACGGTGACGCTGGTCCCGGCCCAGGCGGCCCTTGGGGCCACGGCGGCGGGGCAGGCATCCGTCGCGACGGCGGGCGATGGCACGCTCACCATCATCGGTTCGGTCGCCGACGTGAACGCGACCCTGGCCAACCTGCGGATCACCGGAGGCGCGTTCTCCACGGCGACGGTCGCGGTGACCGTGAGCGACGGAGTCACCACCCCGGCGACCGGCACGCTGACGCTGCCGATGGTGGACCGCACGCCGCCGGGCAGCCCGGCGATCACCACGGTCAGCACCGACGCCTCCGGCACGGTTCCGGTGACGCTCACCAACCGCAACAAGCTGTTCGTCCGCGGCACCGCCGAGGCCAACAGCCGCGTCGTCCTGTCCGACACCGGGACGGAGCTGGTGACGGTTACCGCCGACGCCCAGGGTGCCTGGGTCGCCGACCTCGGCGCGACTCCGCTGGCGGACGGCACCCACGCCTTCACCGCGCGGGCGACCGATGCGGCGGGCAACACCGGTCCGGCATCCGGCGCCCGGTCGGTCGTCGTGGACACCGTCGCCCCGGCGGCGCCATCGGTGGCTTTCAGCGGCGGGACCATCGATCGTGCCGGGCAGGCCAGCGTCGGCTTCGTCATCTCCGGCGGCGAGACCGGGGCGGCCTACCGCTGGACGCTCGCCTCCTCGGGCGGCGGCAGCCCGCTGACTGGGACGGGGACGCTCATCGGCCCGAGCGGCACGGTCGGCGGACTCGACGTCTCCGGCCTGGCCAACGGCACGCTGTCCCTGTCGGTTACGCTGACCGATGCGGCGGGCAACCCGTCCGCCGCCGGGACGGCGACCGCAACGAAGGACGCTGGGATGCTGGTGGACGGCGCCCAGGTCGAGACGCTGGTCTCGCAGGCCAATGGGAGGGCCGTCAGCACGGTGGTGGTCCAGGCGCCCACCCATGGCCGTGTCGAGGACCCCGGCACCCAGAACACCGGACTGGCCGACGTGCCGCTGGTCCAGGAGACGGTGACCGATCCGGCCACCGGCCTGCCGGTGGTGACGACCACGCTTCAGGTCGGCCTGCCGACCGGCGTCGGCGTGACGGCGAGCGGTCCGGCGACCCGTGAGGGGGCTTCCCAGACGCAGACCGACCTGATCCGCGAGATCGAGACGCGCACGGCGACGGGATCGGCGTCGCGTTCCGATCTGGCCGGCGGCGGCACCAGCTTCCTGAAGGCGCTGCCGCAGCAGGCATCCCTCCTGCTGCGCACGCTCGCCTTCACCGCGCCCGGCACGCCGGGGGCGGCGGTGCGGGTCACCGGAGCGGCGCAGGAGTCCAGCGCACCCACGGCCCTGGTCATCGACACGACCGGGGCCGCCGGTCCGCTGACCATCCAGCTCGACCGGGTGACCTTCGCCGCGGTGATCGGTTCGGCGACGCTGACCGGCGGCGAGGGCAACCAGGTGGTCTATGGCGACGCCAGCAGCCAATCGATCATCCTCGGCCCCGGCAACGACCTCCTGTCGGGCGGCGGCGGCAACGACACGGTGGCCAGCACGCTCGGCAACGACACGCTGTACGGCGATGCCGGCGACGACCTGATGAACGGCGGCGAGGGCGACGACCTGATGGACGGCGGCGCCGACAACGACACGATGGGCGGCGGTGCGGGCCGGGACACGATGGGCGGCGGTACGGGCAACGACGTTCTGATCGGCGAGGGCGGCGACGACGCGCTGTTCGGCGGCTCCGGAAACGACAGCGTGTTCGGCGGCGACGGGAACGACGCGCTGTTCGGCCAGGAGGGCGAGGACATTATGGCGCTCGGCGCCGGTGCGGACATCGCCGATGGTGGCGACGGCGACGACACGCTGTTCGGCCAGGAGGGTGACGACACGCTGTTCGGCGGGGCCGGCACCGACATCCTGGCGCTGGGGACGGGCAACGACCTGGCCGACGGCGGGGCGGGGAACGACACGCTCTACGGCGAGGACGGCAACGACACGCTGTTCGGTGGCGCCGGGGACGACGCGCTGGCCGGCGGGGCGGGGGACGACCTGCTGTTCCTCGACCAGGGTGCCGACACGGCGTGGGGCGGCGAGGGGGCGGACACCTTCGCCTTCGGTGGTTTCTCCGGCGGCGCGGCGGTGATGGATTTCACCGCCGGCACCGACCGGCTGGCGCTGTTCGATCCCTCGCTCGACCTCAAGAGCGTGGTCGCGTCGGCACGGGTGGTCAACGGCAACACCGTGCTCGACCTGCGTCCGGGCGTGAGCGTCACCATCGTCGGTCAGACCGGCGACGCCGCCCGCTGGTTCTCCTGACGCGGATCGGCCCGTCCGCGGCAGCGGACGGGCCGGTGCAGGGCGATGCCCGTGCTTACGTCAGGCTGTCCACCTCGGTTCGATGGGTGGGCGGAAAACCGCTCCGTCCACCCTCCGGAGCGACCGCCCATCGGATCGCGTCCGCCAGACGCCCCAGCGCCTCCCGGCTTTCGGGAAGCTCCTCGCCATGCGCCTGGAACTCGTGCGTCATGTGTTCCCAGACATCCAGCCGCACCCGCGCGCCCTGGGTCCGGGCGGTCGCGGCGAAGTCGCGGATCATGTCGACGAGGATCTCCCGCCCACCGGCCTGGAGGTAGAGCGGCGCCAGCCCCCGCAGATCCTGGGCGATGGGGGACAGTTCGGCGTCGCCGAATCCGCCGTCGCCCTTCAGCCACGCCGCGAACCGCAGCGTCATGTAGCCCTGCACCAGATCGTAGCGGTCGTTGCCGAACTGGCTGGCGCCCCGCCGCCCGACATCGGTCCATGGGCTGAGGCCGATTCCGGCCACCGGCTGCGGCAGTCCGGATTCGCGCAGCCTGACGAGCAGCATCAGCATGAGATGGCCGCCCGCGGAATCCCCGCACACGACGAGACGGGACGGGTCGATCCCCTGGGCGAGCAGGAACCGGTAGGCATCCAGCGCGTCCTCGATCTGCGCCGGGTGCGGATGCTCGGGCGTCAGGCGGTAGTCGGGGGTGAAGATGGGAAGGCCGAGCGTGTCGGCCAACATGGCGATGAACTGGCGGGTCACCGCGGCGTAGAAGCTGTAGCCGCCGCCGTGGAGGTAGAGCAGGGTGGTCTCGCCCCTGACCGTGCGTGGGATGAACCAGTCGCCGGGCGGCTCGCCGGGCCGGCTGGCCCGGATACCGACGTCGGGAGCCCGGTCCAGGATGGGAACCAGACTGTCGAAGTAGGCGCGGGCCTCGGCCATGTCCCCGAGCGCGAAGGCGTGGTTGAACTGCGCGCGCCAGAACAGGTTCCCGATTTCAAAATGCGAACTCCACTCCGGCACCAGCGGTTTGCCGAGGGCGCGGCGGGCCAGCACCCGGGCAGAGATGGCGGTGATGACGGCAAGGCTGCGTGCCTTGTGGCGCAGGCACCCCCGCAACTCGGTCTTCGGAAATTTGTTTTTTGGGTTTTTGGTGGCTGAAGATTTGGTCTTGGCCATGGTCGGCTCCGATGATCAGATGCCCACCTTCCACCGGAGCCCGTCCGGCCGTATAGAACGGAAACGTCATCCGCGATGCCGTCCACCCCCTCCGCCCGCCTGCTTCCGCCGCGCCCGGCCCTTGCCGCCTGCGTGTTCTTCGGCGTGGAGCGCGACACGCGCGGGACGGCGTTGCCGGACGACCAGCGCTTCAACCACTACCCGGCGACGCCGATGTCGATGATCTCGTGGATCTTCGACGGCGTGCTCCACATGGTGGAGGAGCGCGGCGGCGACGGCTGCCCACTCCTCGGCCCGCCCTTGCCGCGGCTGGTTCTCTCCGGACCGCAGCGCCGCCCCGTCGCGAGCTGGTCGCCGGGGCCGGTCCACGCCCTGTCGGTCGCCTTCTACCCGGATGCCCTGGGGCGGCTCAGCGGGATCGGCGCGGAATCCCTGGTTGATCGCGTCCTGCCGCTGGAGGATCTGGTTTCCGGCCCGCTGCTGGCCGCCTGCGAGAGCCTCTTCGAGCCGGAGGCGGGAGGTGGTTCGGCGTTCGACCGCATGGAGGCGCGTCTGGAACCGCTGTGGTCCGGCCCCGGTGCCCGGGACGCCCGGTTGGCGCCGCTTATGAGGGACTGGCTGCGCACGCTCGGGATGAGGGCGGCGCTGTCCCGGACGGGGCGGGGCGTTCGGCAGGCCCAGCGCCGCATCAAGGAATGGACCGGCCTCAGCCACCGGGACCTGCAGCTCTTCGCGCGGGTCGAGGAGGTGGCCGTCCGCGCGGCGCGGAATCGCGAGGGCGGGGCGATCGATCTGGCGGGGCTCGCCAGCGAGCTGGGATTCGCCGACCAGTCGCACATGGGGCGGGAGGTCCGCCGCCTCACCGGCCTGCCCCCGGGACGGTTGAACGGGCTGATGGCCACCCACGAGGCGTTCTGGTTCTACCGGCTGCTCGACGAGAGCTTCGGCGCATGGTGACGCCGCCGGGAGGCGGAGGCCCGGTCAGCGGTTGAGGATGATGAGGACGATGCCGGCGGCGACCAGCAGCGAGGCGCCGAGGCGCCCGGCCAGCCGCTTTTCCCCCAGCCAGAGGGCGCCGATCAGCACCGACAGGGGGATGGAGGCTTGCCGCACGCTCGCCACGGCGGCGACCGGCGCGCCCATCTGGTAGGCCAGCAGGATCAGATAGTAGGACCCGTAGCTGAGCGCCCCCGCCCCGAGCGCCACCCAGGGAATCCGGGAGGGCGGGCGCAACGGCACGGCCTGTCCCACCGCCCGGAACCCGGCCAGCAGCAGCGGCAGGGCGGCGAGCTGCGTCCAGAACAGCAGCACTTCCGGGGCCATGCTGCGCATGGCGATGCCGTCGGCGACGGAGTAGACCGCGGCCCCCATCATGGCCAGCACCGCGGCCCCCAGCGCCACCGGGTCGTCGAGGCGACGCCCGGACCCGGCCTGCAGGCGGTAGCCGCCGGCCAGCACCAGCAGGATGCCCGCCAGCATCGGCCAGCCGTAGGTGGCGCCCTGCACCAGCCATCCATAGGCGACGATGGCGATGGGGGACGCCCGCACCACCGGGTAGTAGGCCGACAGGTCACCCCGCCGCAGCACCGTGACCAGCGCCACCCCATACAGCCCTTGCCCCGCCGCCGAGACCGCCAGCAGCCCCCAGGCGCCGGCGGGAGGCCACAGCGGCGCGCCGGACCAGAGGGCGTGCAGCAGCGCCAGCCCGACGAGCGTCCCCGCCAGCCCGAGATAGGCGCCGACCGGGCTGGCGTTGCGCTTGATCAGCAGGTTCCACAGCGGGTGCAGCGCCGCCGAGGCCAGCACCAAAGCGGCGACGAACGGAGTCATGGCGGCGGAGTCATGGCGGCGGAGTCATGGGGGCGCAATCATCAGGGCGGGGTCATGCGGTGCGGGTCACGGCTTCTCGCCGCGGGCCAGCCGCGCTTCGATGGCGTCCAGCAGGGGCAGGGCGTCGGCAAGGCTGGCGGCGACGTAATGGGCGCCGGCCCGGCGCAGCCGCTCCTCCGCCGGGCGCCGAAGCGCCGCGCGGCGGTCCTCGTCCAGCGCCCGCCACTCGGCCAGGGGCAGGCCGACCTCGTTGCCGGTGTCCAGGATGGCGATGGTCCACATGCCGGCGTTCAGCCCCTCTTCGACGTCCACCACGGTGTCGCCGATCTTGACGCAGGCTTCGACCGACGTCACGGACAGCGCGATGAGGCATTTCAGCGCCATGGCCGGGCCGGGCCGCCCGGTCGGCGTCTCGCCCGCGCAGACGGTGACGTCGGGGGCGTAGCCCTGGTCCGCCGCGACGCGCCGGACCACCTCCATCACCGGCGGCGGGTAGCCGGTGGTGGACCCGATCTTCAGCCCGCGCGCCCGCATCGCCGCCACGGCCTCCGCCGCGCCGGGGATCAGGTCGGAATGCTGTTCCACGACCGCGATCTGGAGGGGGAGAAAGCGCTCGTACAGGGCGTCCACGTCGGCGTCGGTCGGGGCCGCGCCGTGCGCGGCAGCCCAGGCGTCGGCCACCGCGGGCATGCGGGTGATCGCCTGGATGTGGTTCCACTTCGGCATGCCCATCGGGGTGCGGGCCTGCTCCAGGGTGATCGCCACGCCGGACTGGCGGAACGCCTCCAGGAAGGCGGCGGCGGGGGCGAGGCAGCCATGATCGACCGTCGTCCCGGCCCAGTCGAGGACGACCGCTTGCAACGGCCCGGTGTAGCGGCGGCTGTAGGTGAAGCTCATGACGGTTCCTTGGGGCAATGAGGTCGAATCAGGGGGCGCCGGAGGCGACGGCCATCCCGGCCAGCGTGGCGCGGACGGCCTCCACGGCGGCTTGCATCTCCGGCGCGCCGAGGCGCCCGATGCAGCCGATGCGGAAGCTGTCGGCGACGGTCAGCTTGCCGGGGTAGATCACGAAGCCGCGCTCGCGCAGCTGGTCGTAGAAGCGCGGAAAGTCGAAGGCCGGGTCCGCCGGCATGCGGAAGGTGACGATGACCGGCGCCTGGAGATGGTCGGGCAGCAGCGTCCGGAAGCCCATGGCCCGCATGCCCTCCACCAGGATTCGGCAGTTCGCGGCGTAGCGGGCGCCGCGCCCCTCCACCCCGCCTTCCGCGGCGTGCTCGGCCAGGGCCTGGTCAAAGGCGGCCAGCACATGAGTCGGCGGGGTAAAGCGCCATTGCGCGTTGGCTTCGAAGCCGCGCGCCTGGTCGTGCAGGTCGAGGCTGAGCGAATGGGCGTTGCCCTTCGCGCGCTCCAGCGCGTCGCGGCGGACGATGACGAAGCCCATGCCCGGCACCCCCTCCAGGCATTTGTTGGAGGAGGCCGCGACCGCCTCGAACGGCACCCGGCGGGCGTCGAGCGGCAGGGCGCCGAAGGCGCTCATGGCGTCGATCAGCAGGGCGCGGCCATGGCGCGCCGTGACCTCCGCCACCGCCTCCACCGGGTTCAGGATGCCGGAGGTGGTCTCGCACTGGACCACGGCGACGTGGGTGATGGCGGAATCCGCGGCCAGCGCGCGCTCCAGCGCGTCCGGCGACACCGGCTGGTCCTCGGCGGCTTCGATGGCGGCGACGGCGCGGCCAACCACCTGGGCGATGCGGACGATGCGGGTGCCGTAGGCGCCGTTGACCAGCACCAGCAGCTTGCCGTCGCGCGGCACCAGCGTGCCGATCATCGCCTCGACCGCGAAGGTGCCGGAGCCTTGAACCGGAACCGCGGCGAAGGCGGCGGCGTCGCCGCCGGCCAGCTCCACCAGCCGGGCGCGCACGCGGGCGTTCAGGGCGATGAAGGCGCCGTCGCGCGATCCCCAGTCGCGCAGCATCGCCTCCTTGACGGTGCGCGAGGTGGTCAGCGGGCCGGGGGTCAGCAGATAGGGTTCGGCAGGCATCCTGAAGTCCTTTGGCGTGAAGGGCCGGTGGACGGATGACAGCGCGGACGGGTACCATAATTCCAATCCATTCGCTCTATGGCCCCATAGATGAAATCTATAAATCATGCCCAGCTTCGCGCCTTCCACGCGGTGGCGACGGAGGGCAGCTTCACCAAGGCGGCGCGCCTTCTGCACGTCACCCAGCCCACCCTGTCGCAGGAGGTGAAGGCGCTGGAGGAGGCGCACGGCGTGCTGCTGTTCGACCGCACGCGGCGGGCGGTGGCGCCGACCGAGGTGGGCAAGGCCCTGTTCGCCGTCACCCGGCGGCTGTTCGCGGCGGAGCAGGAGGCCGTGGAGCTGCTGGCCGGCGTGCATCATCTGGAGGGCGGCGCGCTGGCCGTCGGGGCGGACGGGCCGTTCCACGCGGTGCCGCTGATCGCCGGATTCACCCGCCGGCACCCCGGCCCGACGGTGACCCTGTCGGTCGGCAATTCGCGGACGCTGCTGCAAGGGCTGCTGGACACCCGGATCGACGTGGCGGTGCTGGCCGACGTGCCGGGGGATTCGCGGCTCTACGTCGTGCCGCTGCGCCGCGACCCGGTGAAGGTGCTGCTGCCGCGCGGCCACCGGCTGGCCCGCCAGCGGGCGGTGACCCTGACGGACGCGGCGGCGGAGCGGCTGGTGATGCGGGAGACCGGCTCCATGACCCGCCGGCTGGTCGAGCAGGCCCTCGCCGCGCAGGATCTCGTCCCCGCCGCCACGCTGGAGATCGAAAGCCGCGAGGCGGTGGTCGAGGCGGTGGCGGCGGGGCTGGGGATCGGCTTCGTCTCCGCCGCCGAATTCACCGCCGACCCGCGGCTGGTCCTGCTGCCCTTCGCGGGGGTGACGGTGGAGATGGACGAGTATGTCGTCTGCCTGCGCGAACGGCGGCGGCTGGCCGTGGTGCGGGCCTTTCTGGATCTGGCGCGGGAAGGGGCGGCGTGAGCGCGGGCTACCGCGCCCGCCACGCCTGCGTCCGGCGCTGCAAGGCCCAGGACAGGACCGCGTGCAGGACGCGCACCCCGGCGGAGGTGTAGACGATCATCATCGCCATGGCGGCGGCGCCCGCCACCTCCCCGGCGTCGTCCATGTTCAGGACGGCGACCGACGCGGGCTTGGTGTCCGGGGAATAGAGGAAAACCACCGCCGACACGGTCGTCATCGCGTTGACGAACAGATAGATGGCGATGTCCAGGATGGCCGGCAGGCACAGCGGCACCGTCACCCGCCAGAAGGTCGTCCAGACCGGCACCTTCAGGCTGGCCGACACCGCCTCGAACTCGCGGTCGAGCTGCTTCAGGGCGGTGGCGGCGGTCAGGTGGCCGACCGTGTAGAAATGCACGACGGTGGACAGCACCAGGATCGCCATGCCGTGGTACAGCCCGCCCAGCGGGTTCCAGGGCGCGTTGAAGAAGAAGATGTAGGCCAGCCCCAGCACCATCCCCGGCACGGCCAACGGCACGATCGCCATCAGCCGCACCACGCCGGCCAGCACCGGCGCCGCCGGGCTGCGCTCCACCAGCCACGCGCCGGTGAAAACCAGCACCGTGCCGGCGGCGGCCGTCCATGCGGCCATGCGGATGCTGTTGGCGTAGCTGGCCCAGCCCGCGCTGTCGAAGGCCGCGAAGTCGTAGTTCGCCAGGGTCAGCGTCAGGTTGTAGGGCCACAGCGTGACCAGCGAGGCGAAGGCGGCCATGCCCAGCATCCCCGCCAGGACGGCGGCCACCAGCCCGCAGAAGGCCAGCGCCAGCCCGTCGCCCAGCGGGCGCCGCCGGGGCCGGTAGGGGACGGAGCGGGCGGACAGCAGCGCCATCTGCCGGCGCTGGCCGATCCAGTCGGCGGCGAAGGCCAGCACGGCGGGCACCAGAAGCACCATGCCGACCACCGCGCCGACGCCGAAATTCTGCTGCCCGACCACCTGCTTGTACACGTCGGTGGCGAGCACGTTGTAGGAGCCGCCGATCACCTTCGGCACGCCGAAGTCGGTGACGACCAGCGTGAAGACCACGAACAGGGCGGAAATCAGCCCGTACCGCGCGCCGGGCAGGGTGATGGTCAGGAAACGGCGCCAGGGGCGGGCGCCCAGCGCCTCCGCGGCCTCGTACAGGCGGGCGTCGGCGCCGGACAGGGCGACGGTCAGGATCATCACGGCGTGCGGGAAGGTGTAGAAGACCTCGCCCATCACGATGCCGATGGGGCCGTAGATGCTGTGCCCCATCAGCAGGTCGCGCAGGAACCCCTTGTTGCCGAACAGATAGACCAGCGCGATGGCCGGCAGCAGCGACGGCGCCAGGATGGGGATCTGCGCCAGCAGCTTGAACAGCGCCTTTCCCGGCATGCGCGTGCGGGTGATCGCGAAGGCGTAGGCGAAGGCCAGCGTGACCGTGATCGCCGTGCTGATCAGCGCCACCGTGACGCTGTTGGCGACGGAGGTCAGCAGCGACGGCGTGTTCAGGAAGGCCGCGAAATTGGCGAGGCCGACGAAGGCGTCGTTCCGGTCGTAGAGGCTGCGCAGGAACAGCGTCCCCAGCGGCAGCACCACGAAGACCAGCAGGAGGACGGCGACGGCGGCCAGCCCGCCGCCGAGCAGCCGGGCCTCCCCGCGCTCCACCGGGCGGGCGGGGGGGCGGGCGGCGTTCAGAGTGACGGCGCTCATGCGGACACCGATTCGAAGACGCGCAGCCGGTCGCGGGGCAGGGACACCGGCAGGCTGCGCCCGGCGCCGAGACCGAGATCGCGCACGAGGTTGGCCGAGAAGTCGGCGGTCAGGTGCAGGCCGTCCAGCCCCTCCGCCAGCAGGCGGGCGCGGTGGAAGGCGCCCAGGAACTCGATGGATTCGATGGTCGCCGCCACCGTGTTGCCGCCGTTGGGCGCACGCACCTGCACGTCCTCGGGCCGCAGGCAGACGGTGACCGGCGTGCCGGGGCGCAATTCCGCCTCGCAGTCGAGGTCCAGGGCGCCCAGCCGCACGCGGCCATGCTCCGCCGCCACGCCGGGCAGGAAATTCATGGAGCCGACGAAATCGGCGACGAAGCGGCTGGCCGGGCTGCGGTAGATCGCGTCCGGGGACCCCACCTGCTCGATGACGCCGTGGTTCATCACGACGATGCGGTCGGCCATGGTCAGCGCCTCCTCCTGGTCGTGG
Organism: Azospirillum isscasi; assembly: GCF_030849505.1. Classification (GTDB taxonomy): domain Bacteria; phylum Pseudomonadota; class Alphaproteobacteria; order Azospirillales; family Azospirillaceae; genus Azospirillum; species Azospirillum isscasi. The sequence goes on along the minus strand of NZ_JAUJFI010000053.1, from coordinate 17,944 downwards.
GTGACCATGATGGTGGTGATGCCCAGCCGCCGGTGCAGGTCGCGGATCTGCTGACGCAGATGGACGCGCACCCGCGCGTCGAGCGCCGACAGCGGCTCGTCCAGGAGCAGCAGGCCCGGCGACGGCGCCAGGGCGCGGGCCAGCGCGATGCGCTGCTGCTGCCCGCCGGAAAGCTGCGCCGGGTATTTGCCCGCCACGTCCGGCAGACCGACGAGGTGGAGCAGTTCCGCCACCCGCGCCCGCTCGGCCTCGCGGCGGAGCTTCAGGCCGTAGGCGATGTTCTTGTGGACGGTCAGGTTCGGGAACAGCGCGTAGGACTGAAAGACGATGCCGTAATCCCGCGCCGCCGGAGGCAGCCGCGACACGTCGCGCCCGTCCAGCGCGACCCGCCCGGAATCCTGCGGGTCCAGCCCGGCGATCACGCGCAGCAGGGTGGTCTTGCCGCAGCCCGAGGGGCCCAGGAAGCAGACGAACTCCCCCCGCCGGATGTCGAGCGACACGCCCTTCAGCGCGGTGAAGGCGCCATAATTCTTGACGATGGATTCGAGACGGAGATAGGGCGTGGCGGTCATGACGCATCCCTCGCGCTGGGGAAGGAGGGGGCCGGCGCGCCGGCCCCCGTTCACAGGGTCGGCTTACTTCTTCGGCTCGGACTTGGCGTCGTAGCGCTTGCTCCACTCCGCCAGGATGGCGTCGCGGTGCTCGGCAGCCCAACGGAAGTCGTTGGTCTTGATCATCGCCGCCTCGGCGTCCTTGGGATAATTGGGCGTGTCCTTGGTGACGCCCGGATGCGCCGTGACCTGATAGAAGTTCACGTACAGCTCGTTCGCCTTGCGGGTCGCCGCCCAGTCGGCCAGCTTCTGCGCGGCTTCCAGGTTTTTGGTGCCTTTGACGATGGCGGTCGCCTCCATCTCCCAGCCGGCCCCTTCGGAGGCCAGGATCACGTCGATGGGCGCGCCCTTGGTCTTCTGCTGGGCGCCGGTGTATTCGATGGAGATGCCGATGGGATATTCGCCCGCCGCGGCCATCTTGCAGGGCTTGGAGCCGGAGTGGGTGTAGACGGCGATGTTCCGGTCCAGCCGGTCCATGTAGGCCCAGCCCGCCGGCTCGCCCATCGTCTGGAGCCAGCCGGACACCGACAGGAAGCCGGTGCCGGAGGAGGCCGGATTCGGCATGACGATCTGGCCCTCGTATTCCGGCTTCGCCAGATCGGCCCAGGAGGTCGGCTTCGGCAGCTTCTTCTTCTCCGCCTCGACCGTGTTGAAGCAGATGGCGCCCATCCAGGCGTCCATGCCGACCCAGGCGGGCGGGGTCTTGGCGTCGCGGAAGGCGGCCTTCAGGGCGCCGGCCTCCTTCGGGGCGTAGGGCAGCAGCATGCCCTGGGCGTCCAGGATCATCAGGCTGGACGCCGCCACCCCCCAGATCACGTCGGCCTGCGGGTTGTCCTTCTCGGCCAGCAGCTTGGCGGTGATGATGCCGGTGGAATCGCGGACCCAGCGGATTTCCACGCCGGGGTTGTCGGCTTCGAACGCCTTCCTGTAGGGATCGAGCTGCTCGTTCTCCAGCGCGGTGTAGACGGTCAGCCTGGTCGTGGTGGCGGCTTCGGCGGACCCGGCGGCGAGGGTCAGCAGGGCGGCGGCGCCCAGAAGGGCCGATCGAAAGGTCATGCGGTGTGCTCCCGTTGTCCAATCTCTTGGATGCGGGGGCCGGCGCTGTGCCGAAGCCCCGTACGGGAATGGCTTGTATCCCCGAAGCCGGCGGGCGACCCGTTAAGCTTTGGTTACACGCCGGGGAGCCCCGCCGCGTCGCACACCACCCGGTTCCGGCCACCGTTCTTCGCGCGGTACAGCGCCGCGTCCGCCCGCGCCAGCACGGCGCTCACCGCCTCCTCGTCGGGCCGCAGCGCGCTGACCCCGATGCTGACCGTGAAGGTGAGGGCGGAGCCGGCACCGGCGCCGTTGGCGATCCGCACGTCGGTTTCGGCCAGCGTCCGGCGCAGCCGCTCGGCCAGCAGAGCCGCCCCCTGCGGTGGCGTTTCGGGCAGCAGGATGGCGAACTCCTCGCCGCCCAGGCGGCCCAGGACGTCCACGCCGCGCACCATCGAGCGGCAGACGCGCACGACCGTGCGGATCGCCTCGTCGCCGGTGGCGTGGCCGTGGGTGTCGTTGACCTTCTTGAAGTGGTCGATGTCCAGCATGATGGCCGACAGGGGCCGGCTGTTCCGCCGGGCCCGCGCCACCTCCTCCGCGGCCCGGGCCATGAACCGGCCGCGGTTCAGCGCCCCGGTCAGCGAGTCGGTGGTGGCGAGGCGCTCCAGCTGGCGCTGCATGTCGACCACGCGGGAAGCGGCAAGCAGCCGGGCGCGCAGCCAGGTCAGGTCCAGCGGCTTGCGGAGGAACTCGTCGGCCCCATTCTCCACGACCTCGAAGAATTGGTTCGTGATGCTGCCGGGGATCATCAACATCAGATAGAGGTGCCGCTCCTTCTGCGCCGCGCGCAGGTGCCAGCAGACCTCCACCCCCTCCATGGCGCCGACGCGGAAATCGACGAGCGCGATGTCGATGGGTTCGTCGCGGCTGCGGGCCAGCGCCTCCTGGCCGCTTTCGGCGAAGACCGTCTGATGGCCGAAGCTTTCGAGCTGCTGGCACAGCACGGTCCGCGCCATGCGTGAATCGTCCACCACCAGAATCCGCATGCGGCCTCCACGACCAATGCCCCCAAAGCGGATTGCGATCCGCTTTGGACCGCGACGGCGGTCCCGGTCGCCCATGCGACCGAAGCCCGCCGGCGAATGAGGCGATATGAGTCTATAGCGAACGGACGTTCGCTATAGAACAGCACAAAGCCTTGAAGGAAGCGTTACAGCCGTATGGATTTCCGGATGGAATCCGTTTCCGCCGGCCTGCCGCCGGGCATGCGGGACGCCCGGCGCCGGTTTCCCCGGTTTCCCCGAGGGCGGCTGGTTACGGCGGGGGCCGGTCGGCCCACCGCGTTTCAGCCCACCGCGTTTCAGCCCACCGCGTTGAAGTCGTCCAGCAGGGCGGCGATGCGTCCGCTGTCGCTCTGGTCCATGATGACGCGGGCGCGGCGGGTGGCCTCCTGAAGGTCCAGCTTGCGGATGCGCCGCTTCACCAGGGGAATGGCCGGCGGCACCATCGACAGGTCGCGCACGCCCAGCCCCAGCAACAGCGCCGTGTAGCGCGAATCGCCGGCGATCTCGCCGCAGACCGACACCGGGATGCGGGCGCGCAGCGCCGCCTCGATGGTGAACTGGATCAGGCGGAGAACCGCCGGGTGCAGCGGGTCGTAGAGCGAGGCGACCTGCTCGTCGCCGCGGTCGATGGCCAGCGTGTACTGCGTCAGGTCGTTGGTGCCGATGGAGAAGAAATCGGCGGCGTAGGCCAGCGCGTCGGCGGACAGGGCCGCCCCCGGCACCTCCACCATCACCCCAACCGGCGGCAGCGGATCGGCGATGGGGACGCCGCGGCGGCGCAGGCGGCGGGCCACCTGGCCCATCATCTCGCGCACGCGCTGCACCTCCGCGACCGAACAGATCATCGGCAGCAGGATGCGCAGCGGCCCATGGACGCCCGCCCGCAGCATGGCGGCGAGCTGCGTCTCCAGAAGCTTCGGCTCGCGCAGGCCCAGACGGACGGCGCGCAGGCCCAGCGCCGGGTTCGCCGGCTCGCCGTAGCGGCCCGCCATCCAGCCGGCCAGCTTCTCCCCGCCGACATCCATGGTGCGGGCGGTGACGGTGCGCCCGCCCATGCCCTCCACGATGGAGCGCAGGACGGTGTATTGCTCGTCCTCGTCCGGCAGATGGTCGCGGTTCATGAACAGGAATTCGGTCCGCAGCAGCCCGATGCCCTGCGCCCCGTTCTCCAGCGCGTGGTCGAGGTCGCGCGGCAGCTCCAGATTGGCCTGGAGCGTGACGGCGGTGTTGTCGCGGGTGACCGCGGGCAGCTTGCGCAGGCCCTTCAACTGCTCGCGTTCGCGCTCCCGCTCGGCGCGGCGCTCGCGGTAGTCGTCCAGCACGTCGGGGGCGGGGTCGATGATGACGCGGCCCTGCACGCCGTCCACGATCACCGTGATCCCGTTCTTCAGCCCGGACAGCAGCCCGCCCACGCCCAGCACCGCCGGAATGCCCAGCGAGCGCGCCATGATCGCCGTGTGCCCCTCCGCCCCGCCGAGCACGGTGGCGAAACCGGCGACGCGGCGCGGGTCGAGCAGGGCGGTGTCCGCCGGGGTCAGCTCCTCCGCCAGGATCACCGCGCCGGGGTTCAGCATGGAGAAGGCCTGATACTCGTGCCGCATCAGGTTGCGGATCAGCCGCCGCCCGACCTCGCGCACGTCGGCGATGCGCCCGGCGAGGTAGCTGTCCTCCATGCCCGCGAAGGTCTGGGCGATGGTGGCGATCTCGGCCTGGACCGCGGCCTCGGCGTTGACCAGCTCCTGCTGGATGCGGCGCTCCACGCCGCGCGTCAGGCGGGAGTTGGTGACCATCGCCAGATGGGCGTCCAGAAGGAAGCCGATCTCCTCCGACGCCGAACCGGGGAGGACCAGCGCCTTGGACTTCAGCTTGCGGATCTGTCGGCGCGCCTTGCCGCAGGCGTCGGCGAAGCGCGCGGCCTCGGCCTCCACCTGATCGGCGGTCAGCGTGTATTCGGGAACGCGGACGGAGCCGCTCTCCACGACATGGGCCGGGCCGATGGCAATGCCGGGCGAAACGCCCAGCCCGCGCAGCGACCGCCCCTGGCCGGCGGCCGGAACGTCAGTCTTCATCGAACTTGCGGGTGATCAGATCCACGAGCGCCGCCATCGCCTCCTCGGCCTGGTTGCCATAGGCGTACAGCTCCACCGAGGTGCCGGGGCCGGCGGCCAGCATCATCAGGCCCATGATGGATTCGCCCGACACCTGCGTCTCGCCGCGCCGCACCTCGATCTCGCAGTCGAAGGTGGCGACCAGCTTCACGAACTTCGCCGCCGCGCGGGCGTGCAGGCCGCGCTGGTTGGAAATGGTGACGGTCTGGCAGATTTCGGGGTTTCGCTCGGGGTTGTGGCCGCCGATGCCGGGGGCGCCCTGGGCGGGCGCCTTCTCGTCTGGAGAGCTCATGCGGGTTACCCGTCCGACAGCAGGGAGGAAGCGACGTTGATGTATTTCTGCCCGGCCTCCCGCGCGGCGGCCACGGCGTGGGTCAGCGTCTCCTGGCGCCGCACGCTGGCCAGCTTGATGAGCATCGGCAGGTTCACGCCGGCGATCACCTCCACCTTCGCCTTGTCCATGATGGAAATGGCGAGGTTGGACGGCGTTCCGCCGAACATGTCGGTCAGCACCACGACGCCGGACCCGTCGTCCACGTCGGCAACGGAGTTCAGAATGTCCTGACGGCGCTGCTCCATGTCGTCGTCTGGGCCGATGCACACGGCCCGCACCTGCTGCTGCTTACCCACCACATGCTCCAGCGCGGCGATGAACTCTTCCGCGAGGCGCCCGTGGGTTACCAGAACCATACCGATCATGGGACATCCTTCAATTCTGGAGCCTCCCCCGAAGCCACATTCTTATTGCGGCACTTATGAACGATCCCTTATCCGGACCAATCCGGACCCGGCCTGCTCCCTGGCCGGTGGTCAGCCGGCCCGTGGGGCCTGCCGTTCCAACTCCCGATGGCTGAGCCCGACCTTCAGCCCCAGCCCGCCCAGCCACGCGGACAGCCGTTCGGCGACGAACACGGACCGGTGCTTGCCGCCCGTGCAGCCGACCGCGATGGTCAGGTAGCTCTTGCCCTCCTGGTTGTAGCGCGGCAGAAGCGGCTGCAACAGGTCCGTCAGATGACGGAAGAATTCGGCGAAATCCGGGTCGCCCTCCACCCGCGCCGCCACGCGGGGGTCCAATCCCGTCAGCGGGCGCAGTTCCGGATCATAATGGGGATTCGTCAGGAAGCGTACGTCGAACACGAGGTCCGCCTCGCGAGGCAACCCCAACCGGAAGGAAAAGGAGGTGACGAAGACCTGAAGCGCCGCCTGGGTCCCGATCTGGAAATTGCCGGCCAGGATGCGGCGCAGGTCGTGGATCGACAATTGCGTGGTGTCGATGGTCACGTCGGCCTGCTGCTTCAGCGGGAACAGCATGGCGCGTTCCAACTGGATGCCGTCCGGCACCGGGCGGTCGATGGCCAGCGGGTGACGGCGGCGCGTCTCGGTGAAGCGGCGCTGCAGCGTCTCGTCCCCGCAATCCAGGAAGACCAGGCGCACGTCCAGCTCGGCATGCGCCTTCAGCTCCTCGACCTCCTCCAGCATGGCGTGGGCGGAAAAGTCGCGGGTGCGGCTGTCGATGACCAGGGCCAGCGGGCGCTTGCGCGGATCGGCCTGCTCCAGAAGCGCCGGCACCAGCGAGAGGCGCAGGTTGTCCACCGCCTCGTAACCCAGATCCTCCAGCGCCTTCAGCGCGATGGACATGCCGGCCCCGGACATGCCGGTGACGAGCACGAGCTGGCCGCGCTGGCCCGCGGGCGGTTCCGGAATCCGGTCGTCGGGAGAGGGCGAAGGGGAACGGGGAGGGGTCATGGCAGGTCCGGTACCTTTCCCAGTGAGCCGTCCCGCGCGGCGGCCGCGGCCAGCTTCAGCTTGGCCGGCGTCGAGGCGTCGAAGGGACAGAGGGCGAGGCGGGGCACCGCCTGGTCGAGAAGGTCGGCGGCGTCCTCGCCGGGCAGGCGTTCCACGGCGTCGCGCGGCACGAGATCGACGACCAGCCCGACCTCGGCCTCCGCGGCGGCGGGGATGGGCATGATGCCGACGCCCCGCACCTCCAGCAGGCCGGCCAGCGCCGCCGGCGCCCTTGCCATCAGGCGGCCCTGGTCCACGCGAAGCTCCACCCGGTCGTCCGCAACCAACAGCGCTCCCGCGTCGATCATCCGCAAGGCCAGATCGGATTTGCCACTTCCCGACGGTCCCCGCAGCAGCACGCCGACGGGCGTTTCTCCCCGGTTGCCGCCGTCACCATTGCCGCCATTCCATGCGCCGACCAGGACGCAGGTGCCGTGAATCGTTACCATGATCCCGCGAAGGTGAGGCGTGCCGCCGGTTCTGTCAATGGGATGCCGAGAATGCGCTCTTTCCGCGCCCGAGAGGCTCCGAATGCGCCGCTGCCGCCGCCTTTGGCGCGCGGTTTCCGCCGGCCGGCCGGGGATCTCAGCCGTTGGCGTCGCTTCCCACGGTCAGGCCGCCGGCAGCCAGGCCGATCCGCAGGTCGGGCCGGGCGGTGCGGCGGATGTCCGCCAACTCGCGCGCCAGCGCGTCGCGCCGCCGGATCATCTCGTCCAGATCGTCCAGTTCCGCCGCCTCCTGGCAGGCGGTGCGGAAATCCTTCTCGCGGGCCAGCCGGGTCAGCAGGTGGGTGTAGCTGTCGGCGATGGTCGCCAGATGCCGCTGGGCGCCCTGGAGCGCAACCGCCAGTTGGGTCCGCTCGTTGGCCGACGCGCGCATCATCCGCGCCAGTTCACCCTGCTGGACGCTGGCGTCGTTGATGAGGCGGGCCAGCCGGTAGCGGCGGAAATCGATGACCTTGGCCGAAACCGCGACGGCTTCGGTGCTCTGGCGCGGCGCGATCGGCTTGGTGTCGGACATGGCCCCCTCTTCCGGTTGGTGACGTCCGGTTGTCGAAAGGCCAGCCGTCGCGGGCGCGGGAGTGACCAGGGTTGAGCATCCGCCGCCCCCACGACTTTGTCCATACATCTTTTCTCTAATTGCAACTATGCCGCATCCGCTCTGCGGAGCGGCCACGCGGAACGGTCTCAGGGCCGGGGCAACCGTACGGTGAACACGGCGCCCGCCGTCTCGCCGCCGGAGCCGGGGCGGTTGGCGGCCCGGATGGTGCCGCCGTGGGCCTCCACGATCTGCTTGGAAATCGACAGGCCGAGCCCGGAATGGGTGCCGAACTTCTCCCCCGCGGGCCGCTCGGTGTAGAAGCGTTCGAAGATCGCCTCCTCCTTGCCTTCGGGAATGCCGGGGCCGTCGTCGCTGACCGTCACCTCCACCGCACCGTCCGGCGTGCGCCGGGCCGCCAGCCGGACCTGCCCGCCGGGCGGCGAGAAGGAAAGGGCGTTGGCGATCAGGTTCTGGAACACCTGGGTCAGCCGTCCTTCCAGCCCCTTCACGGTCAGGGACCCGCCCCGCGGCGGCTCGATGACGACCTGGGGAGGCGTCTCCGCCCCGTCCTCCATGTCGTCCTCCGCGGTGGTGCGGTGGATGTCCGCCAGCGTGCTGAGCATCGCGCCGATGTCCACCGGCTCCAGGGCGGCGCGGGACAGTTCCGCGTCCAGGCGCGAGGCGTTGGAGATGTCGCTGATGAGCCGGTCCAGCCGCTGCACGTCGTCGGCGATGATCGCCATCAGCTTGTCGCGGCGGGCCGGGTCCTGGATGCGGCTGACCGTTTCCACGGCGCTGCGCAGCGAGGTCAGCGGGTTCTTGATCTCGTGGGCGACGTCGGCGGCGAAGCGCTCGATGGCGTCCATGCGCGCCCACAGCGCCGCCGTCATGTCGCGCAGCACGCCGGACAGCTCGCCGATCTCGTCGCCGCGTCCGGTGAAGTCGGGGATTTCCGTGTGGCGGCCATGGCCGGTGCGCAGCCGGTCGGCGGCCTGGGCCAGCTTGCGGATGGGCCGGGCGATGGTGCCGGCCAGATAGAGGGACATCAGCACCGTGACCAGCAGCGCCACCGCGAAGACGCGCAGGATGTCGGTGCGGACGGACCGGATGGCCTCGTCGATCACCGTGCCGCTGCGCGACAGCAGCACCGCCCCCAGCACCTCCTTGTAGCGCTGGACCGGCACGGCGACCGTCAGCAGCAGGTTGGAGCGGGCGACCGGCGAGGCCAGACGCCACACCGTCGCGCTGTTCTCCCCGGCCAGGGCGCGCTCGACGTTGACCGGCGGGGGGGAGTCCGACTCGGCGGCGTGGCCCGGTGGCTCGCGGTAGAGCGGCAGGTTCTCCCGGCTCGGCACGACGTCGATGAAGCGGGCGTAGAACTCGTTGACCGCGCGGGACACCGGGTCCCCGGACGGCGGCAGCGGCAGCTCCTGGATCTCGATCCGGCCGGGGGAGCCGGTCAGCACCCGGCTGTCCGACAGCAGCCGCCCGTCCGGGCCGTACAGCCGGGTGTGCGTCTCCGTCGCCAGCGCCAGCCGGCGGATCATCTGGCGCCCCAGCTCCGGCGACAGCTCGTAGCTTTCCTGGCCCTGCTCGGGCTCCTCCGCGGCGCGCTGCACGGCGCCCTCGCCAAGCGCCGAGGCGAAGATGCGCGCTTCCGTCTCCAGCGCGTCCAGCTCCGCCTGGACCAGCCGGTCCTGGTAGCGGCCAAGATAGAGCAGGGCGCCGACCAGCAGCAGCAGCGCCAGCACGTTGACGGCGAGAATCCGCAGGGTCAGCGGCGACGGCACGCCGCGCACCCGGCGCCAGGCCGTGGCCCGGTCCGGCACGCGGGGCGTGACGGGCGGGCGGACGGCGCGGTCCGGGTCGCCGGCCTTACTCCTTGTATCGGTAACCGACGCCATAGAGCGTTTCGATCTGCGCAAAGTCGGAATCGATGGCCTTGAACTTCTTGCGGAGCCGCTTGATGTGGCTGTCGATGGTGCGGTCGTCCACATAGACGTTCTCGCCATAGGCGGCGTCCATGAGCTGGTCGCGGCTCTTCACATGGCCGGGGCGCTGGGCCAGCGCCCTCACCAGAAGGAATTCGGTCACCGTAAGGTCGATGGGCTGGCCCTTCCAGGTGCAGGCATGGCGGGCGCCGTCCATGACCAGCGGGCCGCGGGTCAGCAGCACGCCCGGCTCCGGCGCCGTCTTGTCGCGGGTCGCCGCCTCGCGGCGCAGCAGGGTGCGGATGCGCTCCACCAGCAGGCGCTGCGAGAAGGGCTTCTTGATGTAGTCGTCCGCGCCCATGCGCAGGCCCATCAACTCGTCCACTTCGTCGTCCTTGCTGGTCAGGAAGATGACCGGCAGGTGGCTGGTCTGGCGCAGGCGCTGCAGCAGCTCCAGCCCGTCCATCCGCGGCATCTTGATGTCCAGCACGGCAAGGTCCGGCGGGCGCTGGGTCAGGCCGCGCAGCGCCTCGGCGCCGTCGGTGTAGGTGCGCACCTCGAACCCCTCCGCCTCCAGCGCCATGGCGACGGAGGTCAGGATGTTCCGGTCGTCGTCCACCAGCGCTACGGTGTGAGACATGTCGTTCGCGTTCCCAATCACACGCTCCGGCACCGGCCACCAATGTCCGCGGAAGGGCGGGCCGTTTCCTTCGCTTACCACGGAAGAATGGTTTCGACTTATTTCGAAATGCGGGCTCACCTGTTCTCCACGCCGCCGATTTGGCGGCGCAAAGGCATGAAAAGCCAACTTTTCGCTTTTCCCAACCTATTTTTCTGGGCCAATATGGCACCAATGCGGCGCCGGGGAAACGGTGCCGCGCGGGAGAACGCATTCGTTTCAGGGCATGAGTTCCGACGAGTCCCCCATCGGTCCGACCCCATCGGGGCCGGGCGCCGCGGAGTCATCCGACGCCGGCGGCCAAACGGGAGGTGCCGCAAGGCGCCTGATGCGTGCGGTTGGCCTGGCGGCACTGTCCACCGCCCTGCGCGGGGACGGCGGTCAGGGCGCGGCGTGCGGCGGCTGGCCTTATCCCTCGCTGGTCCAGGTGGCCTTCGATCTGGACGGAACGCCGCTCCTTCTTCTCTCCACCCTTGCCGACCACACGAAGAACATCGCGCGGGACCCGCGCGTCGGCCTGCTGTTCGACGGAACGGCGGGGCTGGCGGAACCGCTGTCCGGGCCGCGACTGTCCGTTCTCGGGCGGGCGGAGCGCTCCGACGAACCGCGCCACCGCGCCCGTTTCCTGGCGCGCCATCCCGGTGCCGCGCTCTACGCCGGGTTCGGCGATTTCGGCATCTACGCCGTGTCGGTGAAGCGCGCCCATCTGGTGGCCGGATTCGGGCGGGTGGCATGGCTCGACCGGGCCGATCTTCTGCTGCCCGGCGTTCCCGCCGCGCTGGCCGGGGCCGAGGCCGCCATCCTGAGCCACATGAACGCCGACCACGCCGACGCCTTGCGGCTTTACGCCACGGTTCTGGCCAAACGCCGCCCCGAAGGCGCTGAAGACTGGATCATGACCGGCATCGACCCCGACGGCTGCGACCTGCGCCGCAGCGGCGAAATGGCGCGGGTTGATTTCGATCACAGCGTGGAAAACCCCGAAGACGCTAGGGTCACTCTCGCCGGGCTCGCCCGGCAGGCCCGCCGGAGCGCACCCGGCGTGGCCGATGGCGAAAGTGACTCGAACGATCGTGACGGCTAACCCCGACGCCGCGGCAAGCGGCGCGCAAAAAGCGCAACCAGGAGAAAACGTCAGTGGACCATAACGGACCGACCCGTTGCCGTTTTGGGTTTGTGGCCTTGGGGCCACCCCTCTCTTGCCAGTCAGGACATCGGACGCGCCCGGGGGGCGTGTCGGGATGACCGCGGTCCGGCCTTCGGGCCGGGCTGCGGTGGTGTGAGCCGGCGGAAAGACACCGCTACCGAACGACGACGGCTTTCGACAAGGGCCGAAAAGGCCAGCCGTCTGGACCTCCGGGCGCCGGACCCCGACTGAACGGGGCGGCGGACCCGGAGACGAGTGAGAGGCAAAGGATGACCGGAACGACGCGCACGCGGAACAAGAAGCTCCTGGCTTGGGTCGAGGAGATCGCGAACAAATGCAAGCCCGAGCGGGTTCACTGGTGTGACGGATCGCAGGAGGAATACGACCGCCTGTGCGCCGAGATGGTGGAATCGGGCACCTTCATCAAGCTGAACGAGGCCAAGCGCCCGAACTCCTTCCTCTGCCGCTCCGATCCGGGCGACGTCGCGCGCGTCGAGGACCGGACCTTCATCTGCTCCGAGCGTAAGGAAGACGCCGGCCCGACCAACAACTGGGTCGCTCCGGCGGAGATGAAGGCGAAGCTGGACGGGCTGTTCGACGGCTGCATGCGCGGCCGCACCCTGTATGTGGTGCCCTTCAGCATGGGTCCGCTGGGCTCCGACATCGCGCACATCGGCGTGCAGCTCTCCGACAGCCCCTATGTCGCGGTGAACATGCGCCTGATGACCCGCATGGGCCAGAAGGTGCTGGACATCCTGGGCGACGGCGATTTCGTGCCCTGCCTGCACTCCATCGGCGCGCCGCTGGAGCCCGGCCAGAAGGACGTGGCCTGGCCCTGCAACGCCGAGCACAAGTACATCGTCCATTTCCCCGCCGATCACTCGATCGTCTCCTTCGGCTCGGGCTACGGCGGCAACGCCCTGCTCGGCAAGAAGTGCTTCGCGCTGCGCATCGCCTCCTCCATGGGCCGCGAGCAGGGCTGGCTGGCCGAGCACATGCTGATTCTGGGCGTCGAAAGCCCGGAGGGCGAGAAGACCTATGTCGGCGCCGCCTTCCCGTCGGCCTGCGGCAAGACCAACTTCGCCATGCTGGTTCCCCCGGCGGAATTCGAAGGTTGGAAGGTCCGCACCATCGGCGACGACATCGCCTGGGTGAAGCCGCAGCCGGACGGCACGCTGCGCGCCATCAACCCGGAGGCCGGCTTCTTCGGCGTGGCGCCGGGCACCAGCCTGAAGTCGAACCCGAACGCGCTGAAGACGCTGCACGCCAACGTCATCTTCACCAACGTCGCGCTGACCGACGATGGCGACGTGTGGTGGGAGGGTCTGACCGACGAGCCGCCGGCGCACCTGATCGACTGGCAGGGCAACGACTGGACCCCGGCTTCGGGCCGTCCCGCCGCGCACCCGAACTCGCGCTTCACCGCCCCGGCGGACCAGTGCCCGTCGATCGATCCGGCCTGGGAAGACCCCGCGGGCGTTCCGATCTCCGCCTTCATCTTCGGCGGCCGCCTGTCCAAGACCTTCCCGCTGGTGTTCGAGTCCTACAACTGGCGTGAGGGCGTGTACTGGGCCGCGACCATGGGCTCGGAGGCGACCGCCGCCGCCGTTGGGCAGGCCGCCATCCGCCGCGACCCCTTCGCCATGCTGCCCTTCTGCGGCTACAACATGGCCGACTATTGGAATCATTGGCTGGCGATGGAAGGCAAGGTGGAGAACCTGCCGCGCATCTACCGCGTCAACTGGTTCCGCAAGGACGAGAACGGCAAGTTCGTCTGGCCGGGCTTCGGCGACAACATGCGCGTCCTGCGCTGGATCGTCGACCGCGTCCGCGGCCGTGCGGCGGAGCCGGCGGAAAGCCCGTTCGGCTACATGCCCCGCTACCAGGACCTGAACTGGGCCGGGCTGGACTTCGCCGAGGACAAGTTCCGGAAGATCATGGACATCGACCGGAAGGAAGCCGAGGCCGAGGCCAAGGACCAGGAGGAGCTGTTCAACCGCTTCGGCAGCCACCTGCCGGACGAGATCGAACAGCAGCGCGTGGCGCTCCTGAAGCGTCTGGAAAACGCTCCGGACACGTGGCGGATCGGCTGACGGCCGGGCTTGTTCCCGCGTCATCCTGTGCATAAGGGAGGGGCCGCCTTCGGGCGGCCCTTTCCTTTGCGGGCGCACCGGATCGGCGGAACGCTTTGCGGGTACTCCTTTCGTGACAGGACCCTTTGTCACGGCTAGGATCGCGTCCGGCGCCGAGAAGTTTACAAAAACTCAAGGGATTGCTGCGTCACTGTGCCGGCTGAACGCAGGCACGCCTGGATGACCGGTTTTTCCTCGGGGCAGGGCGGCCAAGACACTGAGAATGACGCTGGAGGACTGAAGACATGTTCGTGATGATCGGCTTCGGTGTCGTGGTGTTCAGCGTCTTCGGCGGGTATGTGCTGGGCGGCGGCCATATGGGCGTGCTGTGGATGCCCTTCGAGTTCATGATCATCCTGGGCTCCGCCGCCGGTGCGTTCCTGATCGCCAATCCAAAAGCGGTCGTCACACACACAGGCAAGGAACTCGGCCACCTGTTCAAAGGGCCGAAATACAAGAAAGAGGATTTCCTCGAACTTCTCACCATGATGTATCAGGTCTTCAAGATCGCGAAGACCAAGGGCCTGCTCGCCCTAGAACAACACATCGAGAAACCAGAGGATTCACCACTTTTCCAGCAGTTTCCAAAATTCTACGGTGACCATCACGCCATCGCCTTCCTCTGTACCTATCTCCGCCTGATGTCGCTCGGCGCCGACAACCCGCACGAGCTGGTGGATTTGATGGACGAGGATATCGAGACCATGCACCACGAGCACCAGCGGATCGCCGACGCCATCCAGGCGGTCGCGGACGCCGTGCCGGCGCTGGGCATCGTGGCGGCGGTGCTGGGCGTGATTCACACCATGGGGTCGATCACCGAGCCGCCGGAGGTTCTGGGCAAGCTGATCGGCGGCGCGCTGGTCGGCACCTTCACCGGCATTCTCGTGGCGTACGGCTTCCTGGCGCCCATCGCCAGCGGCCTGAAGAACATCTATCACGCCGAAGGCAAATACTATCAGGCGATGAAGATCGGTCTGATCGCGCATCTGTCCGGCTACGCACCGGCCATCTCCGTGGAATACTCGCGAAACGTGCTGGAACCCGAATACAGGCCGAGCTTCGCACAGCTCGAAGAGGCCACCTCGGCTCTGCCGCCCGCCTGACGCCGGACCCCGTCCCATGCCGTCTCCCATCCCGTCCGAAGGTGCCGTCACCATCCTGTGGAACGAAGGGACGGTGGGGGAGTGGGCGTCCTTCTTCGCCCGCATTCCCCGCTCCACCCTGCCGCAGTGCTTCGCCTACGCCGGCGCCATGGGGCGCACCCACGGCTTCGTGCCGCGGCTCGGCCTGATCCGGCGGGACGGCGCGCCCATCGGCCTCGTGCAGCTTCTGGAACGCCGGATGTTCCGTCTGTTCCACCAGCGCCAGATCCACCGCGGCCCCCTGTGGCTCGACGGGGTGGAGCCGGACCTGGCGACCCAGGAGGCGGCTTTCCGTCTGCTGCGCCGGGCCTGTCCCGACAATCCCCTGAACCGCGCCAGCCTGCTTCCAGAACTCGCCGCCGGTCCCGAGGCGGACGGGATGCTGCGCCGCTGCGGCTTCCGCCGCTTCGGCCCCGGTTACCGGACGGTCTGGCTGGATCTCTCCCGCGGCGAGGAGGAACTGCGCGCTGCGATGGCCCGTGATTGGCGCCAGCGGCTGAAGGGGGCGGAGAAGGCCGGTCTGGTCATCGACCTGGACTGGGAGGCCAAGAACCTGCCCTGGCTGATGAAGCAGGAGCATGAGCAGGCCCTGACCAAGCAGTTCCGCCCGATGACCGGCGCGCTGGCCGTGCGCATCCGCAACGCTCTGGTGAAGGGCGGGGCCGGGAAGGGCGACGGGGTGCTGATGGCCGCCGCACTGGAAGGCCGTTCCAACGATGCCCGTTCCAAGGATGCCAAGCCGGCGGCGAGCGCTCTCTTCTACATCCATGGCGGCTCGGCCACCTACCAGATCGGCTGGTCCAGCGATTCGGGGCGCAAGAGCGGAGCGATGCGGCTGGTGTTGTGGCGGGCGGCGCTGGCGCTCAAGGCGCGTGGCGTGGGCTGGCTCGATCTGGGCGGCATCAACCCGGACAGCGCGCCGGGCGTCACGGAGTTCAAGCTGGGAACCGGCGGGCAGGCAGTGGAGAGCGTCGGCCTTTATCGTTGAGAGAGGGACCGTTGAAACACGGAGCCGACTGTCTCATCCTGACCGTGAGTTGAGGGAGCATGCCATGGCCGACGACGACGTCATGAAACCGGAAGAGGCGCAACTGGCCATTGCCAAGGCGGCCCAGATGAAGCCGCAGGTCCAGGCCATGCGCGACCGTCTCCGCAAGATGGCGGACGACGACGAGAAGGGCATTCAGATTCTCGCCGACGCCATCCGCCGTTTTCTTCACCAGGAGTAGAACGCCGGCGCAAGGCGCTCCCTCAGCAGGTGGTCGCCTTCGTGCAGCCCTTGTCGTCGTGCGAACCCGGGGTGCGGGCGAGCTGAAGGCCGCTGCGCGCCTGTTCGAAGGTCTTCTCCAGCGAACGCACCGTCTGTTCGAAGGCTTGCAACTCGCGGCCTTCCAGCTTGTCGCCGGTGGGCAGGTCGATGCTCTTCGGGTTGATCTGCTGGCCGCCCTTCAGCACCTCGTAATGCAGGTGCGGGCCGGTGGACCGTCCGGTCGTGCCGACATAGCCGATGATGTCGCCCTGATCCACGCGGGCGCCCCGGCGCGTGCTCTTGGCGATACGGCTCAGATGGGCATAGGCCGTGGCGATCTGGGTGTTGTGGCGGATGCGGATGTAGTTGCCGTAGGCTCCGTTCGGCCCGACCTCCTCGACCACACCGCCGCCGGCGGCATAGATCGGCGTACCGGTCGGCGCGCCGAAGTCCATGCCCTTGTGCATCTTGCTGAAGCCCAGGATCGGGTGATGGCGCATGCCGAAACCCGACGTGATGCGGGCGCCGTCGATCGGCGTGCGCAGCAGAGCGCGGCGGATGCTTTCCCCGTCGCGGTTGTAATAGTCGATCCGGCCATCCCGGCTCTTGTGCCGGTAGATCGGGTATTCCTTGCCGCTCAGGACAAGGGCGGCGTAGAGCACGTCGCCCTCTCCGGCGTTCTTGCCGTCGGCGGTGACCAGACGCTCGTAAAGGACCTCGAACCGGTCGCCCGGTTGAAGGTCGCGCTGAAAGTCCACGTCATAGGAATAGTCGCGGATCAGCGCCATCATCACCGAAACCGGCACGCCCGCGGCGCTGCCCGCCTCGAACAGGCTCGACCGGATCACCGTCTGGGCGGCGACCGGCAGGCGGGTGACCGCCTTCTCCGATTCGCTGGAGGTGAAGTCGGCGTCGCCCTTGCGGGACACGGAGACGGAGCGCACCACGTCCGGGAGAAACTCCAGCCCGACGAAACGCTTGGTGCCGCCGCGGCGCGGCTCGAACAGGACGGTGACCTGCTGGCCGACCTGGAGCTTGCGCGGGTCGTAGACCTTGCGGAGCGCCGCGATGGCGTTGGTCGCCTCGTCCGCCGGGACGTCAGCCCCGGTCAGCATGTCCATCAGAGTGTCGCCGCGGCCGACCGAGAGGATGTGACGCTGCGCGGACGGAGACCGGTTGTCGTCCTCCTCGCTCGTGCCTTTGTTCGTATCCTTGGCGGCCCGCTCCGGCGGAGCCGTACGCCCACCCGCCGCGTAAGCGGGCTGTGTGGCCGTGTGGGAGAGGAGCCCCGCCAGACCAGCGGCAATCAGGGCGAGCGTGGGAAGGCCACCGAGCCTCGAACGCACCGTCATCCTCCTATGCTTCCTCACACGTTTCGGACCGTTGCAGGGACGGCCTGTCGTGCCGCCCAAGGAGCTACCACCTTCTATAAGCGACCATGCGCACCCTTTTTGTCACTGTCAACCCGATAGGGCTGATGCGGCAATCGGTTGGGCACGGCAGGCCGTCCTCCCGGACCGGGGCTTTGCTATTGCGGGCGCCCGGTTCGTTGGAGGGGTGGGACATACACCGATTCCAGCTTGGACTTCGGTGATAAGTCGATCCGTGAAGAATTTTTCATGCAAACGCAAAAAAGCGCTTGCGCCGATCGAGGGGGGACGCCTATAAACCGCTCCACCGACGCGGTGCCGCCGACAAGGGCGACAGCGACGGGTTAAAAATCGAAAGACAGTCAAGAACGGCGCTGAGCAGTCGGCGCTGTGTTGTTCGTCTCCAGGTTTCAACCACATCGGTACTGGCCCTGGCGGCCCACTCCTCTGAAAGGGGTCGGGCGCGGGGTGTTGCGGTCCTTCAGGGCCGCGGGATCATTGACATCGTTGATACCGTGTTGTGAGAAGGGATGCGCAGGCGGCGGCATGGACCGTTGGCCGCGGGTCGGTTCCGGAGGGGACCGGCATCGCGGGTCGCTTGAGCATCTCGGTCAAGCAGTAAGAGACTTCAGTTTCGAAAGCTT
>NZ_JAUJFI010000052.1 GCF_030849505.1 Azospirillum isscasi | reverse complement strand
GCAGGGCGGCGGCGGCCGTCCAGGTCCCGGCCAGCGCCGCCGCCGAATTCAGCAGGTTGTAGGCGGCGGACACCGCGGCGGCGCGGCGGGTCTCGACCCACCCCATGAGCAGGATCAGCGGCGCCAGGAAGATGCCGCCGCCCGTGCCGGTCATCCCGGACAGGAAACCGACCGCGGCCCCGGCGGCGAGCGCCGGCAGGAAGGGGGGCTTGACCGGGTCCGTTCCCTCGGGCATCCCGCGCGCGGCCCAGGTGGAGCGCGCCAGCTCCAGGGCCGCCAGCAGGAGGATGGCGCCGACCAGCGGGTAATAGAGATGCGGCGGCAGATGCAGCGTTCCGCCGAGGAACGAGAAGGGCATGCCCAGGACGCCGAACGGGTAGAAGGCGCGCCAGTCGAACAGCCCCGCGCGCGCGAAGCGGGCGGTGCCTATGGCCGCCACCAGGAGGTTCAGGGCGAGCGCCGCCGGCTTCATCGTCGCCGGGTCCAGCCCGGCGATGCCCATGACGGCCAGATAGCCCGAGGCGCCCGCCTGACCGACCGCGGCGTACAGCGTGGCGATGGCCAGGATGATGACCGTCAGACCGACCGTCTCGTCGAACACCCGCGTTTCCTTATCCAAGCCTCGCCGGTCGCTTCCGGCGGGACATGAGCCCTCGCATCGGGCCCCCGTGGGGTGTGGCGGTTATCCGCCGTTTCCGAGGATCACCGTGTCCAGGTAATCGGCGAGCAGGGCGCCGTCCCCCAGCCCCAGGAGAACCTTCGACGAGACGTTGCCGTTGTCCGTCCGCAGGCCGGGAACCGCCGCGTGGCGGGCCAGGAAGCGGTCCAGCGCGGCGTTCCAGGCCGGATCGGCGTTGCGGCAGAAGATCTTGGACAGCGAGAAGTGCGGGACCTTGCGGAAGGGGCTGGCGAGGCGCGCCCCCTGGAACGTGGCCGGCGGGTTCCCGAAGGCGCGGTACCGCAGTTCGAGCGCCTTGCGGAAGCTCTGGAAGGTCGTGCCGCCGCTTTCCATGCCGATGGTGACGACCGGGATGCCCAGCAGCGCCACCGAGTCGGCGATCAGGCGGGCGTTCTCCTCCTGGTCGCGCCGGATGGCGTCGCCGATGGCGGAACCGCCGCGCATCGCCTCGGTCAGGCCCACCGTGCGCGGCGTGTGGAAGGAGCTTTTGTTCAGCACCATCACCTTGGTGCGGAAGGACCGGGCGCCGAAAACCCCGTCGAAGAAGCTGTGGGCCATGGCCCCGGCGCGTCCCTTGACGCACAGATACACGGAATGCTCGAACTCCCGGCGCCCCGGATTGTCGCCGACCAGGATCAGCTCCGGCAGCGGCCCGCCGGGGGTGGCGTAGGCGGCGAGGTCGTTGTTCTCCACGAACAGCGGCGACTCCGCCCCGCGCAGGCGGCGGACCCTCTCCCCATGCTCGGCCACCCGGGTCCGGAACAGGGAATCCGCATCGGGCGGCGCGCCCGCGGGCAGGGTGTCGCCGAGGATGACGGACAGGCGCCGCGCCTCGAAAACGTCGTCCATTGCCGCGCTGCCGTTCGACGGACCTGCCATATCCCATCACCCCTTCTGCGAAACCGGCGCCCATCTAATGGGCTGGCGTGCATGTTGTCGAGAGGCGTCGATCGGGCTATAGAGGGCGCTTGGTACGCGACCGGAACCGCCGCGTTTGCGGCTCCGCCAGGAGGTTCGGAAAGAATGAAGCTGTCAGACGTCGATATTCGCCGACACTTGGCCGAAGGACGCATCGAGATCGACCCGTTGCCGGCGGAGAGCCACATCGGCGCCATGTCGGTCGATCTCCAGCTCGGCAGCGCCTTCCAGGTCTTCCCGCCGGGAAAGGCGGCCTTCGTCGACCTCGCCCCGCCCGAGGGCCATCCCAGCCAGGTTCCCGACAAGCTGATGGACCGGGTGGAGGTCCCCGTCGGGGAGCCGTTCTTCCTGCATCCGGGCGAGCTGGTGCTGGGGATCACCGTGCAGCGGATCGGGCTGCCGAACGACATCGCCGGCCGGTTGGACGGGCGCAGCAGCCTCGCGCGGCTGGGCCTGATGGTGCACGCCACCGCCCACACCATCGATCCGGGCTGGAACGGCCGCATCACTCTGGAATTCTTCAATTGCGGACGGCTGCCGCTGGCGCTGCGCCCGGGCATGCGGATCTGCGCGCTGAGCTTCGAGACGCTGATGTCGCCGACCTCCAAGCCCTACGCCGCGCGCCCCGACGCCAAGTACCGTGACCAGCTCGACCCGCTGCCGAGCCGGATCAACCTCGAGCAGTCCTGACGAGGGGAGCGGATATGCCCCTCGCCTTCGAGGCGCTTTACTTTCCGGAGCGGCTGACGGTCGTCAACCCGGCCGGCGACGTCGGGATCACCACGCTGTGGACCCCCACGGACACGGCGGTGGATTTCCTGCGGCGCCTCGGGGTCGATCTCGATCCGGCGACCTCCCGCGTGGCGGTCGTCGCGAACCTGTACGGCGACGGCCTGCCGCAGATGATCCGCAACCTGTTGTGGAATCCGCAGATCCGGCACCTGCTGGTCTTCGGCCAGGACATGAGCGGTTCGGCGGCGGAGATCGAAAGCCTGCTGACCAACGGCGTCGAGCCGGCGGAGCGGATGGGGCAGCAGCGCTACCGCATCGTCGGCACCGAACGGTACCTCGACACCCTGTTCGATCCCGCCCTGCTGGTCGGCCATTGCAGCGTCGCCCGATTCGGCAAGCCGTCGCTGGCCGAGACTAAGGACGGCATCACCGCCTTCTTCGCCGCGCTGCCGCCGGTGCAGCCGCCGCTGCGCGACCGCGTTGAAGCGCCGCTGCCGAGCTTCAAGCCGAACTATTTCCCGTCCGAGCCGCGCGCCCATGTGGTCGTCCGCCGGGGGCCGCTCGACGCCTGGGAGGAGATCGTCTTCCGCATCATGCGGTTCGGCATCCCGAGCGTCGCGTCGGGCACGAAGAAGCGGCTGGAACTCCAGAACCTCAAGGTCGTGGTGACCGAGCCGGTTCCCGACGCCGACGAGCACCTGCGCCCCTACGGCTTCTCGCTGGCGGAGTTCTCCGCCTACCAGCGGAACCTGCTGGACGGCGAGTTGCCGGAAACGCTGGCCTACAGCTACGGCAACCGGCTGCGCGGCTATTGGCGGGACGGCGCCGGCACCGTCATCGACACGCTGACGGTGGCGGCGGAAAAGCTGCGCGCCGACCCCACCAGCCGCGGCGCCTACGTCACGCTGTGGGACCCGTCCTTCGACATGGTGGCGCCGGAGACCCAGAGCACGCCCTGCCTGGTCACCCTGTTCTTCCGCGTGTTCCAGGACCGGCTGACCCTGTCCGCCACCTTCCGGGCGCACAACACCATGAGCGCCTGGCTGAAGAACCTCTATGGCCTGATGGCCGTCCAGAGGCTGGTCGGTGAGCTTGCGGGGAACATCCCCCTTGGCCCTATCACTGTGATCAGCCATTCCATTTCGATCGATCCCGGTTCGACCGAGCGCTTCGATCTGGCCCAGCAGATCCGGGACGCCAAGAAGGACGACCGCGAACTGGACCGCGCCACCGGCAAGCGCGAGCTGCGCGAGGACCCCAACGGCTACTTCACCTTCACCATCGACGACGAGGCGGCGGACATCGTGGCCGACCTGAAGTCGGGCGGGGAAACCCTGGCCCGCTACCGCGGGCGGACGGCGGAGGACATCGAGGGCCAGATCGCCCGCGACGGCGCGATCTCCGAGCTGTCGCACGCCCTCTATGTCGGCCGCCAACTGGCGATCCACGAGGCACGCCTGAAGGCGAAGGCCAAGCCGGGGTCCGCATCGTGACCGCGCCGGCCCCCGTGATCCTTCTCGACATCGGCGCCAGCCTCATCGAAGGGCCGCCGAAAGCCCCGGCGCGCTTCGTCGCCGCCGCCCTGGGTCTCGACGAGGCCCAGCGCAAGCGGCTCGACCGTTGCCTGCTCACCACGGCGATCGAATCGCCGGCGGACCTCGCCGAATTGCTGGTCGGGGAGTTCCAGGCCGGGCGTCCCGAGGCGGAACGGGCGGCGGCGGACGTCTGGGAGACGCAGGTGACCGGGCCTTCGGTGATCGAGGGCGCCGGGGCGCTGCTGTCCGCGCTGCGCGATCGCGGGCTCCGCTATGGCTTCGTGTCCAACATCTGGCACCCCTACGCCGCGAGCTTCAAGCGCCTGTTCGGTCCGCTCGCCCACAGCGGCCTGACCGTGCTGTCCTACCGCGTCGGCGTTGCCAAGCCGGACCCGGCGATCTACCGGCACGCACTGGCCGCCGCCGGCTGCCCGCCGGAGAATTGCACGATGATCGGCGATTCCTACGACAACGACATGGCCCCGGCGCTCGCGCTGGGCATGAAGACGGTGTGGCTGATGCACCGGCCCGACAAGGAACGGACCTATCGGCACGGCGTCGAAAGCGGGGAACTGCCCCGTCCGGATCTGATCGTCCCCTCCATCGCCGCGTTGACCGTTGACGACGCGGGTGTCTCTTCCGCCTCTCTGACCGTCCGGTGACCTCATGCGACTGTTGCGTTGGGAGACGCTGTCCACCGAAGAAACCCTGGCCCGTTTCAAGAAGACGCGGCTGAAGGGCTTCGATCGGCCTTTTGTTTACGAGAACGCCACGCTGGAACTGGCCCCGTCGGTGGACCCGGAGACGCTGGCGCCGACGCAGCGCTATGTGCTGAAGAGCGATCTCGACAACGTGCTGACGCTCGAACAGCTGTTCCGTCCCCATGGCATCGACGTCTTCGCCCTGACCGGCGCGGTGCTGTTCTGGATCGAGCGCGACGGCGAGGAGGAGGGGCCGATCCCGCTGACCCCGCCGATCGTCGAGGAGTCGGTGGAGCCGGACGGGCGCGCCGTGTGGATCATCAACGACGGCATGCACCGGATCGCCGCCGCCCGCAAGCGCGGGCGCGCGATCAACGTGATCCGCGCCAGGGGCGTTCCGCGGGATTACCCGTACTACGCCTTTCCGATGGCCGAGGGCTGGAGCGGCATGGCCGAGCTGGACGAGCTGCCGGACGGCTTCCAGAAGAAGGCTTACCGGGTTCCCGAGAACTACAAGGCCCTGTTCCGCGACTTCAACGAGGTCTTCCCCGGCGTTCAGAAGCAGCGGAAGAAGACCAACCCGGCGTCGCTGACGGCCTGACCTCCGCTTTCCGGACCGGGGCGGACACAGGATCCGCCCCGGCGCCCCGCCTCACGCCGGGGGCGGTGCGGTGCGGCGGAAGCTGTCGAGGTCGGAGGCCGAGGCGAACCACGCCGCCAGAGCCGGGCGCCCGATCCGCCAGTCCTCGTGCCCGAACCGCAAATCCAGGTAGCCGAGCGCCACCAGGATGGACAGCGTGCCGATGGTCAGCGTCCCGTCCAGGTCGGTGGCCTCCGCCTCCAGCACGTCCAGCGCGCGGGCGACGGCGCGGCGCTGCCGCTCGGCCCAGGATTCGGACCGCTCGCCGTCGGGCCGCTGCAATTCCAGGCGGCGCAGGATGGCCGCGTCGCAGATGCCGTCGGCCAGGGCCTGCTGGCGCAGCGCCGTCCAGCGCGCCGGGCCGGAAGCCGGGAACAGGCGCTGGCCGTCGTGCAGCGTGTCCAGATATTCCGCGATCACCGGGCTGTCGTAGAGCGCCGAACCGTCCTCCAGGACCAGGGCCGGCACCTTGCCCAGCGGGTTGTCTGCCGGCAGGTCGGTGTCCGGCGCCCAGGCGTTGGTCTGCTGCCTCTCGACCGCCGAATCCAGCCCGCATTCGATGATGACCATCGCGACCTTGCGGACGTAGGGCGAGGTCGGGCTCCAGCGCAGCTTCATGAAAAACTCTCCTCCCGTTCGGTGGGCACCAGAGTAATCCGGCGGCGCCCGTTCTTAAAAGCGGTCCTTGCGGCCGCGGATCTCGGCGAACACCGCCACCGGGTCGGCGCCGGCCATGCCGAGGGCGGCCTGAACCTCCGGCAGGTCGGCGCGCAGGAAGGGGTTGGTGGCCTTCTCGGTGCCGATGGAGGAGGGGATGGTCGGCTCTCCCCGCTCGCGCAGGGCGGCGATCGCCGCCGCGCGGGCCTTCAGGGCGGCGTTGTCCGGTTCCACCGTCACGGCGAAGCGGGCGTTGGACAGGGTGTATTCGTGGCCGCAATAGACCCGCGTGTCGTCGGGCAGGCCGCGCAGCTTCACCAGCGAGGACCACATCTGGGCGGGCGTGCCCTCGAACAGCCGTCCGCAGCCGAGCGCGAACAGCGTGTCGCCGCAGAACACGGCCTTGGCCTCCGGAAACCAGAAGGCGATGTGGCCGGAGGTGTGGCCGGGGATGAAAAGCACGCGGGCGGTGAGCGATCCGAACGAAATGGTCTCGCCTTCGTCCAGGCACGTCTCCATATCGGGTATGCGGGCCGCGTCGGCGCGTGCGCCGATCACGTCGGCGCCATAGCGCGCCTTCAGCGCGTGGTTGCCGCCGATGTGGTCGTTGTGATGGTGGGTGTTGAAAATGTGCGTCAGCGTCCAGTTGCGCCGGTCCAGTTCCGCCAGCACCGGCTGCGCGTCGCCGGGGTCCACGACCCCCACGGCGCCGCTGGCCGGGTCGCGCAGCAGGTAGATGTAATTGTCGGCGAAAGCCGGAACGAGGTGGATCTCCATGGCCTGGGGCTCCTCCCAAGTGAATGGCCCAAGTGAATGGCCCAAGTGAATGGCCGTTGAACCGAATCGTGATAGCCTCGGATGACCATGTACACCGATATCGTCGATCTCCGTGAATTCTACGAGTCCGGGCTGGGGCAGGCGGCGCGGCGGATGATCCGCCGGCGCATCCGCACCATCTGGCCCGACCTGCGCGGGCAGATCGTGCTGGGGGTCGGCTACACGACGCCGTACCTGCAGCCCTTCCGCGAGGAGGCGGAGCGGGTGTTTTCCATCATGCCGGCGACCCAGGGCGTGACCTTCTGGCCGCCGGGCGGTCCGGGTCTGGTGGCGCTGGGCGACGAGGCGGACCTGCCGCTGGCCGACATGTCGGTGGACCGCGTGCTGCTGGTCCACGGGCTGGAGGGGACGGAGCAGCTCCGCCCGATGATGCGGGAGATCTGGCGCGTGCTGGCCGGCGGCGGGCGGGTTCTGGTGGTCGTGCCGAACCGCCGCGGCCTGTGGGCGCGGGCCGACTGGACGCCCTTCGGGCACGGCTTCCCCTATTCGGCCTCGCAACTGAAGCAGGTGCTGCGCGACACCATGTTCGTGCCGGAGCGCACCGGCCACGCCCTGTTCCTGCCGCCGCTGCGCTCGCGCTTCCTGTTGAAGACCGCGCCGGCCTGGGAGGAGGTGGGCGGGCGCTGGTTCAAGGCTTTCGCCGGGGTCACGATGATCGAGGCGTCCAAGCAGATCTTCGCCGGGGTGCCGCGCAAGACCCAGCAGCCGACCAAACGCCGCCTGATCGTCCCGCTTCCCGGCGGGGCCGCCCCGGCGCGCCGTCCCGCGGGGTCCGGCGCGTGGCGCGTGTCGGAGGAGCCGTGAGGAGGAGCCCGGTCCGCTATTGCGGCTGGCCCGTCACCGTCTTCACACCCTCGCCATAGGTGAATTCCGGAGCCCGCGCGAGTTCGGAGGCCGGGATGTCGAGCGTCGGCGGCGTGGAACCGTCGGCACCCCGCGCCGCGCCCGCGATGTCGGTGCGCAGCATGCTGACCGGCAGGGACCGCAGCGTTCCGTCCGCACCGCCGTCCGCCGCCGGGGCCAGCACGATCCGCTCGACCGAGGCGGCGCTGCCGTCCAGAGTGAAGTCCTTGATGGAGCCGCCCGGCTGTCCGTCGCGGGTCCGCACCTCCTTGCCGATCAGGGTCCGGGCCTCCTCCGGGGTCAGCAGGTGGGGGATCGCGGCGACGGAGGGGGCGGCGCGCCGCATCTCGTCCGAGGGGGCGGCGCCGCCAAGCCCTTCCGGCGACGCCGCGGGCGGGGTGGTCGGCGTGTCGTCGGGGCGCGGCGCCGTCATCAGCGGAGCCTGCTGCGAGGTCTGGGCCACTGCGGCCAAGGGGGCGGCGGCCAGGATGGACGCGGCCAGGATGGAACGGGCGACGAGGCGCATGGTGCGAAACTCCCGCTGGACCGGTGTCGAAAAGGCTTTGCCGTTCAACAGCGCCAGCGGGGCAGGGGTTGCATCGCGGGGAGCGCGCCGGCAATCGGCGCCGGTCAGTCCCGGCGCAGCAGGAAGACGCCCTGTTCGCCCAGCAGGTTGGCGAGGCCGGAATGGGCGTGGCCGGTCACCCGGCCCTTGCGGTCCACGATCATGCAGCGTTCGATGCGGATGCCCATGTCCTCCGTCAGGACAACGAAGTCCTTGATCGTGCAGAAATGGATGTTGGGCGTCTCCCACCACTGATAGCCCAGCGTCTCCGTCACCGGCATGCGCCCGCTCAGCAGAAGCTGGAGCCGGATGCGCCAGTAACCGAAGTTGGGCACCGACACGATGGCCCGCCGCCCGATGCGGGTCATCGTCTCCAGCACCGTCCGCGGCTCCCGCATCGCCTGGAGGGTCTGGCTGAGGATCACGTAATCGAAGGCGCCCGCCGGATAGTCCTTCAGGTCCGCCTCGGCGTCGCCCTGGATCACCGACAGGCCCTGCGCCACGCACTGGTGCACGCCGTCCATCGACAGTTCGATCCCGCGCCCGTCCACACCCTTCCGCCGGGACAGATAGGCCAGCAGGGCGCCGTCGCCGCAGCCGACGTCCAGCACGCGGCTGCCCGGCTCGACCATCTCCGCGACCAGCTTCAGGTCGTGCCGGATGCCGTTGCCGGAGGCGGTGCGGGCGGCGGCTTGATTGTCGTCGAGGGGGCTCATGGCGTGGGTGCCCGTGTCAGGCCGCGGTGCTCCGCGCAGCCTTCCAGGAAGCCGCGGATCACCTGATGGAATTCCGGCTCGTCCAGCAGGAAGGAATCGTGGCCCTTGTCGGTCCGGATCTCCACGAAGCTGACGTTGGCCGCCACCGCGTTCAGGGCGTGCACGATGGCCCGCGATTCGGAGGTGGGGAACAGCCAGTCGCTGGAGAAGCTGGCCAGACAGAAGCGCACCGGCGTGCCCTTGCCGTCCTTGCGGAAGGCGTTGGACAGGGTGCCGCCCCCGTAATCCGCGGCGAGGTCGAAATAGTCCATCGCCCGCGTGATGTAGAGGTACGAGTTGGCGTCGAACCGCTCCACGAAGGTGATGCCCTGGTGGCGCAGATAGCTTTCCACCTGGAAATCGGCGTCGAAGCCGTAGGTGACGGACTGCCGGTTCTGCAGGTTGCGCCCGAACTTGCGGTGCAGCGCCGGTTCCGACAGGTAGGTGATGTGCGCGGCCATGCGCGCCACCGCCAGACCGCGGTGCGGGCGCGTGCCCTCCAGCAGGTAGTTGCCGCCGGCCCAGTCCGGGTCGGCCATGATCGCCTGCCGGCCCACTTCGTGGAAGGCGATGTTCTGCGCCGAATGGCGGGCCGCCGTGGCGATGGGCACCGCAGCGAAGACGGACTCGGGATAGGCCACCGCCCATTGCAGCACCTGCATGCCGCCCATCGAGCCGCCGATCACGCAGAAGAGCTGATCGATTCCCAGATGCTCCACCAGCAGCTTCTGCGCGCGCACCATGTCGCCGATGGTGATGACGGGGAAGCCCAGGCCATAGGGCTTGCCGGTCGCCGGGTCGGTCTCCTTCGGGCCGGTCGAGCCCATGCAGCCGCCGATGACGTTGGAGCAGATGACGAAATAGCGGTCGGTGTCCACCGGCTTGCCCGGCCCGACCAGCATCTCCCACCAGCCGGGCTTGCCGGTCACCGGATGCGGGTCCAGCACGTAATGGTCGCCGGTCAGGGCGTGGCAGATCAGGATGGCGTTCGACCGGTCGGCGTTCAGCGTGCCGTAGGTCTGGTAGGCGACCTCGAAGGGGCCCAGCTCCGCCCCGCTGTCCAGCCGCATGGGCCTGTCCACCCCGAGCGTGACCCGGAGACCGGGCAGCGTCGCGGGTTCGGCGGGCACGGCAGCGGCGGGATTCGGCGCGGACATGACGGGTCGGGGGCCTCCGGAAAACGGGACGGTATAGCTATGGACCGGCGGTTGGGAGTGTCAACGTTTTCTTTGATTTCGCGGCGTCCGCGGACTACTACTATCCGGCTTTGGATTCGCCCTGGATTCGACGGTTTCCCGCCCCATGCCTCCGCCCAAGTCCCCGCTCGACGATCTGCGCCGCGAGATCGATCACATCGACGATACGATCCACGACCTGCTGATGCGGCGCGCGGCGGTGGTGGAGCGCGTCGGCATCGTCAAAGGCCAGATGGAGGCCGCGGAGGGGCAGGCCAGCGGTAATCCCCAGGTCCCGATCTATCTGCGCCCGGCGCGCGAGGCGGTGATCCTGCGCCGCCTGATGGCGCGCCACGCCGGTTCCTTCCCGGCCATCGCGGTCGTCCGCATGTGGCGGGAGATGATCACCGCCTTCACCCGGCTCCAGGGTCCCTTCGCCGTCGCCGTCTACGCGCCGGAGGACCGCCGCGGATTCTGGGACGTGGCGCGCGACCATTTCGGCAGCGTCGTCCCGATGACCGCCGTCAACTCCCCCGCCGCGGCCATCCGCGCGGTGTCGGAAGGGACCGCGACGGTCGGCGTCGTGCCCTATCCGGCGGAAGACGACGCGGACCCCTGGTGGCGTTTCCTGGTGTCATCCGACGCGCGCACGCCGCGCGTGGTCGCCCGCCTGCCCTTCGCCGGGCGCGGCAACGCCCGCGGCGAGGACCGCGACGCCCTGGCCATCGCCCTGGTCCCGCACGAGCCGACCGGCGACGACCGCACCCTTCTGGGGATCGAACTGGGGCACGACCTCAGCCGCGGCCGGCTGAAGGACCATCTGGAGACGAGCGGGCTCGCCCCGACCTATTTCTGCACCTGGCACGCCCGCGACCCGTCCGGCCCCTCCATCCATCTGGTCGAGGTCGCCGACTTCGTCGACCACACCGACCCGCGCCTGTCCGCCTTCGCCGCAAGGCTGGGCGAGATTCCGGTGCGGATCAACATCGTGGGCGGCTACGCCGTGCCGCTCCACCTCTCCACCTCGTCTTTCCAATGACGCCCGCCCAATAACGCCCGCCCAATAACGCCCGCAAGGTCCGAGACCCGACATGACCCAGCCGAACAACGGCCCGGCGCCCCGCCCGGGGATTCTCGACATCGCCCCCTACGTCGGCGGCGAGCATGCGGGGCACATCCGCCTCGCCTCCAACGAAGGCGCGCTCGGCCCCAGCCCGCGTGCCGTGGAGGCCTACAAGGCCGCCGCGGGCGAGCTGCACCGCTATCCGGACGGCGGCTCCGCCAAGCTGCGCAAGGCCATCGCGGAGCGTTTCGGCCTGGACGCGGAGCGCGTCGTCTGCGGCGCCGGTTCCGATGAGCTGATCGCCCTGCTGATCCGCGCCTACGCCGGGCCGGGGGACGAGGTGCTGTATTCGCAGCACGGCTTCCTGATGTACCCGATCGGCGCCAAGTCGGTCGGCGCCACCCCGGTCCAGGCGCCGGAGACGAACCTGACCACCGACGTGGATTCGCTGCTGGCCCACGTCACGCCGCGCACCCGGCTGGTCTTCGTCGCCAACCCGAACAACCCGACCGG
The DNA here is from genome assembly GCF_030849505.1 of Azospirillum isscasi. Lineage (GTDB taxonomy): Bacteria > Pseudomonadota > Alphaproteobacteria > Azospirillales > Azospirillaceae > Azospirillum > Azospirillum isscasi. The sequence goes on along the minus strand of NZ_JAUJFI010000052.1, from coordinate 22,450 downwards.
CACCTACATCACCGCCGACGAGATGGCCCGCCTGCACGCCGGCCTGCCGTCGAACGTCATCCTGGTCATCGACGCGGCCTACGCCGAGTACATGAACCACAACGACTATTCGGCGGGGCAGGAGTTGGTGGACCGCTTCCCCAACGTGGTGATGACCCGCACCTTCTCGAAGATCTTCGCGCTGGGCTCGGTCCGGCTGGGCTGGGCCTATTGCCCGGCGGGGATCGCCGACGTGCTGAACCGCGTGCGCGGCCCCTTCAACGTCTCCTCCGCCGCGCAGATCGCCGGCGTGGCGGCGCTGGAGGACACCGAGTTCCTGGAGCGCTCGCGCACCCACAACACCGAATGGCGGGAGTGGTTCGTGCAGCAGGTCCAGGGGCTGGGCCTGAAGACCCACCCCAGCGTGACGAACTTCGTGCTGGTGGACTTTGCGGGGCAGGCCGCGGGCAAGGACGACGCCGAGGCGGCGCGCCTGTTCCTGAAGGGCCGCGGCATCCTGGTCCGCCAGATGCCGTCCTACGGCCTGCCGAGCTGCCTGCGCGTCACCATCGGCACGGATGCCGAAATGCGCGAGGTGGTGCAGGCGCTGAAGGACTTCCTGGCGGCGTAGCAGCGCCGTCGAATGGTGTCGGATGGGGCCGGGCCTTGTGCCCGGCCTTTTCGTTTCAAGGCGCTTCGAGGGGGCTCACCGGCCAAAGTTTCGCTTGGTCAGTGGGCGGCTTGGTGCTTTATAGCGGGGCGTTCTGCAACCCTTCCGCAGCCGGTGCCCTGAGATCATGAGCGAGACCGCCACTCCCCTGTTCGATCGCGTCGCCATCGTCGGCATCGGCCTGATCGGTTCCTCCCTGGCGCGGGCGCTCACCCATTATGGAGTCGCGCGGCGGGTCGTCTGCGCGGACCGCAGCCCCGAGCACTGCGCCAAGGCCGTGGAACTGGGCATCGTGGAACGGGCCACCACCGATCTGGCGGAAGCGCTGGAGGGGGCGGAACTGGTCATCCTGGCGACCCCCGTCGGCGCCTTCGCGGAGGTGGGGGAGGCGCTCGGGCCGCTGCTGCGCCCCGGCATGATCGTGACGGACGTCGGCTCCGTGAAGCAGGCGGTGCTGCGCGACATCGGCCCGCACATCCCGGACGGCGTTCATCTGATCCCCGGCCACCCGGTGGCGGGCACCGAGCATTCGGGGCCGGAGGCCGGCTTCGCCACCCTGTTCCAGGGCCGCTGGTGCATCGTCACCCCGCCGCCCGGCGCCAACGAGGCGGCGGTGGACAAGGTGGTCGAGCTGTGGCGCCGCATCGGCTCGACGGTCGAACTGATGGACGCCAACCACCACGACCGCGTGCTGGCCATCACCTCGCACCTGCCGCACCTGATCGCCTACACCATCGTCGGCACGGCGTCGGACCTGGAGGACGACACCAAGTCGGAGGTCATCAAGTTCTCCGCCGGCGGTTTCCGCGACTTCACCCGCATCGCCGCCAGCGATCCGGTGATGTGGCGCGACGTCTTCCTGAACAACCGGGAAGCCGTCCTGGAGATCCTCCAGCGTTTCACCGAGGATCTGACCGCTCTCCAGCGCGCCATCCGCTGGGGCGAGGGGCAGCAGTTGCAGGACCATTTCACCAAGACCCGCGCCATCCGCCGCGGCATCATCGACGCCAAGCAGGCCTGACCGCCTCCCTGACCGCCTCCCTGACCGCCGCCGCCGCGACGCCGCTTGTCCGGTGCCGCCGGTCCACGCCTCATTTTCACATAAAAATTCTGATAAATAATAGTCGTGCATATGTGAATTACACAGTGTGCAGCAAAAGACGACTTGTCTGATAGGGATCAGTCGTGTTCAATAACCCCCGGCGCCTTGCCACCGATCGCAAGCCTGGGGAAAACCGTCCATGCCGTCCCGCTTCAGCCGACGCAGCCTCATCGCCGCAGGTGTGATCCTGGCCGCCTTGGCGTCCGCCAGCGCCGCGGGGCGCAACACCATCCTGAACGTGTCCTACGACCCGACGCGCGAGCTGTACGAGGAGTTCAACCCGGCCTTCGCCCGCACCTGGGCGGAGGTGGCGGGGGAGACGGTGGTCATCCGGCAGTCGCACGGCGGGTCGGGGGCGCAGGCGCGCTCGGTCATCGACGGGCTGGACGCCGACGTGGTGACCCTGGCGCTGGCCTACGACGTGGACGCCATCGCCGACACCGGGCTGATCGCCAAGGATTGGCGCGCACGGCTGCCGGACAACAGCTCCCCCTACACCTCGACCATCGTGTTCCTGGTCCGCAAGGGCAACCCGAAGCGGGTCAAGGACTGGGACGATCTGGTGAAGCCGGGGGTGGAGGTGGTGACGCCGAACCCGAAGACCTCGGGCGGGGCGCGCTGGAACTACCTCGCCGCCTGGGCCTACGCCTTGAAGACGAACGGCGGCGACGAGGCCAAGGCGAAGGCGTTCGTCGCGGCCCTGTTCCGGAACGTCCCGGTGCTGGACAGCGGGGCGCGCGGCGCCGCCCTGACCTTCACCCGCAAGGGCGTCGGCGACGTTCTGCTGGCCTGGGAGAACGAAGCCTTCCTGGCGCTTCAGGAATTCGGCGCCGACCGGTTCGAGATCGTCGTGCCGTCCCTGTCCATCCTGACCGAACCGCCGGTCGCCGTGGTGGACGGCGTGGTGGACCGCAAGGGCACGCGCAAGGTGGCGGAAGCCTATGTGCAATATCTCTACACCCGCGAAGGGCAGGAAATCGCCGCCCGGAACTTCTACCGGCCCCGCCACCCCGAACTGGCGCGGCAGTATGCCGGGCGCTTCTCCCCGGTGGCGCTGGTGACCGTCGATGACGTCTTCGGCGGCTGGCGCAAGGCGCAGGCGGCCCATTTCGCGGACGGCGCCCTGTTCGACCAGATTCAGCAGGCGCCGCGCTGACCCCCGATGGCCGGCAAGGATTGAACGAGCGGGAGGGCCAAGGACCATGAGCACGACATCGACCCCCCGGACGACGGACGGCGGCGCCGACCGGTTGAACGGCGTGATCGCCGAGAACGTCCGCAACTTCCGCCTGCGCCAGGGCCTGTCGGTCGAGGCGCTCGCCAAGCTGTCGGGCAACAGCCGCGCGGAGCTGGCCGCCATCGAGGCGGGGCGCGGGCAATCCAGCATCGACATCCTGTGGACCATCGCCCGCGCGCTGGACGTGCCCTTCTCCAGCCTGCTCAGCAGCGGGGCCAGCGGCGGGACCACGGTGATCCGGCGGGTGGACAGCCAGCCGCTGGCCTCGCGCGACGGGCGGTTCACCTCGCGGGCGCTGTTTCCCTTCCAGGGGGAGCGGCAGGTGGAGTTCTACGAACTGCGCCTCGCCCCCGGCACCGACGAGCGGGCGGACGCCCACACCATCGGCACGGTGGAGAACATTCTGGTCGGGCGCGGCGTGGTCGAGATCGAGACCGGCGACGGCACCCATCGGCTGGAGGATGGCGACACGATCCAGTTCGACGCCGACGCGCCCCACGCCTACCGCAATGTGGGAGACGGCGAGGCGGTGCTCTACCTGGTGATGACCTACGTGCTTTGAGGGTCCTGCCGGCGCGGCGAGCGGGGGGCGGTGCGAGCGCTTTCCCGTCAGGCGGCGGTCCGAACGCTGGCGTCGCCGTTGGCGGGTGCCTGCGGTCCGCTGCCGCGGGACATCTCCGCCTTCAGCGCCGTGGCGAGCTGCCGGAAGGTCTCCTTCCGCCCGGAGGTGCGGCGCCAGACCAGCCCGATCCGGCGGAAGGGCCGGTCCCCGCCCAGCGGGCGGACCACCACATCCAGGCCGCGAAGAATCCCCGAGTCGAGCGCCATCTGCGGCAGCAGAGTCACCCCCAGCCCGTTGGCGACCATCTGGACCAGGGTATGAAGGCTGGTTCCCTGGAACGCGGCGCTTTGCCGCGCCCCTTCCATGGCGCAGGCGGCCAGCGCGTGGTCGCGCAGGCAATGCCCGTCCTCCAGAAGCAGCAGATCCTCCAGCGCCACGTCGGACGGGCGGGGGGCGGTGACCCGGCTCAGCCGGTGGTCGGGTGTGCAGACCACGGAAAAGCGGTCTTCGGCGAGGTCGATGGTCTCCACGTCGCCGGACGGGTAGGGCAGGGCCAGGATGGCCGCGTCCAGTTCCCCCGAATCCAGCCGGTCGAGCAGGCGGGCGGTCTGGTCCTCGCGCAGGAACAGCTTCAGCTTGGGGAAGGAGTCCCGCAGGGCCGGCATCACGCGGGGGATCAGGAAAGGGCCGATGGTCGGAATCACCCCCAGATGGAGCGGCCCGGACATCGGGTCCTCCACGGAGCGGGCCATGTCCACCAACTCCTCCGCCCCCTTCAGCACGGTGCGGGCGCGTTCGGCGATGTCGCGGCCCAGCGGGGTGGGCAGGACGGTCCGCCGCGTGCGCTCCAGCAGCGGCGCGCCCAGCAGATTTTCCAATTCCTGGATGCCGGCGCTGAGGGTGGACTGGCTGACGAGGCACGCCTCCGCCGCCTTGCCGAAGTGGCAGCGATCGACGACGGCGACGAGGTAGTGGAGTTGGCGCAGGGTGGGCAGAGGCTTCATGCACCGCACAATAATCGGTTTTATCGATCAAAGCGATTGGTATTTTTCGCTTCCATCGTTGAGCCGTTACCCCTACCTTCCCTGGTGTCAAGCGACCAACGAGGGGGGGCAGACTTCCGGCAGGGATGCCGCGGCACGGGTAGCCCCGATGGGGACACGGCGCCGCGCGGGCAGGACACCGGAAAGACGCTTGCTCCAATCATTCAGACTGATGGAGAAATCATGTCCTTGATCAACACCGAGGTTAAGCCGTTCAAGGCGACCGCTTTCAAGAACGGCAAGTTCATCGACGTCAGCGACGCCGACCTGAAGGGCAAGTGGTCGGTGGTGTTCTTCTACCCGGCGGACTTCACCTTCGTGTGCCCGACCGAGCTGGAAGACCTGGCCGAGAACTACAGCGAGTTCCAGAAGCTCGGCGTTGAGATCTACAGCGTTTCGACCGACACGCATTTCTCGCACAAGGCGTGGCACGACACCTCGGCGGCCATCAAGAAGATCGAGTACACCATGGTCGGCGACCCGACCGGCACGATCTCCCGCAACTTCGAGGTCATGATCGAGGAGAAGGGCCTCGCCGACCGCGGCACCTTCGTCGTCGATCCGGACGGCAAGATCCAGATCGTCGAGATCAACGCCGGCGGCGTGGGCCGTGACGCCCGCGAGCTGCTCCGCAAGGTGAAGGCCGCCCAGTACGTCGCCTCGCACCCGGGCGAGGTCTGCCCGGCCAAGTGGGAAGAGGGTGAGAAGACCCTCGCCCCGTCGCTCGACCTCGTCGGCAAGATCTAAGCCTCTCCGGCTGATCGAACGGGAACCGCCGGCCGCATCCGCGGCCGGACGGTTCACACCATGACCGGACCGGTCATGGCGCACGGCTCCGGGCCCGGAACGTTTCCGGGCCCGGCCTGTGCGATCCAGGCTGTGACAAAAGAGCGCGCAGCCACAGAACGCGCCTTCAAAGAAAATCTGCTGCCCGGACCCGCCGCGCGATGCCGCCGGGCTCACTTCGATGACCTTTTTCGGGAGCCCTCGCCGTGTTGGATAGCAACGTCAAAGGCCAGCTCAAGGCCTATTTCGAAAAGATCACGCAGCCCGTCGAACTGGCCGCCTCCCTGGACGACGGCGCGAAGTCGCAGGAAATGCAGGCTCTGCTGCAGGACGTCGCGTCCCTGTCGGACAAGATCACCTTCGTCCGCACCGATGACGACGCGCGCAAGCCCTCCTTCGCGATCAACCGCAAGGGCACCGATGTCGGCGTCCGTTTCGCCGGCCTGCCGATGGGCCATGAATTCAATTCCCTCATCCTCGCCCTGCTGCAGGTCGGCGGCCACCCCTCGAAAGAGTCGGCGGAGGTCATCGAGCAGGTGAAGGCGCTGGAGGGTGAGTACCGGTTCGAGACCTATTTCTCGCTGTCCTGCCAGAACTGCCCCGACGTGGTGCAGGCCCTGAACCTGATGAGCGTTCTGAACCCGCGGATCAAGCATGTCGCCATCGACGGCGCGCTGTTCCAGCAGGAGGTCGAATCGCGCAAGGTCATGGCCGTGCCGTCCATCTTCCTGAACGGCGAGCCGTTCGGCCAGGGCCGCATGGGGCTGGAGCAGATCCTCGCCAAGATCGACACGGGCGCCGCCGCGCGCGACGCGGAGAAGATCAAGGCCAAGGACGCCTTCGACGTGCTGGTGATCGGCGGCGGCCCCGCCGGTTCGGCGGCGGCGATCTACGCGGCCCGCAAGGGCATCCGCACCGGCGTCGCGGCGGAGCGGTTCGGCGGTCAGGTGCTGGACACCATGGCCATCGAGAACTTCATCTCCGTCTCCCACACCGAGGGGCCGAAGCTGGCCGCGGCGCTGGAGCATCACGTCAAGGAGTATGAGGTCGACGTGATGAACCTCCAGCGCGCGGAGAAGCTGATCCCCGCCGCCGCTCCGGGTGGCCTGATCGAAATCCAGCTCGCCAACGGCGCCTCGCTGAAGTCGAAGACGGTGATCCTGTCCACCGGTGCCCGCTGGCGCCAGATGGGCGTCCCCGGCGAGGACGAGTACCGGAACAAGGGCGTGGCCTATTGCCCGCACTGCGACGGCCCGCTGTTCAAGGGCAAGCGCGTGGCGGTCATTGGCGGCGGCAACTCCGGCGTGGAAGCGGCCATCGACCTTGCCGGCATCGTTGCCGAGGTGACGCTGATCGAGTTCGACAGCCAGCTCCGCGCCGACGAGGTGCTCCAGCGCAAGCTGCGCAGCCTGCCCAACGTGCGCATCATCACCTCCGGCCTGACGACCGAGGTGCATGGCGACGGCACGAAGGTGACCGGCCTCAGCTACAAGAACCGCAACACGGGCGAGGTGCACCGGGTCGATCTCGAAGGCATCTTCGTGCAGATCGGCCTCGTCCCCAACACCGAATGGCTGAAGGGGTCGGTGGCGCTGAGCCCGCGCGGCGAGATCGAGGTGGATGTGCGCGGCCAGACCTCCGTCCCCGGCGTGTTCGCGGCGGGCGACGCGACGACGGTGCCGTACAAGCAGATCATCATCGCCATGGGCGAGGGGTCGAAGGCCGCCCTGTCCGCCTTCGACTACCTGATCCGCATGGTGCCGGCGGAGGCCGTCGCCGCGGCGTAAGCGGGGAGTGGTTGTATTGGGGCCCGCCTCCCAGCCTCCCCCCCACTTCGCTCTCGCGCAAGCGTAGCTTGCGCTGACGCGGCAGGCGGACCTTGGTCCGCCGAGAGCGGAGGGAGGAGTAAAGCCCTCCCCCCCCGCGCAAGTGGGGGAGGGTTGGGTGGGGGCCCGAAACCGGCGCTGACGAGCCGGGAAAGCACAACAGTGCCGGCAATGTTCGCTTTACGTTCTTATCCGTCGCCGCTATCCTGCCCCCCATGGACGAGATCCCGCGGCAGGCCCTGAAAGGACGGGGGTCGATCAGCAACACGACCTCCCGTTACGAGCGGGAGACGCGGGTCCTGGCCGACGACGGCTGGGGCGGGAACGAGGCGGTCACGGACCCCGTCCCGACGCAGGTCTTCGACGACACGGCCCGCTCGGTCCTGTCGAAGAACACGTCGCCCGACGTGATCTTCGAACGGTCGGTTAACCCCTACCGCGGGTGCGAGCATGCCTGCATCTATTGCTTCGCCCGCCCGACCCACGCCTATCTCGGCCTGTCGCCGGGGCTGGATTTCGAGACGAAGATCTTCCGCAAGGCCAGGGCGCCGGAGTTGCTGGCCGCGGAACTGCGGGCGAAATCCTACCGCTGCCAGCCGCTGGCGCTGGGCGCCAACACCGATCCCTACCAGCCCATCGAGCGGGAGCAGCGCATCACCCGCGCGGTGCTGGAGGTCTGCCGCGACTTCAACCAGCCGGTGATGGTCATCACCAAGTCGGCCCTGGTGCTGCGCGACCTCGACATCCTGGCCCCGATGGCGGCGAAGGGGCTGGTCAACGTCGCCTTGTCGGTCACCACGCTCGACCGCGACCTCGCGCGCCGGCTGGAGCCGCGGGCCAGCACGCCGCCCCGGCGCCTCGCCGCCATGCGCGAGCTGACCGCCGCCGGGGTGCCGGTGGCCGTGCTGGCCAGCCCGATGATTCCGGCGCTGAACGACCACGAGCTGGAGGCGATCCTCGCGGCGGCGGCGGAGGCCGGGGCGACGCAGGCCAACTACATCCTGCTGCGCCTGCCCCTGGAGATCAAAGACCTGTTCGAGGAATGGCTGCGCGAACACGCTCCCAACCGCGCCGACCGCGTGCTCAGCCTGATGCGCCAGTGTCGCGGGGGCGAACTGTACCAGTCCGGGTTCGGCACCCGCATGAAGGGCTCCGGCCCGGTCGCGGAGCTGCTGTCCAGGCGGTTCAAGCTGGCCTGCCGGCGCCTCGGCCTCAACGCCCGCGACGCCGGCCTGAACTGCGCCGCCTTCAAGCCCCCTCCGGCGCCCGGCGATCAACTGCCGCTGCTCTGATCGCGCTTGGCGGGCGGGCGGTCATCCGTCCGAGTCCGCGGTGATGCCGTGCTTGCGCAGCTTCGCGTAGAGGTTGGTGCGCGACAGGCCCAGGCTTCGCGCGGCTTCGAGCTTGTTGCCCTTGGCCTCTTCGAGCGCCGTGAGGATGAGCGACCGCTCCAGCTCGTCCATGGCGTCGGCGAGCGGGCGCTTCCGGGCCGGCGAGGCTGGGCGGTGGGCGGCGGTTTTCGGCAGGACGTCCGCGAAGTCCTCGGCCAGGATGCGCTCCCCTTCGGTGCGCACATAGACCTGTTCGATGACGTTGGCCAGTTCGCGCACGTTGCCGGGCCAATCATGCTCGTGCAGCACGCTGAGCGCCGCGGGCGTGAGGTCGCGCATCGGCTGGTCGAGGCTCACCGCCATCCGTTCCGAGAAGAGGGAGGCGAGGATTTCCAGATCTTCCTTGTGGTCGCGCAGCGCCGGCAACTGGATGGGGAAGACGTTGAGCCGGTAATAGAGGTCCGACCGGAAGGCGCCGCTCCGCACCATGTCCGGCAGCGGGCGGCTGGTCGCGGCGATGATGCGGACGTCGATCTTGATGACCTGGTTGGACCCGAGCGGCTCGACCTCGCGTTCCTGCAGCACGCGCAGCAGCTTGGCCTGAAGGGGCAGCGGCATGTCGCCGATCTCGTCGAGGAACAGCGTGCCGCCCTGCGCGAGCTGGAACTTGCCGGGCCGCGGCTGGCGGCTGGCCCCGGTGTAGGCGCCCGGCGCGACGCCGAAGAACTCCGCCTCCAGCAGGCTTTCGGGGATGGCCGCGACGTTGACGCCGACGAAGGGGCGGTCGACCCGGTCCGAGGCGGCGTGGATCGCCTGCGCCACCAGCTCCTTGCCGGTCCCCGTCTCGCCCAGCAGCAGCACCGCCGAATGGAACTGGCCCGCCTTGCGCACCAGCCGCTTCACCTGAAGCATCGCCGGGCTGAAGCCGACCAGATTCTCGACCGTGTATTTCGGCGCCCGGCTGGCGGCGAGTTCCTGCTCCATGCGGGCGAGGCGCGATTGCAGCTTGTTGAAGCGGTCGGCGATGGGCCGGAGATAGGTCAGGCTGTTCTTCAGGGCGAAGGCGAGGGCGCCGATGATCTCCCCCCGCTCGTCGCGCAGGGGCAGGCGGCTCACCAGCAGCGTGTGCTCCCCGTACCGCATGATGTCGAGCGGAAAGGAGCGTCCGGTCTCCACCACCTCGCGCATCTGGCTGTGCGGGATGACCCGTTCGACGGGCTGCCCCACCACCTCGGCCAGTGACCGGATGCCCAGCAGCGCCTTCCGCTTGTCATCGAACCAGACGTGCTTATCATTGGACCACACGATGCGCGCGTCCTTGTCGACCAGGATGGCGCCGTCGATCATCTCGTCGATCATCACCATCAGCGCGCGCGCCGCCGCGAAGTGCCCGTCCCGTTCCGCCGGCATGCCCGCCTCCCGTTGCGCTGTTCCTGTCAATATTCTGAACACTCTTTGTCAAAATCCGGCACAGAGGGAAAGCCCCGATTTGCCTGGGCGGGCGGGACCGATCGCGGTGGAATGTCCGGAATCGTCACCAACCTGTCCTTCACAGCCTCCGTCCGGTTTGCCTAACCCCTTCCATACCAACAATTTTCATTCCTGGCATGCCCCTTGCTTTGATTGCGCCAAGAAAATATGGGTGGCGCGGATGATCGGCTGAGCCTGCCGTCGCCGCGGCATTGGGTCAGGCAGGGGGGACGCACAAGGGCATGACGCAGCAGCGTATCGGAATCATCGGCGCCGGGCTGATGGGGCACGGGATCGCACAGGCGTTCGCGGTCGCCGGTCACCGGGTGGACATTCAGGAACCGGACCCCGGCCGCCGGGCCGGGATCGTCGATCGCGTCCGCAGCAATCTCCACCGGCTGGGGATGGACGGCGGCGCCGCGGACCGCATCCGGCCCTGCGAAACCCTCGAAGACGCCGTTGGGCACGCGGACGTCGTCATCGAGGCGGTCCCGGAGGATCTGGACCTCAAGCAGCGGATCTTCCTGGCGGTCGAGGCCGCGGCGCCGCCCCACGCGCTTCTGGCGAGCAACACGTCGGTGATTCCGATCACCCGGATCATGGAGCCGCTCCGGGACAAATCCCGCGCCATGGGCACCCACTGGTGGAACCCGCCCTACCAAATCCCGCTGGTCGAGGTCATCCAGACCGCCGAAACCGGCGACGCGGCGATTGCCGCGATGATCGGCCTGCTGGCCTCGGTCGGCAAGATGCCGGTGCATGTCCGCAAGGACGTTCCCGGCTTCATCGGCAACCGCTTGCAGCACGCGCTCTGGCGCGAGGCGGTCGCCCTCGTCCAGAACGGCGTGTGCGACGCCGAAACGGTCGATGCGGTGGTCAAGGCCAGCTTCGGGCGGCGCCTCGCCGTCCTGGGGCCGCTGGAGAACGCCGACCTCGTCGGCACCGACCTGACCCTGGCGGTGCACGAGCATGTCCTGCCGGACCTTGACCGCACACCCGGACCGCTGCCCCTGCTGCGCGACCTCGTCGCGTCCGGGCGGCTCGGCATGAAGGCCGGCGCCGGCTTCCGGAGCTGGACGGAGGCGCAGCGGACCGAGGTCCACGCCCGTCTGGCGGCCCACCTCCAGCGGCTGGACGGCGCCGGGAGCGCGTGACCGCAAGAGCGCCAGACCACCGCCGGATTCTCACACCCCCAATCCCTTTCGGGTCGAACACACAGGAAACCGTTTCATGGCCGCATCGCAGAAGAAGGTCATCATCAGTTGCGCGTTGACGGGGTCGATCCACACCCCGACCATGTCCGACGCGCTGCCGGTGACGCCGGACGAGATCGTCGAGCAGGGGATCGGCGCCGCCGAAGCCGGAGCGGCGATCCTGCACCTGCACGCCCGCGATCCCCGCACCGGACAGCCGACGCCGGACCCGGCGGTGTTCATGCAGTTCCTGCCGCGCCTCAAGCAATCCACCGCCGCGGTGCTGAACATCACCACCGGCGGCTCGCTCAACATGACGGTGCAGGAGCGCCTTGCCGCCCCCCTTCAGGCCCAGCCGGAAATGTGCTCGCTCAACATGGGGTCGATGAATTTCGGCATCTTCCCGCTGGCCGACCGCTACAAGGACTGGAAGCATGACTGGGAGGAGCCCTATCTGCGCAGCACGGACGATTTCATCTTCCGCAACACCTTCCGCGACATCGCCTACATCCTGAAGCATCTGGGCGAGGGCTGCGGCACGCGCTTCGAATTCGAGTGCTACGACGTCGGGCACCTGTACAACCTCGCGCACTTCGTCGACCGGGGGCTGGTGAAGCCGCCCTTCTTCGTCCAGACGATCTTCGGCATCCTCGGGGGCATCGGCGCGGAGCAGCGCAACCTCGTCTTCATGCGCGAAACCGCCGACCGCCTGTTCGGCAGCGATTACGAATGGTCGGTGCTGGCGGCTGGCCGCCACCAGATCCCGTTCACCACCATGGCCGCGGTCATGGGGGGGAACGTCCGGGTCGGGCTGGAGGACAGCCTTTATCTCAGCAAGGGCCGGCTGGCCCGCAACAGCGCGGAGCAGGTGGCGAAGATCCGCCGGATTCTCGAAGAGCTGTCGCTTGAGGTCGCCACCCCCGCCGAGGCGCGCGCCATGCTCGCCCTCAAGGGCGCCGACCAGGTGGCCTTCTGATCCGCAGGACGCTCCAGCCCGAAGGAAGAACGAAAATGCGAAACAGAAACGCCGTCGTCACCGGGTCCACCACCGGCATCGGGCTGGCGACCGCCCGCGAACTCGCCAGCCGCGGCTGCCATGTCATGCTCAACGGCTTCGGCGACCGTGCGGAGATCGACCGGCTGTGTGCCGGGATCGCGGCGCAGAGCGGCACGACGATCCTCCATTCGGGGGCCGACCTCAGCCGGCCCGACGAGGCCCGCGCCATGATGGCGGATGCGGCGGCGGCTTTGGGTCCGATCGACATCCTGGTGAACAACGCCGGGGTGCAGCATGTGGCGGCGCTGCACGAGTTCCCCGAGGACAAGTGGGATCTCCTGCTCGCGGTCAACCTCAGCGCCGCCTTCCACACGATCAAGGCGGCCCTTCCCGCGATGCGGGAACGCCGCTGGGGGCGCATCGTCAACACGGCGTCGGTCCTCGGCATGGTCGGCGCGCCGCACAAGCCGGCCTACGTCGCCGCGAAGCACGGCCTCATCGGCCTGACGAAGTCGGTGGCGATCGAGGTCGCCGAGCACGGCATCACCTGCAACGCGGTGTGTCCCGGCACGGTGCTGACGCCGATCATCGAGAAGCAGATCGCCCAGCAGGCGCAGGTCACCGGCCTGCCGGAGGACCGCGTGCTGAAGGCGGTGTTCCTCGACCGGATGCCGACGGGCCGGCTGATCCCCCCGGAGGAGGTCGCCGCCGCCATCGCCTTCCTGTGTTCCGACGCCGCCGCGTCGATCACCGGCACCGCCATCCCCGTGGACGGGGGCTACACGACACACTGAGTTCCCGGCCCACCGGGTCCCCGGCAGCCGCCCCAACCATCAAGAACAATCACCGTAGGGAGTGAAACCATGCGCACCATCCTTCTCGCCGGCGCCGCCTTCGCCGCCCTGGCGTCCGGCACGGCCCAGGCCCAGATGTCGGACAACGTCATCAGGATCGGCATGCTGTCCGACCGCTCCGGCATCTACGCCGACATCAACGGCGAGGGCTCGGCGGTGGCCGCGCGGCTGGCCGCCGAGGAGTTCGGCAACGCCGTCAACGGAACCAAGGTCGAGATCATCGTCGGCGACCACCAGAACAAGGCGGACATCGCGGCCAACCTCGCCCGCCAGTGGATCGACGTGGAGAAGGTCGATGTCGTTGCCGACGTGCCGAACTCCGCCGCGGCGCTGGCCGTGCAGGGCATCACGCGGGACAAGAAGCGCATCTTCCTGATGTCCGGTCCCGGCTCCACCGACCTGACGGGCAAGGAGTGCAGCCCCTACGGCTTCCTGTGGACCTGGGACAACCACGCCGTGGCCTCCTCCACCGCCCGCGCGCTGGTCGAGCAGGGCAAGAAGAGCTGGTTCTTCATCACCGCCGACTATGCCTTCGGCCATTCGCTGGAAACCGAAGCCGCCAACACCGTCAAGCAGCTCGGCGGCACCATCAAGGGCAGCGTGCGCCATCCGCTGGCAAGCTCGGACTTCTCGTCCTTCCTGCTCCAGGCGCAGGCATCGGGCGCGGAGGTCGTCGCCTTCGCCAACGCCGGAGGCGACACCATCAACGCGGTCAAGCAGGCCGCCGAGTTCGGCATCCCCCAGGGCGGCCAGACGCTGGCGGGGCTGCTGCTGAACGTCAACGACATCCATGCGCTGGGCCTCGACACCGCGCAGGGCCTGATGCTGGCGAATTCCTTCTACTGGGACATGAACGACGAAACCCGCGCCTGGTCGAAGCGGTTCGAGGAACGGACCGGGCGCAAGCCGTCGATGAACCAGGCGGGGGTGTATTCGGCGGTCAAGCATTACCTGAAGGCCGTGCAGGAGGCCGGCACCGACGACGCCGACACGGTGGCCGCCAAAATGCGGGCCACGCCGGTCACCGACATGATGATGAAGAACGCGAAGATCGCCGACAATGGCCGCATTTTCAACGACATGTATCTGGCGCAGATCAAGACCCCCGGCGAGTCGAAGGGGGCCTGGGATTATTTCAAGATCCTCAAGACCATTCCCGGCGAGCAAGCCTACATCGCCCCCAAGGACAGCGGCTGCCCCCTCGTGAAGTGACGGTTGGGGAGCGGAGACGCTCCCCTTCCACCCTCCTTCGGCGGCGGGGCCGGACCGGCGTCCGGAATTCAGTAGGATTTCGGCAGGTCCAGGACATGCTCCGCCACATAGGCCAGGATCAGGTTGGTGGAGATCGGCGCCACCTGATACAGCCGGGTTTCGCGGAACTTGCGCTCCACGTCGTATTCACAGGCGAAGCCGAAGCCGCCGTGGAATTGCAGGCAGGCGTTCGCCGCCTCCCACGACGCCTTGGCGGCGAGGTGCTTCGCCATGTTGGCCTGCGCGCCGCAGGGCTCGCCGGCGTCGTAGAGGCGGCAGGCTTCGAAGCGCATCAGGTTGGCGGCCTCCACCTCGATGAAGCTTTCGGCGATGGGGAACTGCACGCCCTGGTTCTGCGCGATGGGGCGCCCGAACACCTGACGGTCGCGGGTGTAATTGCACACCTTGTCGATGAACCAATAGCCGTCGCCGATGCATTCCGCCGCGATCAGCGCGCGTTCGGCGTTCAGGCCGGTCAGGATGTATTTGAAACCCTGGCCCTCCTCGCCGATCAGGTTCTCTTCCGGGATTTCCAGGTTGTCGAAGAACAGCTCGTTGGTTTCATGGTTGACCATGTTGCGGATGGGCCGGACGGTCATGCCCTTTGCCATCGCCTCCTTGATGTCGACGATGAAGATCGACATCCCCTCCGACTTCCTGCGCACTTGATCGAGCGGCGTGGTGCGGGCCAGCAGGATCATCAGGTCGGAATGCTGAACGCGGGAGATCCAGACCTTCTGCCCGTTGACGACGTAGCGGTCGCCCTTCTTCTCCGCCCTGGTCTTGATGCGGGTGGTGTCGGTGCCGGTGGTCGGCTCGGTGACGCCCATCGACTGGAGGCGCAGCTCGCCCGCGGCGATCTTCGGCAGATAGCGGCGGCGCTGCTCCTCCGACCCGTGCCGGACCAGCGTGTTCATGTTGTACATCTGGCCGTGGCAGGCGCCGGAATTGCCGCCCGACCGGTTGATCTCCTCCATGATGACGGAGGCTTCGGTCAGGCCGAGGCCCGATCCGCCATATTCCTCCGGGATCAGGGCGGCCATCCAGCCGGCCCTGGTCAGCGCCTCCACGAACTCCTCGGGATAGGCGCGCTCCTCGTCGATGCGGCGGTGATACTCGCCGGGGAACTGGGCGCACAGCGCGCGCACGGCGTCGCGGATCTCGTCGAAGCCCTGGCCGATGCTGCTCTTCATGTCCGGTCACTCCGGGTTCGGGGTCGTGGGGGTGGCGTGGGCCAGGAGGGCTTCCGCCCGCTCCGCGACGGGGCGGTCCACCATCACGCCCGCTCGGCGTCCAGCTCCGCGGACATGGCGACGAAGCCCTCGTGATCGGCCACCCACAGCCGGGCGCCGGCCTCGCTCGGCGCGCCGCACAGGGTCAGCGGATGGATGTCGAACAGGGGCCGTTTCGCTCGGAAGCGGAAGCCGGTCACCCGCAACCCCGGATTCTGGCGCAGGAACAGGTCCACCAGCATCGTGGCGCTGAGCGGCCCGTGGAACACCAGCCCCGGATAGCCTTCCACGTCGCGGCAATAGTCGCGGTCGTAATGGATGCGGTGGCCGTTGAAGGTCAGGGCGGAGAAGCGGAACAGCAGCACCGGATCGGGCACGATGCGCCTTTGCCACGCCGGCTCACCCGGCGGACGCTCGCCCGGGGCGGGAGCCTCGCCGGGCCTGGCGGCGTCCCGGTACACGATGTCGTGGAACTCGGTGACGGCGGGGCCGGCGGCGGTGGCGATCTCGTGCCGGACCTTCACGAAGACCATCCGGCCCGACCGGCCCTCCTTCGGCGTCACGTCGTCGATGGTGGAACGGCGGGTGATCGCCTCGCCGCTGCGGATGGGCCGGTGAAAGGTCAGGCTGCCGCCGGCCCACATGCGGCGGGGCAGATCCACCGGCGGCAGGAAGCCGCCCTTGTGCGGATGGCCGTCCGCGGCGATGTCGCGCTGCGGCGCCCGCGGCAGGAAATACAGCCAATGCCCCAGCGGCGGCACCTCGCCCGCCGGCCAGGGCGGCGCGTCGTGGTCGAGCGTCGCGGCCAGGCCGGCCAGCGCCGCCGGTGCCGCGATGTCTTCGGCGCTCTCCGATGTGCCGATCCAGTCGCGCAAGTGGTCCATGGCCATGCTCCGCTCCCCCTTCTGCTTATTGGTCGAATTCCCGCCGGACGGCGTCGGTGTGCTGGCCCAGCGCCGGCACGGCGCCGGAGACGAAGGGCCGGCCATGCACCTGCACCGGCGGCGCCACCACCTCGGCCGGACCGCCCGGCGTTCCGGCGGTGACGCGGCGCAACTGCGCGTGGGCGGACAGGTCCGCCACCTCGTTCAGCGAGCCGAAGGCGGTGCGCGCACGGGTCAGGCGGCGGACGGCCTCGGCGTGGTCCATGGTTCGGAAGATGGCGGCGACGAGCGCGTCCAGCTCCGGGCGGTTGGCGACGCGCCGGTTGTTGGTCGAGAAGCGCTCGTCCGTCGCCAGCTCGGGCCGCAGGAGCACGTCGGCGCAGAAGGCCGCCCATTCGCGCTCGTTCTGGATCGACAGCACCACCTGCCGGCCATCGGCCAGCGCGAAGGCGGAGTAGGGGGCGATGCTCGGGTGCTTCAGGCCGACCCGCCCCGGCGCCTTCCCGCCGTAGTCGTGGTGCATCAGCGGCACCATCATCCATTCCGCCAGCGAGTCGAACAGGGACACCGCCACCCCCGACCCCACCCCGGTGCGTTCGCGCTCCAGCAACGCTTGAAGCACCCCGGTGTAGGCGTTCATGCCGCAGGCGATGTCGGCCACCGACACACCGACGCGCCCCGGCTGGTCCGGCGATCCGGTGATGGAGGCCAGCCCGGTCTCGCTCTGGACCAGCAGGTCGTAAGCCTTCATGTCGCGGTAGGGGCCGTCGTCGCCATAGCCGGAGATATCGCAGGTGATCAGCCGGGGGTGGCGCCGCCGCAGGGACTCCGAACCGAAGCCGGCCCGCTCCGCGGCACCCGGCGCGAGGTTCTGCACGAACACGTCGGCGCGGGCGGCCAGCCGGTTCAGCAGGCCGGCGTCCTCCGGCCGCTTGATGTCGAGGACGACGGATTCCTTGCCGCGGTTGAGCCAGACGAAATAGGAGCTTTCCCCATGCACCACGGCGTCGTAGCCGCGGGCGAAATCGCCGTCCGGGCGTTCGATCTTGATCACCCGCGCGCCGGCATCGGCAAGGCGGGACGTGCACAACGGCGCCGCCACCGCCTGCTCCAACGAGACGACCAGCAATCCGGACAAAGGGGCACTCATCCTGGGCAGCCTCCACAACACGGACCAGATGCGCCGCAACGGCCATCGTTCTTGGTTGGGATGCTAAACAATCAGTCCGGCGCTGGCCAATATTGTTGGGGCATGTGTCGCATACCGGCTTCCGGCGGGGCGCCGGCCAAACCCCTTTCAACCGTTCGTGCAGCGCTTCCGTTCCATTCATCCGCTTCATAAGCCTTATCGCGGACCGGTGGGTAATCGCGGGAACGGCACGGCCTAGCTTTTCCCCATCCAACAAGCGGACGAGCCGTCTTCAGCCTGGAAGGGAAGAGGATTTCACCGATGCCACAGTCCGGCGACCTCGACATGACGCGGCGCGGCCTTCTGCTTGGGACCGCCGCCACCGCCGCTCTGACCGCGGCGCCGTTCCGGGCGCCGGCGCGGGCGGCCACCGTTGGAGAGACCGCCATGCCTCCCCCCGCGACACGGCCCGCAACCCCCGTCCTGACGCCCGTCCTGTCGAAGGTCGCCTTCACCGTGAACGGGCAGCGCCACGACCTGGAACTCGACACGCGGACGACGCTGCTCGACGCGCTGCGCGAACATCTGCACCTCACCGGCACCAAGAAGGGCTGCGACCACGGCCAGTGCGGCGCCTGCACGGTCATCGTGGACGGACAGCGGATCAATGCCTGCCTGACGCTCGCGGTGATGCACGAGGGCGGCAGCGTCACCACCATCGAAGGGCTGGGCACACCGGCCAAGCTGCACCCCATGCAGGCCGCCTTCGTGGCGCATGACGGCTACCAGTGCGGCTACTGCACGCCCGGCCAGATCTGTTCGGCGGTGGCGATGCTGGACGAGATCAAGGCCGGCGTGCCCAGCCACGTCACCGCCGACCTGACCGCCCGCCCCCAGGCGACCGTGGACGAGTACCGCGAGCGGATGAGCGGCAACATCTGTCGCTGCGGGGCCTATTCCAACATCGTCGATGCGATCTCGGACGTCGCACGGAGGGAGGCATGAAGCCCTTCACCTACGAACGGGCGGACTCCCCCGCCGCCGCCGCCGCCGCGGCCGAACGCCAGCCGGGGGCGCGCTTCATCGCGGGCGGCACCAACCTGCTCGACCTGATGAAGCTGGAAATCGAGACGCCGGCCCACCTGATCGACGTCAACGGGTTGAAGCTCGACAGCGTGGAGCCGACGCCGGACGGCGGCCTGCGCATCGGCGCGCTGGTGCGAAACACGGCGCTGGCCGCCGACCCGCGGGTGCGGCGCGACTATGGGGTGCTGTCGCGCGCCCTGCTGGCCGGGGCATCCGGCCAACTGCGCAACAAGGCGACGACCGCGGGCAACCTGCTCCAGCGCACGCGCTGCCCCTACTTCTACGACACCAATCAGCCCTGCAACAAACGCCAGCCCGGCAGCGGCTGCGCCGCCATCGGGGGGTACAGCCGGCAACTCGCCGTCATCGGGGGGAGCGACGCCTGCATCGCCACCCACCCCAGCGACATGGCCGTCGCCATGCGCGTGCTGGACGCCACGGTGGAGACGGTGCGGGCCGACGGCGCCACGCGCCGCATCCCCATCGCGGAGTTCCACCGGTTGCCCGGCGACACCCCGCACATCGAAACGGCGCTGATGCCCGGCGAACTGATCACCGCGGTGACGTTGCCCAAGCCGGTCGGCGGCGCGCAGGTCTACCGCAAGGTGCGCGACCGCGCGTCCTACGCCTTCGCGCTGGTCTCGGTCGCCGCGGTGGTGCAGCGCGACGGCAGCGGGCGGGTGGCGCTGGGCGGCGTGGCCCACAAGCCGTGGCGCGTCGAGGCCGCGGAGGCCGAGATGCCGCGCGGCGCCAAGGCGGTGGCCGCCGGGCTGCTGGCCGGCGCGAAGCCGGCGCACGACAACGCGTTCAAGCTGACCCTGGCGGAGCGGACGCTCGCCGCGGTGCTGGCCGAAGCGAGGAGCTGAGCCATGAAGTTCGACATTCCCGCGACCACCAACCCGATCGACCGGCTGACGGTGGTGGGCAAGCCGACCGACCGCATCGACGGGCCGCTGAAGACCACGGGAACGGCCACCTACGCCTATGAATGGCACGACGTGGCGCCGAACGCCGCCTATGGCTGGGTCATCGGCTCGGCCATCGCCAAGGGGCGCATCGCGTCCCTGGACCTGGAGGCGGCGAAGGCGGCCCCCGGCGTGATCGCCATCGTCACGGCGGACAACGCCGGGCCGCTCGGCAAGGGCGAGCGCAACGCCGCCACCCTGCTCGGCGGGCCGGAGATCGAGCATTACCAGCAGGCCGTGGCGCTGGTGGTGGCGGAAACCTTCGAACAGGCCCGCGCCGCGGCGTCATTGGTCCGCATCGACTACGCACCGGCGCAGGGCGCCTACGATCTGGCCGCCGCGAAGGGCTCGGCGGAGAAGACCAAGGCCGGCGATTCGGTGGTGGGCGATTTCACGGGCGCCTTCGCGGCGGCTCCGGTGACGCTCGACCAGACCTACGGCACGCCGGACGAGAGCCACGCGATGATGGAGCCGCACGCCACCCTCGCCGTCTGGGAGGGCGACCGGCTGACCGTCTGGACCTCCAACCAGATGATCGACTGGACGGTGACCGACCTGTCGGAAACGCTGAAGATGCCCAAGGAGAAGGTGCGCGTCATCTCGCCCTTCATCGGCGGCGGCTTCGGCGGGAAGCTGTTCCTGCGCGCCGACGCGCTGCTGGCCGCGCTCGGTGCCCGGGCCGCCGGGCGCCCGGTCAAGGTCGGTCTGCAACGGCCCTTGATGATCAACAACACGACGCACCGGCCCGCCACCATCCAGCGCATCCGCATCGGCGCCACGCGGGACGGGACGATCACCGCCATCGCCCATGAAAGCTGGTCCGGCAATCTGCCCGGCGGGGCGGAGGAGACGGCGACCGACCAGACGCGGCTGCTCTACGCCGGGCCGAACCGCCTGATCGGCAACCGCATCGCCACGCTCGACCTGCCCGAGGGCAACGCCTTGCGCGCGCCGGGGGAGGCGCCGGGCATGATGGCGCTGGAAATCGCCATGGACGAGATGGCGGAGAAGCTGGGGCTGGACCCGGTGGAGTTCCGCATCCGGAACGACACGCAGACCGATCCCGCCGACCCCGACCGGCCCTTCTCGCAGCGCCAGCTCGTGCAATGCCTGCGCATCGGGGCGGAGCGGTTCGGCTGGAGCAAACGGAATCCGCAGCCGGGGCAGGTGCGCGACGGGCGCTGGCTGGTCGGGCTGGGCATGGCGGCGGCCTTCCGCAACAACCTGCTGACCAAATCGGCGGCGCGGGTGCGGCTGGACCGCAACGGCATGGTGACGGTCGAGACCGACATGACCGACATCGGCACCGGCAGCTACACCATCATCGCCCAGACCGCGGCGGAGATGATGGGGGTGGGGCTGGACAAGGTGGCGGTGCGGCTGGGCGATTCGAGCTTCCCGGTGTCCGCCGGGTCGGGCGGGCAGTGGGGCGCCAACAATTCCACCGCCGGGGTCTACGCCGCCTGCGTGAAGCTGCGCGAGGCGGTGGCGCAGCGGCTGGGAGTCAACTCGGCGGATGCGCGCTTCGCGGATGGGCAGGTCGTCGCCGGCAACCGCCGCGTCCCCCTGGCCGAAGCGGCGGGTGCGGACGGCCTGTCCGCCGAGGACGGCATCGAATACGGCGACCTCGACAAGAAGTACCAGCAATCGACCTTCGGCGCCCATTACGTGGAGGCCGCGGTGGACTCCGCCACCGGCGAGATCCGCGTGCGGCGGATGCTGGCGGTGTGTGCGGCGGGCCGCATCCTGAATCCGAAGTCGGCGCGCAGCCAGGTGATCGGCGCCATGACCATGGGCGTCGGCGCGGCGCTGATGGAGGAGCTGGCGATCGACAAGCGGGCGGGCTTCTTCGTCAACCACGACCTCGCCGGCTACGAGGTGCCCGTTCATGCCGACATCCCGCACCAGGAGGTGATCTTCCTGGACGAAACCGACCCGATCTCCTCGCCGATGAAGGCCAAGGGGGTGGGTGAGTTGGGCCTGTGCGGGGTGGGGGCGGCGGTCGCCAACGCGGTTCACAACGCGACGGGGGTGCGGGTGCGGGAGTACCCGATCACGCTCGACAAGATCCTGGACCGGTTGCCGGCGGTGGGGTGAGGACTGTGCCGGCGTTGCCCCCACCCCGGTCCTCTCCTGCGAAAGCGGGGGAGGGTTAGGGTGGGGGCAACGCTTCGGAGAGGCACCCCGTTCGCGCACCCCAAAAATGTCACGTGCCTCCCGGTTGTCGGATGGATGAAGACTCCAGCCCCGGATGTTCATTCGGGTGAGACGTTTCCTGGAGCCATCATGACGCACATCCGCTTCGCCCCCAAATCCCTCGCCATCGCGCTGCTGGCCGGTGTGGCGGCCCTGGGCGCGGGGGTGTCCCCGGTCCTCGCCGATCCGCCGGACTGGGCACCGGCCCACGGCTGGCGCGCCAAGCAGGAGCGTCACCACGAGCGTCACCACGAGCGTGGCCGCCATCACGACCACGGCTACATCGACGGCGGGTACGGCGATGGGCGCGTGGTGATCGTCCGCCGGCCCCCGCCGGTGGTGGTCTACGAGCAGCCGCCGGTCGTGCATTACGCCCCGGCCCCCGTCTATGTCGAGGAACCGCCGCCCGTCATCGTCCAGCAGCGCCCGCGCGTGGTCCGCACGGCGCCGCAGGTGGTGGAATGCGGGCCGCTCGACGGCGACCTGATCGGCGTGCTGGGCGGGGCCGCGGTCGGCGGGCTGGTCGGCTCGCAGTTCGGGCGCGGCGACGGGAAGCTGGCGGCGACCGCCGCCGGGACGCTGGGCGGCGCCATGCTGGGCGGCGCGATGACCCGCGGCGACGGCTGCTGAGCCTCCGTTCGGATCAGCCCACGCCCC
>NZ_JAUJFI010000051.1 GCF_030849505.1 Azospirillum isscasi | reverse complement strand
GGCGGGCGGGGGGAGGGGGGGGGGCTGGACCTGACGGCGAGCCGCCGGTTGCAACTTGCAGCGGAATCGTCGGGTGTGACGGGAATCCTGTTGCAGAATGCGTCGCGCAATGCCGCCCGCCGCTCCGCGGCGAGCGCCGCGGTCACCCGCTGGCGGATCGCGCCGGCCCCCAGCCAGCCGGAGGAGCCGGGCGTGGGCGACCCGCGCTGGCGCGCCGAACTGGAGCGCTGCCGGGGCGGGCGTCCGGGGGCGTGGCTCCTGGAATGGCGCGATGGCGCCCTTCTTCCGGCAAGGAACCCGGTTCGAGCCGTGCCCACTCCGGCCCGGCGTCCGGCTCCGGCGGAGCGAAGCGGACAAGCCTGGGCCGAGGTGGCGTGATGCGGACGGATGGACGGGCGGAGACGTCGCTTATGCGACAGCCGCCTGTCGGGTTTCCGTCAGTAGTTGGTGGCCCAATCGGGCAGCGGGCGCGGGGTCTCGCCGTCCTGTTCGGCCTCGGGAGGAAAGGGCGTGTCGTCCGCGTAGAGCGGCAATTGCCGGGCGAATTCCGCCGATTGCTCGGCCCGGCGTTGCTCCAGCAAGCGGGCGGCCAAATGAGCGGGCAGCATGGCAAGCCTCCTTCTGAGCGTCGGGAGAGCCTGGAGAGCGGTCCTGTCGGCCCGCCTTCGGCCCAACCCGTCCTGTGTGTCTGGACGCTATCATGCAAGGTCCAGGCCTCTAAGTGATGCAGATCACCCGTTATGCAAAGTTTAATGCCGCAGTTTTCTTTTCCGGGCCGGTTTCTTTTTCCGGGCGGGCGGCCCATAGTCCCCGCCGTCCCGTTTTCCGCGGAATGTTCCTTCTCCGAGACCGATCATGCACGCCGAACCCTGCCCCACCTGCCTAAAACCTGTGCATCTGTGCGTCTGCGAGGCGGTGGAACCGATCGACAACGCCGTCTTCCTGCTCATCCTCCAGCACCCGCAGGAAAAGCGCGAGACGCTGGGCACCGCGCAGATCGCCCACCTCCAATTCAAGAACTCCGCCCTGAAGGTGGGGCTGAGCTGGTCGAACCTGAAGCGCATCCTGGGGCGCGAGGTCGATTACAAGCGCTGGGGCGTGCTCTACCTCGGCCCGGTGAAGCAGGGCGCCAGCCCCCTGCCGGAGGTCGCCGTGGTGGACAAGGGCGGCAACCCCCAGAAGGACAGCGATCTGGTGCTGGGCGACCTGGAGGGCGTCATCGTCCTGGACGGCACCTGGAGCCAGGCCAAGACGCTGTGGTGGCGCAACCCGTGGCTCCTGAAGTGCCGCCGCATCGTGCTGAACCCGCATTTCCGCTCCCTCTACGGGCAGGCCCGCAAGGAACCGCGGCGCGACAGCGTCTCGACGCTGGAGGCCGCCGCCTTCCTGCTGTCGCGGCTGGAGGCCGAGCCGGCGGTCCTCGACCGCGCGCTGAAGCCCTTCTCGTTGCTTTTGAAGAAGCTGCGCGCCCCGCGCCCGCGCCCCGTGCCGCCGCCCCGCGCCGAGGCGGCGGAGCCGGCTCCGGAGAACGATCAGGCGGAATGACCGCCGCCCTTTCCGGGTAAGCCTCTCTCGACCGGGGCGGCCGTGGCAACCAATGCGCTCTTGCGCTGTTGGGGATTGCATCGGCCGTTCCGGCCTCAACCGAGGGAGCGATCCATGAAGGGCGTGTTGCTGTGGCTTGTCGGGATTCCCATTCCGATCATTCTTCTGCTGTACCTGTTCAACGTTCTCTGATTGAGATCCTCCGATCTGCTTGACGGCGCGGACCGGCGGCGCCACATGCGGACCGCGCCGCCCTCCGCGCGCAAGGCAAGAGACGAGGATCATGGCCCGCGATTTCGTTCCTTTCGGATTGACCGTCTGCGGCATCGAGGAGCTGAACGGCTTCTGCGAGGCCGGCGTGACCCACGTCCTGTCGATCCTCGATCCCGGCCACCCGGAGCCGACCGCCTTCGGCGCCTATGGCGAGCACAGGCGGCTGGAGCTGCGCTTCCACGACATCATCGACCCCTACATGGGCCAGACCCTGCCGCAGCGCGGGGACGTGGAGCGCATCCTGGCCTTCGGGCGCGACCTGATGGCCGAGCCGGCGGGGGTGGGCGGCCTGCTGGTGCATTGCCACGCCGGCATTTCGCGCTCGACCGCCGCCCTGACCATGATCCTGGCCCAGGCCAGCCCCGACCGCCCCGCCGCGGAGGCGCTGGCCGCCGTCGTGAACATCCGCCACAAGGCGTGGCCCAACCTGCGCATGATCGAGTTCGCCGACGACATCCTGGGCCGCCGGGGCGAACTGGTCGCCGCCGTCAGGGCCCGCCACGTCACCTATGGCCGGGAGCGGCCCGATCTGGTCCAGTTCCTGATCGAGAACGGGCGCGTGCGCGAGGTCGCGGACCTGATCGACTGACCGGTTGGACCGGCCCTTTCCTCACCGGAAATTCCGGCCCTCCGGGAAGACCGCGGCGGCGGAGGTTTTGGGGAGCGCGCCGGGGTCGGTCAGGTCGCGCAGGCGGTGGGTCAGGTCGGTCAGCCGCTCGACGCGCAGGTGGATGACCTCGCCGCCTTCGGGGTTGGGCTTGCCGTTGCGCTCCACCCGCCCGGTGGCGGCCATCAGGCGGGCGCCGAGGATCGTCTTGCGGAAGGTCTCGAACACGTCCGGCATGATGACGAGGTTGGCGATGCCGGTCTCGTCCTCCAGCGTGATGAAGACCACGCCGTCCGCGCTGCCGGGCCGCTGCCGGACCAGCGCCAGCCCCGCCACGGTCAGCCGCGTGCCGGCCCGCACCCTGCCCAGCCGTTCCGCCGGTGCCACCCCGGTGAAGCCGTCCCGCAGCAGCGCCATGGGGTGCGCCTTCAGCGACAGGCACAGGCTGCGGTAGTCCATCACCACATGCTCGCCCAGCGCCATGGCGGGCAGAAGGGCCTCCGGCTCCTCCTGGGCGGAGTCGGCGAGGCCGGCGAACAGCGGCAGCGGCTGGTCCCCCAGCGCCTTCACCGCCCACAGCGCGGCCCGCCGGTCCAGCCCGGCGGAGCGGAAGGCGTCGGCCGTGGCCAGCCGTTCCAGCGCCGCGACCGGCATCCGCGCCCGCCGCCACAGGTCGTAGGGATCGCGGTAGCCCGCCCCGCGGCACAGCGCGAGCCGGCGGGCGTCCTCCTCGTCCATCCCCCGGACGAGCCGCAGGCCGAGCCGCAGGGCGTGCCTTATCCCCTCTCCCGGGGCGGGGGAGGGCGACAACAGCTCCAGCGTGCAGTCCCAATCGGAGGCGTTCACGTCCGGGGGCAGGATGATCACCCCGTGCTCGCGGGCGTCGCGGACGATCTGGGCGGGGGCGTAGAAGCCCATGGGCTGGCTGTTCAGCAGCGCCGCGGCGAAGACGTCCGGATGGTGGCGCTTCATCCAGGCCGACACATAGGCCAGCAGGGCGAAGCTCGCCGCGTGGCTTTCGGGGAAGCCGTACTCGCCGAACCCCTCGATCTGCTGGAAGCAGCGCTCCGCGAAGGCACGGTCGTAGCCGTTGGCGACCATGCCCTCGATGAAGCGGTCGCGGAAAAGCTGGACCTGCCCGGTCTTGCGGAAGGTCGCCATGGCGCGGCGCAGCCGGTCGGCGTCCTCCGGGCTGAAGCCGGCGCCGACGATGGCGATCTTCATCGCCTGCTCCTGGAACAGCGGCACGCCCAGCGTCTTCCTCAGCACCCCTTCCAAAGCCTCGGAGGGGAAATGCACCGGCTCCTCACCGCTGCGGCGGCGCAGATAGGGGTGGACCATGCCGCCCTGGATCGGGCCGGGGCGCACGATGGCGACCTGGATCACCAGATCGTAGAAGGTCTTGGGGCGCAGGCGGGGCAGCATGGACATCTGCGCCCGGCTTTCCACCTGGAAGACGCCCAGGCTGTCGGCCCGGCACAGCATGTCGTAGGTCGCCGGGTCCTCCTGCGGCACCGCCGCCAGCGTCAGGCCGCGCCCGTAATGGTGCTTCAGCAGATCGAAGCCGCGGCGCAGGCAGGTCAGCATCCCCAGCGCCAGCACGTCCACCTTCAGGATGCCCAGAGCGTCGATGTCGTCCTTGTCCCACTCGATGGTGGTGCGGTCCGCCATGGCGGCGTTGGCGACGGGGCACAGCTCGCTCAGGGGGCCGCGGGTGATGACGAAGCCGCCGACATGCTGCGACAGGTGGCGGGGGAAGCCGATCAGCTCCTGCGCCAGCTCCAGCGTCCGGCGGAGCCGCGGATCGTCGGGGTCGAAGCCGTATTGCCGGGCGCGCTCCTCGTCCACGCCGTGGCGGCTCCAGCCCCAGACGGAGCCGGACAGCCGCGCCACCAGATCGGCGGACAGGCCCATGGCCTTGCCGACCTCGCGGATGGCGCCGCGGGCGCGGTAGCGGATGACGGTGGCGGTCAGCCCGGCCCGGTCGCGCCCGTACTTCTTGTAGATGTACTGGATGACCTCCTCGCGCCGCTCATGCTCGAAATCCACGTCGATGTCCGGCGGCTCGTTGCGGGCGGCGGAGATGAAGCGCTCGAACAGCAGGTCGATGACGACGGGATCGACCGCCGTGATGCCCAGGCAATAGCAGACGACCGAATTGGCCGCCGAGCCGCGGCCCTGGCACAGGATGTCCTGCGAGCGGGCGTAGCGCACGATGTCGTGCACCGTCAGGAAATAGGGCGCGTAGCCCAACTGCCCGATCAGCGCCAATTCGCGGTGCAGGGCCTTCGTCACCGTCTCCGGCACGCCGTCCGGGTAGCGGCGGGCGGCCCCGGTCCAGGTCAGGGCGGTCAGCGTCTCCTGCGGGCTGCGCCCGTCCTCCGCCACCTCGTCCGGGTATTCGTAGCGCAGCTCCTCCAGCGAGAAGCGGCAGGCGTCGGCGATCTCCACCGTGCGGGCGACGGCCCGGGGGTGGCGGTGGAACAGGCGGGCCATCTCCACCCCGGCCTTCAGGTGCCGCTCGGCGTTGGCGGACAGGCGCCAGCCCGCCCCATCAGGACCGGTGCCGTCGATGGTGGTGCCGGTGCGGATGCAGGTCATCACATCGGCCAGCGGGCGGCGGGCGGGGGAGTGGTAGAGCACGTCGTTGGTCGCCACCAGCGGCACCCGCTCCGCCTCCGCCAGCCCGGCCAGCCAGGACAGCCGCCGCTGGTCGTCGCCGCGGTAGCGGTGGCTGGCGGCGAGGTGCAGGCGGCTCCCCAACTCGTTGCGCCAGCCGCGCAGCGCGTGGACGAAGGCGGGGTCGCGGTGGTCGGGCGGCACCAGCAGGAACAGCATCCCCTCGGCATGCTCCAGCACGTCCCGGCGGGCGATGAAGCAGGCGCCCTTGGGCGCCCGCCGCTTGCCCAGCGTCAGCAGCCGCGACAGCCGCGCGTAGGCCGCCCGGTCGGTGGGGTAGGCGAGCAGGCTGTCCGCGTCGGTCAGGTCCAGCCGGCAGCCGACGATCAGCCGCAGTCCATGCTTGCGTGCGGCGGCGTGCGCCTGCACCACCCCGGCCAGCGAATTGCGGTCGGTCACCGCGATGGCGGCGTGGCCGAGCGCGGCGGCGGTCAGCGCCAGCTCGTCCGGGTGGGACGCGCCTTCCAGGAAGGTGAAGCTGCTGGAAACCTGGAGTTCGGCGTAGGGAGTCATGGCGGGACGGGCCGTGGGGAGGTGCGGGCGCCGGGCCCCTCTCCTGACCTCCCCCCACTTCGCGGGGGGAGGAACTTAAGCCCTCCCCCGCCGAAGGTGGGGGAGGAGTGGGTGGGGGCCCAACGCGACACGCCCATCCGCCGCGACACCCTCATCCGAAAAATCCATGCAGGAACCACAGCGCCGTCACGCCGGGCCGGTACAGCCCCTGGCGGAAGACCCAGAAGCGGCGGCCCGCCTCGTCCTCGACGCGGTAATAGTCGCGGGGCTCGCCGTCCCGGCGCCACCATTCGGCCTCGATCCGCTCCGGTCCGTCGGCGTGGCGGACGCGGTGAAGGGCGCCGCGCCAGCGGAACATCACCGGCGGGTCGTCGGGAACCGGGGCCATGGCCTCGATGGGGTCCGGCGGGGCGAGCAGCCGCACCGGCCGCGGGCGGTCGGCGGGCCACAGCGAACCGCCGGTGGTGCTGGTCAAGACCGGGGCGAAGACCGGGGCGGGGGCCACGCTGCGCTCCGGCAGCCAGCTTTGCCGCGGGACCAGCCGCAGCACCGCCCGCTCCCCCAGCCGGTTGTTCAGCCGGTCCACCAGCTCGCCCAGCGCCGCATCCCCGTCCGCGGCGCCGTCCAGGGATGCTTGGGCGGCGGCGAGAGGCCCGGCCTCGGTGGCCGACAGCACCATCAGTTCCAGGCCGGGGCCGGGCTCCACGCGGTCCAATTTCTGGGCGAACAGGCGCATCAGGGGGTCCGGACGGCGCACCGGGCGGCCGGTGCCGATGGCGAGCGTCTGGGGCGCGTCCTCCAGCCGGCGGTCCACCCGGTGCAGCTCCAGCAGCAGCCGGCGCGCCCCCTCGCCGCTGGCCTCCAGCCTGGCGCAGAGGGCGGCCAGCAGGTGGCGCAGGGCTTCGGCGATGGACTCGGCGGTGGCGATCGGCTCGGCCAGGGCGAGGCGGACGCAGTGCGGCGGCACCGGCAGGCGGGGGGACAGCGGTTCGTCCAGCCGCCCGAACGCCTGGTCGAGCCGCCGCAGAACCTCCGGCCCGAAGCGGGCGGCCAGCGTGGCGCGGGGGATGGCGTGGAGGTCTCCGATCCGCCGCAGCCCCACCGCGGCCAGCCCGTCCACCGTGGCGGGAGGAAGGCGGAGGGCGGCGACGGGGAGGGTTGGAAAGGGGGACTCCGCACCGAACCGCGCCAGCGCCCAGGCCGCGGCCGGCGTGTCCGCCACCGCCAGCCGCGACTCGAAACCCGCCGCACCCAGCCGGGCGCTCAGGTCGGCGGCCATCGCCTCCTCCCCGCCGAACAGATGGGCACAGCCGGTGATGTCCAGCGCCACGCCGTCCGGGCCGTCCGGGGTGGCCCAGGGGGTGTAGCGCGTGCACCAGCCGGCGATCCGCTCCAGCAGGCGGGCGTCCGACTCGGGCGCGGCGTCGAAGACGGCCAGGGCGGGTTCGATGGCGCGGGCATCGGCCAGACTCATGGCGGGCAGCACCCCGGCCTCCTCCGCGGCGCGGTTGACGGCGGCCACGCCCAGCCGCCCGCGCTCCGCCAGGATGGCGGCCAGGGGGTGCCCGCTCCGCTCCGGGTGGCGCCGGCTGTAGGCGTCGGTGGGCAGCCGCGGCAGCCACAGGGACAGGATGCGCCGCGCCGTCCGTCCCGCCATGCCCGCTCTCCCTTCGCTCATCGTTTCGGTTCGAACAAAACAAGAACATTCTAGCGGCAAACAGCGGCGGTTGGGAGTCCCCATTGAGACCTCCCCAAGAAGAGGGCTTGTCCCACCCCCGCGGGGCACGACATGGTTGGTATGACCCCGATCCGTCCATCCGCCGCGCTTTTGCCCATCGCCGCTGCGCTCGCCGCCCTTTCGCTGGGGGCCTGCGCGACGGAGACGCGCGACGACATGCCGGGGCGCGCCCAGGCCAAGCCCCCGGTGTCCGCGCAAAGCAGTGAACTGAAGACGCTGCGCCAGATCCAGGCGGAGGAGAACGCCCGTCCGTCCACCGCGCCGCAACCGCCGCCCGCCCCGCCGCAAAAGCTGTCCGATGCGTCGCAGGCGCCCGGCCAACCGCCCAACCCGCCGCCGGTCCGCCGCCGCGGCAGTTCCTCCCCGCCACCGCCGCCCATCGACCAGCCGGCCACGCCCGGCCTGCCGGCGCCCGGCTCCACCCAGGGGCTGACCGACCGCGCCAAGCGCGACCTGATGAGCCCGGAGGTGGACCGGCTGCGCACGGAGGACGCCATGGGCCGGCTCGACCCGCTGCAGCAGCGCGAGCTGTTCCGCAAGCAGCAGGACCTCCGCCAGTACGGCCCCGGTCCCCTGGGTTATTGACGCCTCCGGCCCTGGTCACTTGACCCCACCCCGCGCAGCGGCCATACCGGCCCGGTGCCCCGAAAAGGGGACGGCGGAAAAGGGGTGGGGGATGGTGGCGATCCGGTCGGTTCTTCTGGCGGTCCTGCTGGCCGGAGTCGGTGCCGGCGCCGGGGCGGCGCCCGCGCTGGCGCGGATGACGGTGACCGGCCCGTTCGGCACCGGCCTGACCGAGCCCGTGTGGGTGTTGCAGCATCTCCTGGGCTTCCTCGTCATCGGGCTGTGGAGCGGGCAGAACGGCGGCGCCTCCGTCTGGCAGCTTCCGGTGGCGGCCCTGACGGCGGTGCTGTCCGCCGGGCTGGCCGCGCAGATCGGCATCCGGCTGCCCTACGCCGCGGAAGGTCTGTCGGCGTCGCTGATCCTGATGGGCGGGCTGGTCGCCGCCGGGCTGCGGGCGCCGCTGGCGCTGGGGGTGCTGACGGTCGCCGCGGCGGGGGCCTTCCACGGCTATGTGCATATGGGCGGGCCGCTGTTCTGGGCCGGCCTGTCGTCCGGCGTGCTGCTGGTCATCTGCGCCGGGCTGGGCCTGTCGGCGGCGCTGGGGCAGGCGGCGTCGGGGCGCGTGGTGCAAATGTGTGGCGGCGCGGTTGCACTCGCCGGGGTTCTTGATCTGGCGGGCGTCTTTTAGGCCCCTCGCGCCTTGAAAATGACCGAGTGCGGGTATTCTTGTAGAGGCGTGTCCAACAGACGCCGCCCATAGGCCCACGCCGCCGGAGCGGCCGGCCAGACGAAAAGGTGGACCCGCCGGTGCCGCGCGCAGCAGCCAACCCCCGCCTTTCCCCCAGCCGCCGTCACGTTCTGGCCGGTGCCGCGGGCGCCGCCCTGTCGGGCGTCCTGCCACGGGGGGCATGGGCGCAGGACATCCGCTATTTCCGGATCGGCACGGGCACCACGTCGGGCACCTATTTCCCGATCGGCGGGCTGATCGCCAACGCCATTTCCAACCCGCCCGGCTCCCGTCCCTGCGAGCGCGGGGGAAGCTGCGGCGTGCCGGGGCTGATCGCGGTGGCGCAGGCCACGCTCGGCTCCGTGGAGAACATCGAGTTGCTGCGCTCCGGCGCGGTGGAGGCCGGCATGTCCCAGGCCGACATCGCCTATTGGGCCTACACCGGTTCCGGCATCTTCCACGGCAAGGCGCCGTTCGAGGGGTTGCGTTCCATCGGCATGCTCTACGCGGAGGCGGTCCAGCTCGTCGTGCGCGCCGACAGCGACCTGCACGGCGTGGCCGACCTGAAGGGCAAGGCCGTGTCGCTGGGGGAGGAGGGGTCCGGCGTGCTGGTGGAGGCGCGGGCGATCCTCGACGCCTTCGGCGTGAAGGAGGCGGAGCTGCGGCCCCCGGCCTATCTGAAGCCCGGCACCGCGGCGGACCGGCTGGCCAAGGGGGAGCTGGACGCCTTCTTCATGGTCGGCGGCTTTCCGGTGTCGGCGGTCACCGACGTGGCGAACCGCGAGCCGATCCGCCTGATCCCGCTGGACGGCGAGACCGCCGACCGGCTGCGCGCCAGCCAGCGCTTCTACATGACCCAGACCATCCCCGCCGAGACCTACCCCGGCGTGCCCGACACGCAGACGCTCGG
Source organism: Azospirillum isscasi (assembly GCF_030849505.1). Lineage (GTDB taxonomy): Bacteria > Pseudomonadota > Alphaproteobacteria > Azospirillales > Azospirillaceae > Azospirillum > Azospirillum isscasi. The sequence continues at coordinate 24,705 of NZ_JAUJFI010000051.1, read as the reverse complement.
CGTGGGGGCGGAACTGCTGGTCCGCGCCGACCGCGACCCGGCCCTGATCCATGGGGTCACCAAGGCCCTGTGGCACGAAAACACCCGCCGCCTGCTGATCGAGGGCCACCCCAAGGGGCGCAGCTTCGACCCGACGAAGGCGGTCGCCAACGTCTCCATCCCGCTGCATCCGGGGGCCGAGCGCTATTACCGCGAGGTCGGGCTGATCGGCAACGCCGCCAACGAGCCGACGGCGGGGCCGTCGCCCTGACGCCCCGCCGACATCCGGCCCTGACGGTCTACGAGGGGCTTCGCTCGTCCGCGTAGATGTCCCACGGCTCGGCCTTGGCGGCCTCCACCCACTCCTTCATGGCCGGCAGGTCCATCACCGCCTGCGCGTAGTCGGCGCAAGGCCCGTCCATCGCGACCCCGTAGGTGAGGAAGCGCGTCACCACCGGCGCGTACATGGCGTCGGCGATGGAGAAATCCCCGAACAGGAAGGGGCCGCCCGCCCCGAAGCGGGCGCGCGTGTCGCGCCACAGGGCGAAGACGCGGGCGATGTCGGCCCCGCTTTCCGCGTTGTGGCCCACGCCGGGGCGGAACGCCTTCAGATCCATGGACATGTGGGTGCGCAGGGCGGCGAAGCCCGAATGCATCTCCGCCGAGACCGACCGCGCCACCGCGCGGGCGTGGGCGTCCGTGGGCCAGAGCGCGGCGTCGGGGAACCTCTCCGCCACATACTCGCAGATCGCCAGCGAATCCCAGATCACCCGGTCGCCGTCCCGCAGGCAGGGCACCCGGCCCGTGGGCGAATGCTCCGCGATGCGGGCCGCGGTGTCGGGCTGGCGCAGCGGGATGACGATCTCCCGGAACGGCTGGCCGGTCCGCTTCAGCGCCAGCCAGGGCCGCAGCGACCAGGAAGAGAATGCCTTGTTGCCGATGACCAGCGTCAGATCGCCCATTGATGTGCCTCGGTCGAGAAGGGAAGGGGTGGAGCATGCCTGCCCCGCGCCTTTGCGGCAAGCCAGCCCGCAATCCCTCTTTTCAGGGGCGTCCCACCGCGCCATCCTTCCGGTCTGGATTCCGTTTCTGACGAAGGACGCCCGTCTTGCTCGCCACCCTGCTCGCCACGGCCGGCACCGGTACCGTGACCATCACCCCGCTGACCAAGGCCGGCCTCGCCACCTGGCTGGAAGGCCAGCCGCCCGCCACCGCGGCCTGGGTGAAGGCCGTGAACTTCACGGCGGAGGCCGGCGCGACGGCCTTCCTGCCGGGGGAGGGCGGGGCCATCGCCCGCGTGCTGGCCGGCGTGTCGGCGCTGGACGACCTGTGGGGCCTCGCCGGGCTGCCCGCGAGCCTGCCGCCGGGGAACTACCGGCTGGACGAGGCGGTGGACGCCGCGCTGGACCGCCGCGCCGCCACCCGTGTGGCGCTGGGCTGGGCGCTCGGCAGCTACCGGTTCGGGCGCTACAAGGCGTCGGAGAAGTCCTTCGCCAACCTCGTCTGGCCCAGGCACGCCGACCAGGGCGAGGTGCAGCGCACCGCCACCGCGACCACTTTGCTGCGCGATCTCGTCAACACCCCGGCCAACGACCTCGGCCCGGCGGAACTGGCCGCCGCCGCCGCCGCGCTGGCCTCGGAGTTCGAAGCCGGGCTGGACGTCATCGTCGGCGACGGGCTGCTCGACCGCGACTATCCGGCCATCCACGCCGTGGGCCGTGCCAGCCCGCGGGCGCCGCGGCTGATCGACCTGCGCTGGGGCAACCCGACGCACCCGAAGGTGACCATCGTCGGCAAGGGCGTCTGCTTCGACAGCGGCGGCCTGGACATCAAGCCGTCGTCGGGCATGCTGCTGATGAAGAAGGACATGGGCGGCGCCGCGCACGCGCTGGCGCTGGGCCGCATGGTGATGATGGCGGGGCTGCCGGTGCGGCTGCGCGTGCTGGTGCCGGCGGTGGAGAACGTGATCTCCGGCAACGCCTTCAAGCCGTTGGACGTGCTGAAGACGCGCAAGGGTCTGACCGTGGAGGTCGGCAACACCGACGCCGAGGGCCGCCTGATCCTGTGCGACGCGCTGGCCGAGGCGGATTCGGAGAAGCCCGCCCTGCTGATCGACTTCGCCACCCTGACCGGGGCCGCCCGCGTCGCGCTGGGGCCGGACCTGCCGGCGCTGTTCGCCAACGACGACGCTCTGGCCGCCGACCTGCTGGCCGCGGGCGAGGAGCAGAGCGACCCGCTGTGGCGCCTGCCGCTGTGGGCGCCCTACCGCAAGGGGCTGGACAGCAAGGTGGCCGACCTCAACAACGTGACCAGCAACGGCATGGCCGGGGCGATCACCGCCGGGCTGTTCCTTCAGGAGTTCGTGTCGAAGGACACGCCCTGGGCGCATCTGGACACCTTCGCCTGGAACGGCTCCGCCCGCCCGGGCCGCCCGGAAGGCGGCGAGGCGCTGGGCCTGCGCGCGGCCTATGCCGTCATCGCCAAGCGGTTCGGGTGATCGGTCGGTTCGGGTGATCGGTCGGTTCGGGTGACCGGCCGGTTCCTGGGATAGGACGGTCCGACGACCGATGTATGGTTAAAATTGTCACCCCCGCGGGCGTCGCGGGGGTGGCGTGGCGATTCGGAAAGGATTAAAACCTTCGGATACGACCGGTGGACTCGGGTGCCGGGCGGGTTTTTGGAGGCGGATTCATGGCGCTGAAGGTTCGTGAGGACTATCGCACCCTCACCGGTCCGGAGAAGGCGGCCATTCTGATGCTGGCGCTGGGCGAGGATCACTCGTCCAAGCTGTTCGCGATGATGGACGACGAGGAGATCAAGGAGCTGTCGCAGGTGATGGCGAACCTGGGCACGGTCTCCGCCAACCTCATCGAGCGCCTGTTCGTCGAATTCGCGGAGCAGATGTCGGCCACCGGCTCGCTGGTCGGCTCCTTCGACTCCACCGAACGCCTGCTGCTGAAGACGCTGCCCAAGGACAAGGTCGACTCCATCATGGAGGAGATCCGCGGTCCGGCGGGCCGCACCATGTGGGACAAGCTGGCCAACGTCAACGAATCGGTCCTGTCCAACTATCTGAAGAACGAATACCCGCAGACCGTGGCGGTGGTGCTGTCCAAGATCCGCCCCGAACATGCGGGCCGCGTGCTGACCCAGTTGCCGGAGAGCTTCGCGATGGAGGTCATCATGCGCATGCTGCGCATGGAGGCCGTGCAGAAGGAGGTTCTGGACGACGTGGAGCGCACGCTGCGCACCGAGTTCATGACCAACCTCGCCCGCACCAGCCGCCGCGACAGCCACGAGATGCTGGCGGAAATCTTCAACGGCCTGGACCGCACGACCGAGCACCGTTTCATGGCCGCCCTGGAGGAACGCAACCGCGACAGCGCCGAGCGCATCAAGTCGCTGATGTTCACCTTCGAGGATCTGTCGAAGCTCGACCCCTCCGGCGTCCAGGCCCTGCTGCGCAGCGTGGACAAGCAGAAGCTCGCCACCGCCCTGAAGGGCGCGTCGGAGACGCTGAAGGACCTGTTCTTCTCCAACATGTCGGAGCGTGCGGCGAAGATCCTGCGCGAGGACATGGCCGCGATGGGACCGGTCCGCGTCCGCGAGGTGGACGAATCCCAGATGTACATGGTCCAGCTTGCCAAGGATCTGGCGGCCCGCGGCGAGATCGTCATCTCCGAAGGCAGCGGCGAGAACGAGCTGATTTATTGATTTGCCTGCCTTCCTTTCACCTGCGGGTTCATTGGTCTGTGCTAATTATCAATCGAATTATTTCCTCAAAATATGGTGTGACAGCATATTTTGAGGAAATTTTCCGATCGGATGCGCTCTTTCCGTAGAGTTATTTATATGTCGCCCTATCTTCCGAGGACGACGCCATACCGGCCATCCATCGCCAGGACGGTTTTCGCTTCTATTTCTGCAGCCACGAACCCAACGAGCCGGCGCATGTTCATGTGGACCGGGGAGGGGCTTCGGTAAAAGTCTGGCTGACCCCCGATGTCGGTTGCAATCAATATGGGCCACTCGGCCAAGGATCTGGCCGACGTGCTGCGGATCGTGCGGGAGCATCGGGTGCGGTTCCTGGAGGAATGGCATGGCTTTTTCGGCACCCAAGGTTGACCTGCGCATCAAAGCCGTGTCGCTCGACGCCGAGCGGCTGACGGTCGATCTGATGGACGGGCGGTCCATCGCCGTGCCGCTCGCCTGGTATCTCCGATTGTTCGACGCCACACCGGAGCAACGCCGGAATTGGGAGATCGCCGGGGGTGGTTACGGCATCCACTGGCCCGATGTGGACGAGGATTTCAGCACCGAAGGGCTTCTGCGCGGGGCGCCCGCTCCCCGATCATCGCACTTTTCCGCGACGAACTGACCGATCAATCCGGTTGCGAAACGCTTGCCTGTCCGGGCCGGGTTGAGGGACACTCTGGCGCCGCGCGACCCTAGAGCGGGGGCCTTGGGGGCAAGGGACGCGGCACGCGGGGGGAAACATGGCACGGAATCTGAAAGCGCTCGGCCTGTGGCGCACGGCCTTGATCGCCAGCGTCCGGCAGGACGGTCCGGACTTGTCGGCGCGCCAGATGGCGATCATGCTCCAGGTCTATCTGACCGATCCGCCGCACACCGTGCGCGGGCTGGCGGCGACGCTGAACATCTCCAAACCCGCGGTCACCCGCGCGCTCGACCGGCTGTCGCTGCTCGGCTTCATCAAGCGCAAGCGTGACGCGGAGGACAAGCGCAGCGTGCTCGTCCAGCGCACCGTGAAGGGCAGCGTCTTCCTGTCCGACTTCGCCGAACTGGTCGTCGCGGCGGGCGCCGTGGCGCCGGAGGACATGGCCGTCATCCGCGCCGAGGAGGAGCTGGCCGCCGCCGCCAAGGCGCGGCTGGAGGCGCAACTGAACGCCTCCGGCACCCTGGCGGTGACCGCCTGACCGTCTACCGCCTGACCGCTCCGCTCAATAGCCCTGGCTGCGGTCCACGAGGTTCGGCAGCGGGCGCCCCTCGCGGAAGGCGGTGACCGCCTCCGCCACCACCGCGGCGGAGCGCGAGGGGTGGGTGATGGCGGCGACGTGCGGCGTCACATGGACCTTCGGGTGGGTCCAGAAGGGATGGCCGGCGGGCAGCGGCTCCTCCACGAACACGTCCAGGCTGGCCCCGGCGATGTGCCCGCTCTCCAGCGCCTCCAGCAGGTCGTCCTCCACCAGATGCCCGCCGCGGGCGGCGTTGACGACCACCGCCCCCCTGGGAAGCGCGGCGAACAGCTTGCGGTTCAGGATGCCGCGCGTCTCCGCGGTCAGCGGCAACAGGCAGACCAGCAGGTCGCACTGCCCCAGCATGGCCGCCAGCCCGTCGGGACCGGAGAAGCTCTCCACCCCCGCCACGCTCTTCGGCGTCCGGCTCCAGCCCAGCACGCGGTAGTCCATGCTCAGCAGCGTCTTCGCCGAGGCCATGCCCAGCTCGCCCAGGCCGAGGATGCCGACGCTCACCTCAGGCGCCGGACGGTGGTCCAGCGGCTCCCACCGCCCGGCCTGCTGGAGCGCCTTGTACTCCTCCAGAAGCCGGTGCCAGCGCAGCACCTGGAGCGCCACATAGCCGGCCATGTCCACGGTCAGCCCCTCCGACACCATGCGGACCAGCGGCACGTTCGGCAGGGTGGGGTCGAGCAGCAGGGATTCCACCCCGGCCCCCAGCGAGACGATCAGCTTCAGGTTGGGCAGGCTGGCGAGCAGACCGTGCGGCGGCTTCCACACCAGCGCCATCTCGATGTCCGCCGGGTCCCCCATCTCGGGCCACACCCGCACTTCCAGGCCGGGCAGGCGGGCGTCCAACTCGCTCAGCCAGCGGTCGGACCGGTCGGTGGTGGAGCAGAAAAGCAGCGTCACGGCGCAAACCCCTGTATTGTTGTCGTTCGTCGCTATCGTTCGTCGTCGAACCCTTCCGAGCCAACCGTGCCCCGTCTGATCCTTCTGAACAAGCCCTATGGCGTGCTGCCCCAGTTCACCGACGAGCAAGGGCGCCCGACGCTGGCCGACCATGTGCCGGTCAAGGGGGTCTACGCCGCCGGGCGGCTGGACCGCGACAGCGAAGGGCTGCTGGCGCTGAGCGACGACGGCGCGCTGATCGCCCGCATCGCGTCGCCCAAGCACAAGCTGCCCAAGACCTATTGGGTGCAGGTGGAAGGCATCCCGACCGAGGAGGCGTTGCAGCGCCTGCGCGACGGGGTGACGCTCAACGACGGCCCAACCCTGCCCGCCGAGGCCCGCCGGATGGAGGAGCCGGAAAACCTCTGGCCGCGTGACCCGCCCGTGCGCTTCCGCGCCGCCATCCCGACGAGCTGGATCGCGCTGACCCTGCGCGAAGGGCGGAACCGGCAGGTGCGCCGCATGACCGCCGCGGTCGGCTTCCCGACCCTGCGGCTGATCCGCTGGTCGATCGGCGATTGGGCGCTCGACGGTCTGGCGCCCGGCGCATGGCGGGAAGTGACGGTGCCCGGACGCGACTCCCCGAAGGCGCCACCGCCCAAACCGACGGCGAAGCGCCCGCGCGGCGCTACATCCGCACGGCGTCGGACTTGACCGCCTCCAGGTTCAAGGCGGCGGCGAGCAGGGCGCGGGTGTAGTCCTCCCGCGGCTCCTCGAAGATGCGGCGGGTGGGCCCTTGCTCCACCACCTTGCCGTCCTTCATGACGATGACGTGGCTGCTGAGCGCCCGCACCACCCGCAGGTCGTGGCTGATGAAAAGGTAGGCGAGGTTGTTGCGCGCCTGGATGTCGCGCAGCAGATCCACGATCTGCGCCTGCACCGACATGTCGAGCGCGCTGGTCGGCTCGTCCAGCACGACGAATTTTGGCTTCAGCACCAGGGCGCGGGCGATGGCGATGCGCTGGCGCTGGCCGCCGGAGAATTCGTGGGGATAGCGGTGGCGGCTGGACGGGTCGAGCCCCACCTCCTCCAGCGCCTTCGCCACCATGGCGTCGCGTTCGGCGCCGGAGCCGATGCCGTGGATCTTCAGCCCCTCGCCGACGATCTGGCCGACCGACAGGCGCGGCGACAGGCTGCCGTAGGGGTCCTGGAAGACCACCTGCATCTCCCGCCGCAGTCCGCGCAGCTTCTTCGCCTGCCAGCCCTGGATGTCCTTGCCGTCGAAGCGGATGGCCCCCTCGCTGGCGTGCAGGCGCAGCAGGGCCAGCCCCAGCGTCGTCTTGCCGGAGCCGGATTCGCCCACCACCCCGACCGTGTGCCCCCGCCGCACGTTGACCGACACGCCGTCCACGGCGCGGACGTGATCGACGGTGCGGCGCAGCAGGCCCTTCTTGATGGGGAACCAGACCTTCAGGTTGTCGGCGGCCATGATCTCCTGCGCGTCGGCGGGCGGGGTCAGCGGGTTGCCCTTCGGCTCCGCGGCCAGGAGCTTCCGCGTGTAGGGGTGCTGCGGGCGGGCGAAGATGTCGGCCACGTCGGCCTGCTCGACGATCTCCCCCTGGTTCATCACGCAGACCCGGTCGGCCATCTTGCGCACCACGCCCAGGTCGTGGGTGATGAGAAGCAGCGCCATGCCGAAGCGGCTCTGGAGATCCTTCAGCAGCTCCAGGATCTGGGCCTGGATGGTGACGTCCAGCGCGGTGGTCGGCTCGTCGGCGATCAGCAGGTCCGGCTCGTTGGCGAGCGCCATGGCGATCATCACGCGCTGGCGCTGGCCGCCCGACAGCTCGTGCGGGTAGGCGTTCAGCCGCTTTTCCGGGTTGGGCAGCCCGACCAGCCGCAGCAGCTCCAGCGTGCGCTTGCGCGCGGCGGCGCGGGACAGGCCCTTGTGCAGGAACAGCGTCTCGTTGATCTGCCGCTCGATGCTGTGCAGCGGGTTCAGCGAGGTCATCGGCTCCTGGAAGATCATGGCGATGCGGTCGCCGCGCACGTCGCGCAAGGTCCGCTCCTCCGCCCCCACCAGTTCCGTCCCGCGGAAGCGGATGGAGCCGTGCGGGTGGCGGGCCATGGGGTAGGGCAGCAGTTGCAGGATCGACAGGGCGGTGACCGACTTGCCCGACCCGGACTCGCCGACCAGCGCCAGGGTTTCCCCCTTGGCGATGTCGAAGGACACCCCCTTCACCGCGTGCATCGTCCCGCCGCCCGAGCGGAACTCGACATGGAGGTTGCGGACCTGGAGGAGATCGTCGGTCGCGGTCATGGTTTCCATCCTAGGAAGCCGGCTTTCCGGCGAGCAATGCCGACAGCAGGGGGTGCGGCGTGGCGGAAAACGGGTTGACGACGGTCAGGCCGCGCCATGTGAAGCCTTCCTGCATGTCCTCCGACAGCATCAGGCGGCAGCCGGCCTCCGCAGCCACCGAGAGGACGACGCTGTCCCAGATCGACAGCCGATGAATGGCGGCCAGATCGACCGCCGCCATCATCACGGCGGCGGTCGTGTCCACCGGTTCGTAGAGATCGCACCAGGTCAGGATCGCGGTCCGCACCTCGGTTGCCGGGCGTTTGGCCTTGCCGGTCAGCACGCGGTACAGTTCCCCCAGAACCTGCGCCGGAAGAACGACATCCTCGGCGGGTATGGCGTCCAGCAGGCCGTGGACCATCGCCGGCTTGTGCGTGTCGGACGGTAGAAGGGCGACGCCTTCGGCATAGACGAGCAGATTCGTGTCGAGGGCGACGCGCATGCTCAATCCTCGTACAGATCGTCGCGGCTCCAGCGGTGGCCGACGATCTGCACAGGCTGGGCGCGCAGGCGTGCCATCAACGTCGCCTTGGCGGCGTCGGACAGCGCCCCCCCGCGTTTCGTCGGAACGATCCGGGCAACCGGCGTTCCGTGGGAGGTCACGACATAGCTGTGGCCTTCCTTCACGTTGCGGAGGATCTGCGAAAAATTCCGGTTGGCCTCGGCGGCGGAAACGGGTTCTTCCATCAGACTCACACTGAAGGTAGTGAATTTACCTACATGATGATTGGCGGGCGCCGCGCCGTCAAGAACGCCCCTCATTCCGCGGCCTTCTGCGCCACCGCCGCCGCTTCGTTGGCGGTCCCGGTGGCGGTGGAAAGCTGGCCGATGGTCTTGCGCGGGTCGAAGGCGTCGCGCACCGCCTCGCCGATGAAGATCAGCAGGCTCAGCATGACCGCCAGCACGAAGAAGGCGGTCAGGCCCAGCCAGGGCGCCTGGAGATTGGCCTTGCCCTGGGCCAGCAGTTCGCCCAGCGAAGGCGAGCCGGGCGGCAGGCCGAAGCCAAGGAAGTCCAGCGCCGTCAGGGTGGTGATCGAGCCGTTCAGGATGAAGGGCAGGAAGGTCAGCGTCGCCACCATCGCGTTGGGCAGCACATGGCGGACCATGATCGTCGCGTCGGTCGCGCCCAGAGCGCGGGCCGCCCGCACATAGTCGAAGTTGCGCGCCCGCAGGAACTCCGCCCGCACCACATGGACCAGCGAGGTCCAGGAGAACAGCAGAAGCAGCCCCAGCAGCCACCAGAAGTTCGGCGTCACCACGCTGGACAGGATGATCAGCAGGAACAGGGTGGGCAAGCCCTGCCAGATCTCGATGAAGCGCTGGAACAGCAGGTCGGTCACCCCGCCGAAATAGCCCTGCACCGCCCCCGCCATGATGCCGACGACCGAGGAGAAGGCGGTCAGCACCAGCCCGAACAGCACCGAGATGCGGAAGCCGTAGATCAGCCGCGCCACCACGTCGCGCCCCTGGTCGTCGGTGCCCAGCCAGTTGTCGGCGGACGGCGGGGCCGGGGCGGGGACCGGCAGGTTGTAGTTGATGGTGCGGTAGCCGTAGGGGATCGGCGGCCAGACGATCCAGCCCTTCTCCTCGATCAACTGGCGCACATAGGGGTCGCGATAGTCGGTCTCCGTTTCGAACTCGCCGCCGAAGGTGGTCTCCGGATAGGCGGTGAAGACGGGCCAGTAGAGCGCGTTGTCGTACTTGATCAGCAGGGGGCGGTCGTTCGCGATGAACTCGGCGCCCAGCGACAGGACGAACAGCACCAGAAAGATCCAGAAGGACCAGAAGCCCCGCCGGTTCGCCCGGAAGTTCGCCAGCCGCCGCCGGGTCAGCGGCGTCACGCGGAAGCCGAGGAAACGGTCGCCGGTCATGGGCGGTCCCCGCTGCCGGAGGGAGTTTCACCACAAAGGCACGAAGGACACGACGTTTCACAAAGGGCGTTCCGGCTGCCGCGGCCGCACTCCTTTGTGATCTTCGTGTCTTTGTGGTGAATATTCTTGTTCCCCATCACACCCTCCGCGCTTCGAAGTCGATGCGGGGATCGACGGCCACATAGGTCACGTCGCCGACGAGGTTCATGATGAGCCCCAGCAGCGTGAAGAAATACAGCGTGCCGAACATCACCGGATAGTCGCGGTTGATCGCCGCCTCGAAACCCAGAAGCCCCAGCCCGTCCAGCGAGAAGATCACCTCGATCAGCAGGGCGCCGGTGAACAGGATGCCGATGAAGGCGCCGGGAAAGCCGGCGATGACGATCAGCATGGCGTTGCGGAAGATGTGGCCGTAGAGCACCCGCCGCTCCGCCAGACCCTTGGCGCGGGCGGTGACGACGTACTGCTTGTTGATCTCCTCCAGGAAGGAGTTCTTGGTCAGCATGGTCAGCCCGGCGAAGCCGCCGATCACCATGGACAGCACCGGCAGCACCATGTGCCACAGGTAATCCAGGATCTGCCGCCACCAGGGCAGGCTGGACCAGTTGTCCGACACCAGCCCCCTCAGCGGGAACAGGTCGAAATAGCGTCCGCCCGCGAAGACCACGATCAGCAGCACCGCGAACAGGAAGCTGGGGATGGCGTAGCCGACGATCACCACGCCGGAGGTCCAGACGTCGAAGGGCTGGCCGTCGCGCACCGCCTTGGCGATGCCCAGCGGGATCGACACCAGATAGACGATCAGCGTCGTCCAGATGCCCAGCGAGATCGACACCGGCATCTTCTCGATCACCAGATCGACGACGCTGCGGTCGCGGAAATAGCTCTTGCCGAAGTCGAACATCAGATAGTTCGACATCATGTGGATGAAGCGCTCGTGCAGCGGCTTGTCGAAGCCGAACTCGCGTTCGAGCTGCTTGATGAATTCCGGGTCCAGCCCCTGGGCGCCGCGGTAGCGGCTGCCGGTGTCGCCGCCCTGGGCCTGCTGCTGCGCGCCGGGGTCGCCGGTCTCGCCGCCGCCGGTGCCGCCGATGCGGGCGGTCGCCTCCACCGCGGTGCCCTGGACGCGGGCGATCATCTGCTCGATGGGGCCGCCGGGGGCGATCTGCACGATCAGGAAGTTGATGACCATGATCCCGAACAGCGTCGGGATGATCAGCAGCAGACGGCGGATGATGTAGGCCAGCATCGCGCGGGTTCGCCTTTCTTAGTCCAACCGTCTCAGGGGGCCGTGCGGCGGGCCGTGCCGGCGAGCGTCGCGTTCTTGTCCGGATCGACCCACCAGGTGTCGGTGAAGGCCAGGCCGTATTTGGGCGCAACCGCCGGATGGGAGAAACGGTTCCAATAGGCCACGCGCCGCACATCGTCGTGCCATTGCGGGATGACGTACCAGCCCCACAGAAGCACGCGGTCCAGCGCGCGGGTCGCCGCGATCAGGCTCTCGCGGTCGGGGGCCTGGATCAGCGTGTCGATCAGCGCGTCCACCACCGGGTCCTTGATGCCCGCCAGATTGCGGCTGCCCGGCTGGTCGGCGCGGGCGGATTGCCAGTAGTCGCGCTGCTCGTTGCCGGGCGACAGCGACTGCCGGATCCGCTGGATGATCATGTCGAAGTCGTAGCGGTCGATGCGGTTCTGGTACTGGGCGCTGTCCACCACGCGGATCGCGGCCTCGATCCCGGCGCGCTCCAGATTGCGGACGAAGGGCTGGACGATGCGGTCCATGTCCGGCTGCACCAGCAGGATCTCGAAACGCATGGGCTCGCCGGTTTTGGCGTTCAGCAGCTTGTTGCCCTTCAACTCCCACCCCGCCTCCTTCAGCAGGGCGAGCGCGGTGCGCAGGTTGGGGCGGATGTTGCCGGACCCGTCGGTCCGCGGCGGCTCGAACGGCTTGGTGAAGACCTCCTCCGGCAGTTTGCCCCGGAAGGGCTCCAGCAATTTCAGCTCCTCCGGGGAGGGCAGGCCGGTGGCCGCCAGTTCGGAGTTGGAGAAGAAGCTCCTGGTGCGCTGGAACAGCCCGTAGGACAGGTTCGCCCGCGTCCATTCGTAATCGAACAGGTAATTCAGGGCCTCGCGCACCTTGCGGTCGGCGAAGACCGGGCGGCGGCTGTTGAAGACGAAGGCCTGCATGCCCTGCGGGTCCTGGTGCTTGATCTCCTCCCGGACGATGTGGCCGTCGCGGACGGCGGGCACGTCGTAGCCGGTGACCCAGTTTTTCGACGAATGCTCCTCCCGGAAGTCGATGGAGCCTGCCTTGAAGGCTTCGAACACCACGTCCAGGTCGCGGTAATAGTCGAAGCGGATGCGGTCGAAGTTGTAGCGCCCGCGGTTGACCGGCAAATCCGCGCCCCACCAGTCCTTCACCCGCTCGAAGACGAGGGAACGGCCGGGCTGCACCTCGACGATCCGGTAGGGGCCGCTGCCGACGATGGGGTCCAGCGTCGTGCTGGCGAAGTCGCGCGTCCCGGAACCGTTTCCTTCGAACACATGCTTCGGCAGCACCGGCAACTGGCCCATGATGACCGGCAGTTCGGGGTTGCCGCCGTCGCGGAAGGTGAAGGTGACGGTGCGCCCGTCCGTCTTCTCCGCCTTCGCGACGTCGGCGTAGTAGGTGCGGTAGAGCGGGTGGCCCTTGTCGCGCAGCGTCTCGAAGCTCCACACCACGTCGTCGGCGGTCACTGGGGCGCCGTCGTGGAAGCGCGCCTGCGGGCGCAGCGCGAAGCGGACCCAGCTCCGGTCCTCGGCGACGGTGATGGTCTCGGCCAGCAGCCCGTACTGGGTCAGAACCTCGTCGTTGCTGCCCTCCGTCAGCGTGTCGAAGGGCAGGGTGGCGCCGCCGGCGACCGATCCGCGCAGGATGAAGGGGTTCAGGCTGTCGAAGCTGCCGTAGGTCGCCAGCTTGATCTCGCCGCCCTTGGGGGCGTCGGGGTTGACGTAGTCGAAATGCCGGAAGTCCGGCCCGTATTTGGGCGTCCCATGGGCCGTGATGGCGTGCCCGGCGGTTTCGCGCGGGTTGGTCTGCGCGTGAGCCAAGGCGAAGGGCTCCGCCAGATACAGGCACATGACGGCGGCCAGGATCGCTTTACCGGTCTTCCTCATGCCCCTCTCGGTCCTTCGTTTCCGGTAAGGTAGGGGCTCCCCTGTGGCACAATCAAGGCGGAGCCTCGGCTTTGGGGGATTACGGCTTCACCCACCATGCGTCGGGGAAGCCGCTGTTGCGGAAACCCAGGTCGTATTTCGGCGCCTTCTCCGGGAAGCCGAGCGTCGTCCGGTAGGCGATCCAGTTGTCCGGGTTGTACCAGTGCGGCACCATGTAGAAGCCCCACAGCAGCACGCGGTCGAGCGCGCGGGTCGCCGCCTGGACCGCGGCCAGTTCCTTCGCCGCCAGCGCCTTTTCGATCATCGCGTCCGCCGCCGGTTCCTTGATGCCGGCGTAGTTGGCCGACCCCTTCACGTCGGCGGCGGCGGAGCCGAAATAGCTGCGCAGCTCCGTCCCCGGCGGGGTGAAGAAGTTGAAGTTCGCCACCACCACGTCGAAGTCGAACTCGTCGGTGCGCGCCTGGAACTGCGCGGTGTCCACCACCCGCAGAACCGCGTCGATGCCCGCCTTGCGCAGCGCCTCCACATAGGGCTGGATCACGCGGGTCAGCGCCCCGGTGCCGTCGAGGAACTCGATGGACAGGACCTCGCCGGTCTTTGCGCTGGTCATCCTGCCGTTCTTCAGTTCCCACCCGGCTTCGCGGAGCAGGCGCATGGCCTCGCGCAGGTTGTTGCGGTTGTTGCCGCTGCCGTCCGTCTTCGGCGGCTCGAAGGCGGTGGTGAAGACCCGCTCCGGTACCTGGCCGCGGAAGGGCTCCAACAGGGCCAGCTCCTCCGGCGTCGGCGGCCCCTTGGCGCCGAAGTCGGAGTTGGGGAAATTGGACGTGGTGCGGCGGTACTGCCCGTACAGGATGTTCTTCTGAATCCATTCGAAGTCGAACAGATAGCCCAGCGCCTCGCGCACCCGCGGGTCGGCGAACTTGGCGCGGCGGGTGTTCAGGCGGAAGCCCTGGGCGCCCAGCGGCAGGTCGCTCTTCACCTCCATGCGCTTGACCCGCCCGTCCTTGGCGGCGGGGAAGTCGTAGCCGGTGGTCCAGCGCTGCGCCCGGTTTTCGGTGCGGAAGTCGTAGGCGCCGGCTTTGAAGGCTTCGAACATCACGTCGTCGTCGCGGTAGTAATCGACCTTCACCGTGTCGAAATTGTAGAAGCCCCGCGCCGTGGGCAGGTCCCGGCCCCACCAGCCGGCCACCCGCTCGAAGGTGATGGAGCGGCCCGGATCGACGGCCTTGATGCGGTAGGGGCCGCTGCCCAGGATCGGTTCCAGCGTGGTCTTGGAAATGTCGCGCCCGTTCGCGGTCCACCAGTGCTTCGGCTGGGGGGCGATGCTGGTCGCGAAGTCGATGATCGGCTTCATCTCCCCCGTGGTCTTCAGGGTGATCTTCAGCCGGCGGTCGTCCAGCGCCTCCACCGCGCCGACGCGGTCCAGGAAGGACTTCAGGAAGGGGTTGCCGTGGGCCTGGACGGAGTCCCAGGCGAACACCACGTCCCCGGCGGTCACCGGCACGCCGTCGTGCCAGCGGGCCTCCTTGCGCAGGTGGAAGACGGCCCAGCTCTTGTCGTCGGGCAGTTCCACGCTTTCGGCCAGCGAACCATAGGCGGCGTCCATCTCCCAACCGGAGCCGACCATCAGCGAGTCGGCGACCAGCCCCAGCGTGCGCGGGGTGACGCCGCGCAGGATGATCGGGTTCAGGCTGTCGAAGCTGCCCTGCGCCGCCAGGGTGATCTGTCCGCCCTTCGGCGCGTCCGGGTTGGCGTGCGGGAAATGGGTGAAGCCCGGCTTGAACTCCGGCTCTCCGAACTGCTTCAGCGCAGGGACGGTGACCGTTTCCGCCTGGGCCGGCGCCGTCAGCGCGATGAGGGCCAGAAAAGCGGTCGTCCGGGCGGCAGCGAGAACTCGGCGCATCGTCGGTCCTGACATGGTTGGCCTGACGTGGTTGGGCGGGTCAGCCTTAGCATGTACGCGCGCCGCGGCGCGTCAAGTCCGCGTACGCAACGGTATCTTACGCCCGTGTGCTGGCGTCCGCCCTTCCGGGGGCGCAAAAAAGGCGGAATTGTGGCAAGCCCGACGAGGTGGTGATCATGTCGATGTTCCGTCGCACGAGCGCGGAGTTTCTCGGCACCTTCTGGCTGGTCTTCGGCGGCTGCGGCAGCGCCGTTCTGTCCGCCGCTTTCCCGGAGGTCGGGATCGGTCTGACCGGCGTCTCCCTGGCCTTCGGGCTGACCGTGCTGACCATGGCCTACTCGGTCGGCCACATCTCCGGCTGCCATCTGAATCCGGCGGTGACGGTGGGGCTGTGGGCCGGCGGGCGGTTCCCGGCCAAGGACATCCTGCCCTACGTCATTGCGCAGCTCGTCGGTGCCTTCCTGGCGGCGGTGGTGCTGTACGTCATCGCCAGCGGCAAGGCCGACTGGTCGCTGGCCGCCAAGGGGCTGGCCGCCAACGGGTACGGGGAACATTCGCCGGGCGCGTACAACCTCACCTCCGGTCTGGTGGCCGAGGTGGTGCTGACCTTCATGTTCCTGGTCGTCATCCTGGGCTCCACCGACCGGCGGGCGCCCGCGGGCTTCGCGCCGCTGGCCATCGGGCTGGCGCTGACGCTGATCCACCTGATCAGCATCCCGGTCACCAACACCTCCGTCAACCCGGCGCGCAGCACGGGGCCGGCGCTGGTGGTCGGCGGCTGGGCGCTGCAACAGCTCTGGGCCTTCTGGGTGGCGCCGCTGGTGGGCGGTTTGCTCGGCGGGCTGGCCTACCGCGCGTTGGCCGAGGAGATGCCGCCGAAGCCGGCCATCACCGGCGAGGCGCGGCCTTCCGCCTGATCCCTTTCCTTCGGGTCCCTCCCGACTCCGCGGACCGTGCCATTCCGGTGCGGTCCGTTTTTTGTGGGGATTTTCACCACAGAGACACGAGAGACACGGAGGGATGGACACGGCGGGCCTCTGTGCCTCCGTGTCTCTGTGGTTCATCCCTGCCCGGTCCTGCCCGCCGAAAAGTCACGGCCTTGTCGCGGGAGCTTCGGGTGCGTCAACGGTTATTCTGGGCATCCGTTGACGCACAGGGAGTACATCATGCGGCAGTTCGACCCCGACTCCAATCCCATGACCGACGAGGATTACGGGATCGTCCTGGGCCTGTTCATCGGAGTTTATTTGGGACTGCTGGCGGTTTCGCTGCTTCCCTGACCGGCTCTCGCCTTCTTCCAGTGGTCCGCCATGCGCTCCATGAGCTGGCGGTAACGGCGGTCGCTTCGCATCACCCGGCGCACCGCCTTGCCGTTGCGCGGGTCGGCCAGCATCCACTGCTCCGCGGCCATCTGGTGCTCCGGATGGATGGACAGCATGTAGATCGCCGCCTGCTCCGGCCCGGTGACCGCCTCCTCCTTCAGCCCTTCCAGGATCGCCCCGACATAGAGCGGCAGGACGTTGCGGAAATCCTCCGGCCCGGTGCCGTCCTGGCCGGGCGCGTCGTTGCCGCCGCCCATCAGGGCTTGGCGCTCCTCCGCCGGCAGGGCGAAGAAGGCGTCGAGGCCCAGCAGCAGGTCGCAGACCGTCTTCTTGCGCACCATCCAGTTCGCCCCGCCCGACACCCGGCCGGCCAGGGAATGCAGGAAGGGACGCAGCTTCTCCGGCGAGGTGTCGAAGACGGAGCGGGCGGGTGCGGCGATGATTGCCATGAGTCTCGTTCCCCTTCCTCAGCCGGCCAGGACGGCCAGCGTCTCGCGGTGGGTGCGGGCGTCGCCCGCGGCGACCACGCGCCCGCTGGAGTTGGCGTCGAGCGGCTGGCCGTCCCAATCGGTCATCAGCCCGCCGGCCCCGGTCACCACCGGCACCAGCGCCGCGAAGTCGTAGAGCTTCAGCCCCGATTCGACCACGAGGTCGTAATAGCCCGCCGCCAGCAGGCCGTAGCTGTAGCAGTCCCCGCCATAGACGGAGACCTTCGCCGTTCCCGCCACCCGGCGGAAGGCGTCGAGGTCCGATCCGGGGAACAGATCGGGCGAGGTGGTGCCGAGCGTCGCCGCGGCCAGCCCCCCGGCGCAGCCGCGCACGCGGGCCGGCTGGCCGTTGAACAGGGTGGGGCGGCCCTCGACGCCGAGCCAGCGGTCGTTGACGATGGGCTGGTCGATGACGCCCAGCACCGGGCGCCCGCGGTGCAGCAGGGCGATCAGCGTGCCGAAGATCGGGCGCCCGGTGATGAAGGACTTGGTGCCGTCGATGGGGTCGATCACCCACACCCATTCGGCGTCCAGGTTCTTCGTCCCGAACTCCTCGCCATAGATGCCGTCGTCGGGGCGTTCCGATTCGATGATGGCGCGGATGGCCCGCTCCGCCTCGCGGTCGGCGACGGTGACGGGGGAGGCGTCGGCCTTGTCGTCCACCGCCACCGGCGTGCGGAAATACCGGCGGATGACCGGGCCGGAGGCGTCGGCCAGACGCTCCGCCAAGGTCACCAGGGGGGTGGGGCAGGGTTCGGTCATGATCGCTCCGCCGGGTCTCGCGTGGTGGGAAGGGCCGCATCCTAATCGGGCGGCGCCCCGCCGCAAACCTTCATTGCGGGGGCCATCATCGAAGGGGGAGGGTTGCATGGGACGCCGCTTCCCTGGCCCGCGGGGTTGTGGCAGCCTCTTCGCCATGCACGACCCCATCCCACCCGACCGCCCGAACGCCTATGCCGGCATCCCGCTCGACCGCGCCGCCGTGCGCCGCAAGGACAAGGACTGGCTGAAGGAAGCCTGGGCCTCGCCGCAGGCGCGCCTGCTGCCCGTGGCGAAATCGCGCAACTTCGTGGCCGGCGACTCCGACACGGCCCAAGCCGTCGGGGTGGATTGCGGTGGCGATTGGGGTGTGGAGCCGGTCTTCCTCGGCCTGCTGGACGGCGTGCCGCACTTCACCGTGGACCTGACCGGGCTGGAGACGCCGGAGGAGCATCCGGCCCTCGCCGGGCTTGGCCGATTCGAGGACCTGCGCGTCGTCGGTCCGCTGATGGAGGCGACGCAGGCGGGGCTGTGCGCCTACGCCCGCGGCATCACCTGGTGGAACGCCCGGCACCGCTTCTGCGGCGTCTGCGGCTCCGCGGCGGCGAGTGCCGAAGGCGGGCATGTGCGCGTCTGCACCAACCCCGACTGCGCCACCCACCATTTTCCGCGCACCGATCCGGCGGTCATCATGCTGGTCCATGACGGGGCCGGGCGCATGGTGCTGGGCCGCAACTCCCGTTTCCCGCCGGGCATGCATTCGGTGCTGGCCGGCTTCGTCGAGCCCGGCGAAAGCCTTGAGGACAGCGTGAAGCGCGAGGTGATGGAGGAGGTGGGGCTGGAGGTGACGGACATCCGCTACCACTCGTCCCAGCCCTGGCCGTTTCCGTCCTCGCTGATGCTGGGCTTCAGCGCGCGGGCGGTGACCCTGGACATCCGGACCGACCAGGAGGAGCTGGAGACGGCGCACTGGTTCGACCGCGAATTCCTGCGCACCGTCACCCCCAGCGAGGAGTTCCGCCTCGCCCGCCCCGACAGCATCGCCCGCCGCCTGATCGACGAGTGGATCGCCGAGGGGGAGGGGTAAGGCGTCGCATCGCGTGCTCCCTCCCTGACCCTCCCCCGCTCTCGGCGGACCGAAGGCCCCCCTGCGCAGCGGGGGAGGGAAGGGGCCCGCGGCGAAGCCGTGGGAAGGGTGGGGGCGAGTGGCGTCCCCTCAATCCTCGCCGAGGCGCTGGCTTTCCTGGCGGCGGAAGGGGTTGGCGGGGTAGACGCCCAGGATCGTCACCTCCCCCGCGCGGGCGAAGAAGGCCAGCTCCTCCAGCGCCAGGCGCAGGGAGCGCTCCTCCGGATGGCCCTCCACATCGGCGTAGAACTGGGTCTGGGTGAAATGCCCGCCCACCATGTAGCTTTCCAGCTTCGTCATGTTGATGCCGTTGGTGGCGAAACCGCCCAGCGCCTTGTAGAGGGCCGCCGGAACGCTGCGCACGCGGAAGACGAAGGTGGTGATGATCGTGCCGCCGCTCCCCTCGGCGGGCAGCGGCGGGATCTTCGGCTCGCGGGCCAGGATCAGGAAGCGGGTGGTGTTGTGCTCCGCGTCCTCGATGCCGCTCTTCAGGATGTCCAGCCCGTAGATATCCGCTGCCAGGGAGGAGGCGATGGCGGCGTGCTGCGGGTCGCCCAGCTTGGCGATCTCGGCGGCGGCGCCCGCGGTGTCGGCGTGGGAGATCGCCGTCAGCCCCAGTTCCCGCGTCATGTTGCGGCACTGGGACAGCGCCTGGATATGGCTGCGCACCGTCTTCAGCCCGTCCAGCGTGGCGCCCTTCGGCGCCAGGAGCTGGTGGTTCACCCGCTGGAAATGCTCGCCGATGATGTGCAGGCCGCCTTCGGGCAGCAGATGGTGGTTGTCGGCCACGCGCCCGGCGATGGAGTTCTCCACCGGGATCATGGCGAGCGCCGCCCGCCCCTCGCGCACCGCGGCGAAGGCGTCCTCGAACGTGGCGCAGGGCAGCGTCGTCATCTCCGGAAAGACCGTCCGGCAGGACAGGTCCGAATAGGCGCCGGGCAGGCCCTGGAAGGCGATCACGTTCGAGGTCGTCATCGGGAGGTCTTCTTTTAAAGGGAGGAGCGCTTGGCCAGGATCGCGCGGGCGCGCTCAAGGTCGGCGGGAGTATCGACGCCGAGCGGAACCGCGTCAACGACGGCGGCGTCGATGCGCATCCCGAAGGCCAGCGCGCGGAGCTGCTCCAGCCGCTCCCGCTGCTCCAGCGCCGAGGGCGGCAGGCGGACGTAGCGTTCCAGCGCGGCGCGGCGGTAGGCGTACAGGCCGATGTGGTGGAACAGCGGCCCGTCGCCCCAGGGGGCGGTGGCGCGGCTGAAATACAGGGCGCGGCCCCGCCGGGCGCCGGGCGGCAGCTCCACGACGGCCTTCACCACGTTGGGGTCGGTGCGCTCCTCCTCCCGCGCGATCTCCACCACCAGGGTGGCGATGTCCACCTGCGGGTCGGACAGCGGGGCGAAGGCGGCGCGCACCACGGCGGGCTCGATGGTCGGCAGGTCGCCCTGCACGTTCACCACCGCGTCGTACCGGCCCTCCGGATCGAGCAGGCTGACCGCCTCGAAGATGCGGTCGGAGCCCGAGGGATGGTCGGGCCGCGTCAGCACGGCGGTGCCGCCCGCGGATTCCACCGCCGCGGCGATCTCCGGCTCGGCGCAGGCGACCACCACCGGGCCGATCTCCGCCTCCATGGCGCGGCGCCACACCTGCACGATCATCGGCGCCCCGCCGATGTCGGCCAGCGGCTTCCCCGGCAGGCGGGTGGAGGCCATGCGGGCGGGAATCACCACGATCGGGTTGGAGGGCGGCGGACTGGCCGTGCCCCGGTTGTCTGCGTTGGCGTCCATGATGGAACGGCCCCCCTGTCGCGTCGGATAAGGTGGCGGGGGTGAACCATGGATCGCCCTTTCCGTCAAGCGGCGTGATGCCAACATTCAAGACGCCCACATTCCTGTGGCAAGGGAGGGGGCCGAAGCGGTGACAAGCCGCCGCGGCCACGCTATCGTGCGGCGGAGAACCAGCCATTCCTGGCGACGGACCCGGGGCACGGCAAATAAGGGGAAAAAGACGTTATGAGCATGGAGTGGAACAAGATTTTCGGCGCCGTGCTGCTGGCGGGTTTGGTCGCCATGCTCGCGGGCTTCGCCGCGGAGGTTCTGGTGCACCCGAAGTCGCTTGAGAAGCCCGCCTATGTGGTGGCCCTGCCGGACGGCGCCGCGCAGGCTCCCAAGGGCGGTGCGGCCCCGTCCGGCCCCGCCGAGATCGCCCCGCTGCTCGCCAAGGCCGACGCCGACGCCGGCAAGGCCGCGGTCAAGGCCTGCGCCGCCTGCCACAGCTTCGACAAGGGCGGCGCCGCCAAGGTCGGTCCGAACCTGTACGGCATCGTCGGCGCCGCGCACGGCCACATGGAAGGCTTCGCCTATTCCGACGCGATCAAGGGCAAGGCGGGTCCCTGGAACTACGACGAGCTGAACCACTTCCTCTACGACCCGAAAGCCTACGCGCCGGGCACCAAGATGAGCTTCGCCGGCGTGAAGAAGGACCAGGAGCGGGCGAACATCATCGCCTATCTGCGCTCCCTGTCCGACAGCCCGGCCCCGCTGCCGCAGTAAGGCGCCCCGGTTCCTTCCGGGAAGACGGAAAAGCCCCGCGTCCCCGCCCGGACGCGGGGCTTTTCCGTTCCGCTTCAAACGGCAAGCCGGCAGATAAGCCTTGCATATGACGGCGCCATCGCCGATATAGAGCGCGGGAGGCTGGCGGCGGACGAGTCCCTCGCCAACCCGGTCAGGTCCGGAAGGAAGCAGCCGTAACGAGTTTCGGCTCGGGTCGTTCGTCCAGCCTCCCACCTTCCCCTTCAAATCCCTCTTCAAATCGTTGTAGCGAATTGAAACGGCGACAGCCCAGCGCCGTGACGCTATTCTGCGCTCCGTCGTGAAGCCGCTTATTGGGCCAGCCGCGTGACCGATACCACCGTTGCCGACACCGCATCATCCGTTTCCGGATCTTCCGGGGGCCTCGCCTACCGGGTCCTGGCGCGGAAATACCGTCCGAAGAGCTTTGCCGAGCTGATCGGGCAGGACGCGCTCGTCCGCACCCTGACCAACGCCATCCATTCGGGCCGCATCGCCCAGGCTTTCATGCTGACCGGCGTGCGCGGCGTGGGCAAGACGACGACCGCCCGCATCATCGCCCGCGCGCTGAACTGCACCGGGCCGGACGGCGCCGGCGGGCCGACCGTGACGCCCTGCGGCGTCTGCGACAACTGCCGCGCCATCGCCGAGGACCGGCACGTCGACGTGATGGAGATGGACGCCGCCAGCCACACCGGCGTGGACGACATCCGCGAGATCATCGACGGCGTGCGCTACGCTCCCGTCTCGGCGCGCTACAAGCTCTACATCATCGACGAGGTCCACATGCTCTCCAAGAGCGCGTTCAACGCGCTTTTGAAGACGCTGGAGGAACCGCCGGCCCATGTGAAGTTCGTCTTCGCCACCACCGAGATCCGCAAGGTGCCGGTGACGGTGCTCTCGCGCTGCCAGCGCTTCGACCTGCGCCGCGTCGACGCCCAGGTGCTGAAGGAGCATTTCACCCGCATCACCGGCCTGGAAGGCGCTGCGATCGAACCGGACGCCGCGGCCCTGATCGCGCGGGCCGCCGACGGGTCGGTGCGCGATGGGCTGTCGCTGCTCGACCAGGCCATCGCGCTGGCCGCCGGCACCGTGACCGCGCAGCAGGTGCGCGACATGCTGGGGCTGGCCGACCGCTCCAAGGTGATCGACCTGTTCGAGGCCGCCGTTTCCGCCAGACCGGCGGAGGCCATGGACCTTCTGTCCGACCTGCACCGCGTCGGCGCCGATCCGGTGGTGATCCTCCAGGACCTTCTGGACCTCGTGCACAATCTGACGCGGCTGAAGGTCGTGCCGGACAGCGCCAACGACCCCGGCCTGCCGGAGGCGGAGCGCACCCGCGGCGCCGCCCTGTCGGCGAAGCTCGGCATGCCGGCGCTGACCCGCGCGTGGCAGTTGCTGCTGAAGGGGCTGGGCGAGGTGCAGGCGGCCCCGGTGCCGCAGCAGGCGCTGGAGATGGTCATCGTGCGGCTGTCCTACGCCGCCGACCTGCCGACTCCGGGCGACCTGATCCGGCAGTTCCAGAATTTGCAGAATGGCGGCGGGCAGGGCGGACAGGGTTCCGGCCCGGCCCCGCGCGGCCCCGGTGGCGGGCCGGTGGCGGTCGCCGCGTCCCCGGTGCGCGCCGTCGCCCAGGCACAGCCAAGCCCGCAGCCCTCTCCCCAGCCCGTGCAGACCGTCGCCGTCGCCGTGGCGGACGAGGAGCGCGTGGCGATGCCGCGCGACTTCCGCACGCTGGTCCAGATCTTCGCGGAGAAGCGCGAGGGCGCGCTCTACGGCCATCTGACCGGCAGCGTCCATCTGGTGCGCCTGGAGCCGGGGCGGCTGGAACTGCGGCTGACGACGCTGGCCCCGGCGACCCTGCCGAATCGCGTCGGCCAGTTGTTGACGGAATGGACCGGCCAGCGCTGGGTCGTCATCGTGTCGGACGCGCCGGGCGAGCCGACGCTGATCCAGCAGGAGCAGGCCGCCCAGAAGCGCGCTTTGGAGGAGGCGGAGGCCCATCCGGTGGTGCGCGCCGTTCTGGACGCCTTCCCCGGCGCGAAGATCACCGACGTGCGCGACCTCAAGGCGGCGGTCGAGGCCGAGCCCCAGGTTGCGGACGACGGCGAGAATCCCGACCTTATGGTCATGCAGCAGGACGACGGGGTTTATTACCCGCTCGACGATGAAGGAGATTTCTGACCCATGAAGAACCTCGGCCAGATGATGAAGCAGGCCCAGCAGATGCAGGCCAAGATGCAGGAGATGCAGGCCCGCCTGGGCGAGGTCGAGATGACCGGCCAGTCGGGCGCCGGCATGGTCAACGTCACCGTGAACGGCAAGGGCGAGATGAAGAAGATCAAGCTCGACAAGTCGATCGTCGATCCGGAGGACATCGAGGTTCTGGAGGACCTGATCATCGCCGCCTTCAACGACGCCAAGGCCAAGGTGGAGCAGCACGTCGCCAATGAGACCCAGAACCTGATGGGCGGGATGAAGCTGCCGCCGGGCATGAAGCTGCCGTTCTAAAGCGTATCAGGCCGGGCCAACCCTGCGGCCCGGCCACCCTTTGAAACCAACGAAGCCGTGCCAGCGAAGCCGTGAATGATCGGACCTGAAATCGAGCGCCTGATCCAGCTCCTGTCCAAGCTGCCGGGGCTGGGGCCGCGGTCGGCGCGGCGGGCGGCGCTGCATCTGATGAAGCGCCGCGACAGCCTGCTGGTGCCGCTGTCCGAATCCATGGCGCTCGCCGCGGAGGCCATCCGCAATTGTTCGGTCTGCGGCAACCTGGACAGCCGCGATCCCTGCTCCGTCTGTTCCGACCACAGCCGCGACCGCTCGACCATCTGCGTGGTGGAGGATGCCGGCGACCTGTGGGCGTTGGAGCGCACGCGCGCCTTCCGCGGCACCTACCATGTGCTGGGCGGCACCCTGTCGGCCTTGCAGGGGGTGGGGCCGGACGACCTGAACATCCCGTCCCTGGTGGAGCGCGCGAAGGACCCGGCGGTGACCGAGGTCATCCTGGCGCTGAACGCCACGGTGGACGGCCAGACCACCGCCCATGTGGTGACCGACCGCCTGTCCGGCAGCGGCGTTTCCATCTCTCGCCTCGCCCATGGCGTGCCGGTGGGTGGGGAACTGGACTATCTGGACGACGGGACGCTGACCGCGGCTCTGAAGGCGCGGCGGCCTTTGTAGCGTGTTTGCATGGGGAGGTCCTTGCCCTTCCCTAAAGCGAACTTCCGTTCGCTTTAGTGGTGCATCCGGCAAGATGAGGGAATTTTAGCGGCGCGAGCGGGTTGAAGGGGAAGTTCCCCTCCAAGGTGGCGTGC
>NZ_JAUJFI010000050.1 GCF_030849505.1 Azospirillum isscasi | reverse complement strand
GCCCGCATCGCCCCAGCCGGCCCCCGCCCAGCCCCGCTCGACCCCGGTTCCCACCGCCACGCCCACGGACCCCGGCACCCCTGTTGCCGTCCCGGAAGCGCCCGACGGGCCGGTTCTGAAAGGGACCGTGGCCGGCAGCACGCCGCAGGGACAGCCGATCCTCGCCACGCCGCAGGGCATGCTGGCGCTCAACGTCCAGGCCAGCCTGCCGCAGGGGAGCGCCGTCACCGCCGCCCTGACCGACCCCGCCCGGGCGCTCCAGGCCACGCCGCCGCCACCCGCCGCGGAGCCGGGTCCGCTGAGCGAGCGCGACTGGCCGGCCATGCGGCAGCTTCTGAGCGCCTTGGCCGGCGTGGACCGGGCCGCCGCGCAATCGCTGATCGGCACGGTCATGCCTCAGCCGAACCGCAAGCTGGGGGCGGCGCTGAGCTTCTTCCTGTCGGCGATCCGCGGCGGCGACGCCCGCGGCTGGTTGGGCGAGGAAGCGGCCTCCGCCCTGGAGAAGTCCGGCCAGGGCGGCCTGCTCTCCCAGCTCGAACGCGAGTTCCGCAGCCTCCAGCAGCAGGCCGGCGAACCGCTGCCCGGCGATTGGCGCCCCTACACCCTGCCGATGATGGACGCCAACGGGCTGATGCCCCTCAAGCTGCACATCCACCCCATCGACGCGGAAGAGGATGGCAGGAAAGGCCGCAAGGGCGGCGAAAAGGGCAGCCGCTTTTTGCTGGACCTGGACCTCAGCCGCCTTGGCCCCATGCAGCTCGACGGGTTGGTCCAGCCCAACCGGTTCGACCTGATCCTGCGCAGCCACACCCCGCTGGCGCCGGAATTCCGCCTGGACCTGATTCAGATTTTCGCGGACAGCATCCGCGCCGTGGGCTACATCGGCGGCCTGTCCTTCCAGTCCGGCGCCAAATGCTGGGTCAAGCTGACCCGCGCCGGGGCCGGCGGGAACAGCTACACCGCCTGACGCCCGCCACACGCCCCTGAAGCCCGGAACAGCCATGCACCGCCGAGCGCTGCTGACCACCCAGCCCAACCCCGACGCCCGCCACGATTATCTTGTGGAATTGTCCGGGGAACCGGCGCCCGGCACCCGGCTGACCCTGCGCTATGTGCCGGACCGGCTGGTCGCCGTCCCGGACGCCTTCGCCGCCTATCTGGCCTCCGTTGCGGCGGACGGGACGCTGGAAGGGATGGCGCTGGCCGTTCTGGACGACGTCAACAACGAACTGGTGCCCCGTTGGGCGGAAGTGACGGCGGAACGCGCCGCGCCCGTCCCGCACCGCGTGCTGGTGGAGGATCGGCAACCCAACTGGGACAACCCCCATCTGTTCAGCCGCATGAGGCGGATCTGACGCGCGCGCTCAGGTTTCCAGTTCGCTTTCTTCCTGCTGACGGCGGCGGAAGCCGACCAGCGCGGTTTCGTCGAGCATGTTGGCCTCCTTGCGCTTCAGCTTTTCCTTTTCGCGCTTCAGCCGCTCCTCCTCGGCCAGCTCATAGCGCTTCAGCTCCTGGAAGGCTTCGGCCATCTCGTCGGTGGCGACGGCGATCTGGCCCTCCACCTGCCCCATGGACTGGGTCAGGCGCTTGCCGCGCTCCATCGCCGCCTGGATGTAGTTGCTGTAGGTGAAGGAGTATTCGACGTTGCCGCGGGCGGTCTCCCGCTCCGCCGCGATCTCCTCCTTCAGCCGCTCGATCTCGGCCTGGAGCCGTTCGGCGAGGTTCTGCAGTTCCGCCAGGGCGCGGCGCTTCTCGTCGAGCTTCCATTTCTGGAGGCGGATGATGGTCTTCAGACTGCTCATTCTTGCGGCGGCCACTGTTCAATGCCGAAGATGGCGGCAAGCTGGGCGTAGCTGTTGTCGAGATCGGTCGCCTCGCGCTTGCCCTGCTTCAGGAACGCCTCCAACGCCGGCTGGAAATGGATGGCCTCGTCCACCTGCGGGTCGGTGCCCTTGCGGTAGGCGCCCAGGCGGATCATCTCCGCCATGTTGTCGTAGGACGACATCAGCCGCCGCGCGTGGTTGACCAGCTCGTTCTCCATGGGGGAGTTGCAGCCGGGCATGGTGCGCGACACGCTGCGCAGGATGTTGATGGCCGGATAGCGCCCACGCTCGCCGATCTGGCGCTCCAGGACGATGTGGCCGTCCAGGATGCCGCGCACCGCGTCGGCGATGGGTTCGTTGTGGTCATCGCCTTCCACCAGAACGGTGAACAGGCCGGTGATCGAGCCCGACCCGCTCAACCCCGGCCCGGCGCGTTCCAGCAGGCGCGGCAGCTCGGCGAAGACGGTGGGGGGATAGCCCTTGGTCGTCGGCGGTTCGCCCGCCGAAAGGCCGATCTCGCGCTGGGCCATGGCGAAACGGGTCACGCTGTCCATCATGCACAGCACGTTGCAGCCGGCGTCCCGGAAGGCTTCGGCCACGGCGAGCGTCATGTAGGCGGCCTGCCGGCGCATCAGCGGCGCCTCGTCGGAGGTGGCGCAGACCACGATGCTGCGCGACAGGCCCTCCTCTCCCAGATCCTCGGTGATGAATTCCTGAAGCTCGCGCCCGCGTTCGCCGATCAGCCCGATCACCGCGACCTCCGCGGCGGAGAAGCGGGCCAGCATCGACATCACCGACGACTTGCCGACGCCGGACCCGGCGAAGATGCCCATGCGCTGGCCGCGGCAGCAGGTGAGGAAGGCGTTGATCGCGCGGATGCCCAGGTCCAGCTTCTCGCCCACGCGGGCGCGGGAATGGGCCGGCGGCGGGTTGTTGCGGATGGGAACGCCGTAGGTGCCCTTGGGCAGCGGCCCCTTGCCGTCCACCGGCTCGCCCAGCGCGTTGATGACGCGGCCCAGCCACGCTTCGGTCGGGAAGACCATGGGCTGGCTGTCCGACACCAGCGCGCGGCAGCCCAGCCCCACCCCGTCGATGGTGCCGAAGGGCATCAGCAGCGCGCGGCCCTGGCGGAAGCCCACCACCTCGCAGGGGACCTGCCGCCCGTCGCGGGATTCCACGATGCAGCGACCGCCGACCGACAGTTCCTTCTCGATCCCTCCGACCTCGACCAGCAGGCCGAGCACGGCGGTCACCCGCCCGAACCGGCTGGAGCCGGCGACGGACTCGATTTCCTGGATGATGCGGGCGACGTCGGCGGGCACGGTCTTGCGGTTTCGCGGTCGGTGATGGGACAGGTGAACCGGGCGCGGGCGGCGCAATTTGCGATGGGCACGGATTCCGCCGCCATGCCGCCCGGATCATGCTCGTCCAAAAATATTAACGTTAAATGAAGTGCTATGCCTCTGGCGTTAAGCTGAATCGTCTGTTAACCTGTGTAAACAGTCGTACGGATCTGTTAAAGGTCCGTCGCCAAGCAACGCCGCTTCGGAAGCCAGAAACGCGCCATCTAACGTCGGGATATCGCCATGAGGGTTCTGCTGGTCGAAGACGATTCCTCCACGGCCAAGAGCATCGAGTTGATGCTCCAGTCGGAAGGCTACATCGTCGACTCTACCGACCTCGGTGAGGATGGGCTCGAAATCGGCAAGCTGTACGATTACGACATCATCATCCTCGATCTGATGCTGCCGGACATCGACGGTTACGAGGTTCTGCGCCGCCTGCGCGCGGCGCGCGTGACCACGCCGATTCTGATCCTGTCCGGCCTGTCGGAGCTGGACCACAAGATCAAGGGGCTCGGCTTCGGCGCCGACGACTATCTGACCAAGCCTTTCGACAAGCGCGAGTTGATTGCCCGCATCCAGGCCATCGTCCGCCGGTCCAAGGGCCATTCGGACAGCATCATCCGCACCGGCCGCCTGACCGTGAATCTGGACACCCGCACGGTGGAGGTGGACAACCAGCCGCTTCACCTGACCGGCAAGGAATACGGCATCCTGGAACTGCTGTCCCTGCGCAAGGGCACGACCCTGACCAAGGAGATGTTCCTGAACCATCTCTACGGCGGCATGGACGAGCCGGAACTGAAGATCATCGACGTCTTCGTCTGCAAGCTGCGCAAGAAGCTGGCCGCGGCCACCCAGGGCGACAACTACATCGAGACGGTGTGGGGCCGCGGCTATGTGCTGCGCGACCCGCATGAGGACGCCGCCCCGCTCCCGCGCGCCCCCCATCAGGCCCAGCAGGCGGCGGGCTGAAGCCCGCCCCATAGGCCCTTTGGCCTTTTCAATAATTGCTGATTTCGATCGGATTGCCGTCCGGGTCCCGCACGTACAGCGACGTGATGGGACCGGTGGCGCCGGTGCGTGCGATCGGCCCCTCCTCCACCGCCACGCTCTCAGCGCACCGATGCGCCTGAACCGCCGGCGGCGGCGTCCGGCCATGGCCGAAGCTGATGCCGGCCATGCCCAGGACGCGCGTGTAGAAATCGACGGTGGCCGCCAGATCGCGGACGGTCAGCACGAGATGGACCGACCGCTCGACCTGCTCGGCTTTCCCTTCCGCCCGATGGTCAGATCGCCGCCTTCAGTCCGGCGGTGGAGAAGCCGCCAAGGCTGTAGAGGCCGCGCTGGCCTTCCACCGGCTTGAAGCGGTCGGTGATGCCCAGAACGGTTTCCGCACCGCCCAGATAGAGCACGCCGTCCTGCGGCATCTGGCGGGCGATCGCTTCCAGCACCTTCGTCTTGGTCGGCTGATCGAAGTAGATCAGCACGTTGCGGCAGAACACGATGTCGAACTGGCCCAGTCCGGACAGATCGCCCAGCAGGTTGTACTCGCGGAACGAGACCATCTGGCGAAGCTGCTGGCTGATCTGCCACTTGTCGCCCTGCTGCTTGAAATGCTTCACCAGCATCTGGATGGGCAGGCCGCGCTGCACCTCGAACTGGGTGTAGATGCCCGACTTGGACCGCTCCACCATTTCCGAGGAGATGTCGGTGCCGACGATCTCGATCCGCCAGCCGGCCAGCTTCGCCGATTCCTCGCTCAACAGCATGGCCAGCGAGTAGGCTTCCTGCCCTGAGGAGCAGGCCGCCGACCAGATGCGGATCGACCGCTTGGCCGACCGCGTCTCCAGAAGCTTCGGCAGGACGATCTGCTTGAACTGGTCGAAGGGCTTCTGGTCGCGGAAGAAGGAGGACTCGTTGGTGGTCATCGCCTCCGTGATGTCGCGCAGCAGGGCTTCGTCCTTGCGCGTCCGCACGGTTGCGGCCAGTTCCTCCAACCCCTTCATGTTCCACTTGCGCGCCACCGGCATCAGCCGGGATTCGAGCAGGTAGGCCTTGTCCCGGGTCAGGACCAGGCCGGAACGCTGCTTGAGCAGCGTGGAGAACATGTCGAAATCTTCGACTCTCATGCTGCCCTCGACGCGAACTTGCGGATGTAGGGACCGATTTCCTTGAGCGGCAGCACCGCCGAGCAGATGCCCGCCTGGGCGACGGCGCCCGGCATGCCCCACACCACGCTGGACGCCTCGTCCTGCGCGATCAGGGTGCCGCCGGCGTTCACCACCTCGGTGCAGCCCTTCAGCCCGTCCTGCCCCATGCCGGTCAGGATGCAGGCCAGGATCTTGCGTCCACCGAAGGCGCGGACGATGGACCGCATCATCGGGTCCACCGCCGGGCGGCAGAAATTCTCGGGCGGGTCCTTGGTCAGCGAAATCACGTTGGCGCCGCCGCGCTGGGCCACCAGCATGTGGAAGTCGCCCGGCGCGATGTAGCAGCGGCCCGACACGATGGGCTCGCCGTCCTTGGCCTCCTGCGCGTTCAGCCCGCACTGGCGGGTGATGTGCTCTGCCAGGATGGTGGTGAAGGTCGCCGGCATGTGCTGGGTGATCAGGATCGGCTGCGTGACGCCGGCCTTCAGATGGGCCAGCACCTCGAACAGCGCCTGCGGGCCGCCCGTGGAGCTGCCGATGGCGATCACGTCCGGCTTGACCTGGTTGGCCGCGCCCACGGCGGGGGCCGGACGCAGCGTGACCGGCGGCGTCTCCCGCTTCAGCAGGGACAGCGGCGACGGGGTCAGCGGGCGCAGTTCGCCGCGCGTGCGGGACCCGGCGCGCCGCGCGGCGGCGCCCAGCGCCTTGACCTTGGACACCAGTTCGCGCTTGAAGGCGTCCGCCCCGCCGATCTCGCGGGTGGAGGTCGGCTTGGGGATGTAGTCCGCCGCCCCCGCGGACAGGCAGCGCATGGAGATGTCGGCGCCGCGCAGGGTCAGCGTCGAGGCCATGATGATCTTGACCTGCGGCGCCACGGCCAGCAGCTTCGGGATGGCGGTCAGCCCGTCCATCACCGGCATTTCGATGTCGAGAACGATGACGTCGAGCGAATTGCGCTGCAGCGCGTTGACCGCCATCTGGCCGTCGCCGACCGACGCGACCACGCGGATTTCCGTGTCGCCTTCCAGGGCGCGGGTCAGAAGGCCGCGGATGACGGCGGAATCATCGACCACCATCACCCGCACGGGATCGCCGCCGGCGGTGGCGGTCGGATGGGCCGGGGGTGCGGGGGGAGGGGTTCTGCCGAAACGATCGGACATATCGCAATCAGCCTTTCAGGGTCGGAACGGTGCGCGGCACGGTTGTACCGCTTATCACAACAGACCGACCTGCTGGAACTTGGTCTGGATGATGTCGCTGTCGAACGGCTTCATGATGTACTCGTTCGCCCCGGCGGACAGCGCCTCCTGGATGTGGGCGAGGTCGTTCTCGGTCGTGCAGAACACCACCTTGGGAACGTCCCCGCCGGTCATCTTGCGCAGGCGGCGCAGGAAATCGATCCCGTTCATGACCGGCATGTTCCAGTCCAGCAGGATGGCGTCCGGCATCTTCTGCGCGCACGCTTCCATGGCCTGCTTCCCATCCTCCGCCTCGGTGCAGGCGAAGTGCAGTTCTTCCAGGATCTTCCGCGCGACCTTGCGGACCACGCGGCTGTCATCGACGACCAGACAAACTTTCATGGTGAACGGGCCTCAGGCTTCGCTTTGCACACCGACCGGGGTTTCGCCTCAGGCCGCTTCCAGAGTGGTGAAGTTCAGCAGACGCGGCACGTCCAGGACCACCATGAGCTGGCCGTTCAGGCGGTAGATGCCCGTGGACACCTCGCGCCAGCGCGGGTCCAGCGTGGCCGGGTTGCGCTCGAAGTCGTCGTTGGACAGGCTCAGCACCTCGCCCACCGAATCGACCATCAGGCTGTACAACTCACCGCGCAGGTCCACCACGATGGACATGCCCGGCTTGTCCTTCGGGCGTGACGACAGGCCGAGCCGCAGGCGCACGTCGATGGCGGTGACGATGCGCCCGCGCAGGTTCAGCGAACCGGCGACCTCCGGCGGGGCCAGCGGGATGCGGGTGATCCGCTGGTGCCCCAGCACGTCCTGCACCTGCAGGACCGGGATGCCGAACAGCTGGTCGGCAATGGTCATGGTCACATAGTCCTGGCTGCCACCGGACGCGATCTCGTCGCCCTTGGACTTCTTGGTGGTGGCGGGCAGCTTGGCCTTGCTCATGCGGCACCTTTCTGTTCGGACAGGGTCTGCTGCAGCGCGTACAGCAGCGCGTCACGGTCGAACTTGGCGACATAGTCGGTGAACCCGGCCTGACGGCCGCGGTCGAGGTCGCGCGGGGAGGCGTGGCTGGACAGGGCGACCATCGGCGTGGCGCTCCAGCGGGTGCCGCCCTGGCGGACCGCCTCGGCGAAGTCGAAGCCGCTCATGCCCGGCATCTCGATGTCGGAGACGATGACGTCGAAGTCCTCGCCCGCCTCGCAAAGCGCCAGCGCCTCGTTGGCGTTCTCCACGGCGGTGACGTCGTAGCCGGCGACCGACAGAAGCGGGGTCAGCAGGTTGCGGAAGAACGGGCTGTCGTCCACCAGCAGCACGCGCTGGAGAGCCTTCTCCTCCTCGTACGCCTCGGTCGAGGACGAGCCGAACCAGTCCTTGTAGGCCTGGGTCAGGAAGAAGCCCGCGTCGATGACGTCCGTCGCCTTGCCGGCGATGATCGCCGAGCCCATCAGGCCCGGACGGTCGGCGGTGAGCTGCACCACCAGACGCTCCTCCACGATGTCCACGATCTCGTCCACGATCAGGCCCATGGAGCGGTCGCCGTCGGCGAAGACCAGCACCGGCTGGCGGCCTTCCTGGCCCATCATGAAGCCCGGGTCGATCGGCACCAGCGGCATCAGCTTGCCGCGGTACTGGACCACCGGCATGCCGTTGGACGATTCGACGCTGCCGAGGTCCACATCCTCCAGGCGGGCGACCAGCGACAGCGGCACCGCCTTCGGCGCGCCGGCCCCGGCGCGGAACAGCAGCAGCGCCATCTTGTCCTCCTGGCGGGCCGCCTGGACGGAGGTCGCCTCCTTGGACACGTTCTCGCCCATGGCCATCTCGCCGGTGGCCGACGCGATGCCGTTGGGGTCGAGGATCATGATGACCGACCCGTCGCCGAGGATGGTGTTGCCCGAGAACATCTCGATGTGGCGCAGGATCGGCGCCACCGGCTTCACCACGATTTCCTCGGTGTCGAACACGCGGTCGACCATGATGCCGAAGGTGTAGGTGCCGACCTGCGTGACCACGATGAAGGTCTCGTCGGTCTTCTTCTCCTCGCCCTCCTGGTCGTCCAGCCGCAGCAGC
This sequence comes from Azospirillum isscasi, assembly GCF_030849505.1. GTDB lineage: Bacteria > Pseudomonadota > Alphaproteobacteria > Azospirillales > Azospirillaceae > Azospirillum > Azospirillum isscasi. The sequence continues at coordinate 26,071 of NZ_JAUJFI010000050.1, read as the reverse complement.
TCCTGCAGCGAGACCAGCGGCAGCAGGCGGTTGCGCAGGCGCAGGACCGGCGTGCCCTTCAGGCGCTCGATGGTGTGCTCGCTGTCGGCGGCGGCGCGCACCAGCTCGACCACGCTGATCTGCGGGATGGCGAAGCGCTCGCCGGCGCACTCCACGATCAGGGCGGAGACGATGGCCAGCGTCAGCGGGATCTTGATGACGAAGGTCGAGCCCTTGCCCTGCTGGGACTTGATCTCGATCGTGCCGCCGATCTTCTCGATGTTGGTCTTCACCACGTCCATGCCGACGCCGCGGCCCGACACGTTGGTGACCTTCGCCGCGGTCGAGAAGCCGGGCTTCATGATGAACTGGATGATCTGCTGGTCGGACATCGCCGCCAGCTCGCCTTCCGAGGCCATGCCGTTCTGGATGGCCTTCTGCTTGATCTTGTCGATCGCCAGGCCCTTACCGTCGTCCTGGATCTCGATGATGATGTGGCCGCCCTCGTGATAGGCGTTCAGCGTGATCCGGCCGGTCTCCGACTTGCCGGCGCGCAGACGGTCGGCGGGCACCTCCAGGCCGTGGTCGGCGGAGTTGCGCACCATGTGCGTCAGCGGGTCCTTGATCAGCTCCAGCACCTGCCGGTCCAGCTCGGTGTCGGCGCCGAGCATCTGGAGGTCGATCTTCTTGGCCAGTTCGTGCGCCAGATCGCGGACGAGGCGCGGCAGCTTGGCCCAGGCGTTGCCGATGGGCTGCATGCGCGTCTTCATGACGCCTTCCTGCAGCTCCGACGTCACGTGGTTCAGGCGCTGGAGCGGAGCGGCGAACTCGCTCTCCTTCTGCGACCGCAGGATCTGGAGGAGCTGGTTGCGGGTCAGCACCAGCTCGGACACCATGGTCATCAGGTTTTCGAGCAGGTCGACGTTCACGCGGATGGTCTGCGCGGCGACCGCCGATTCCTTCGTCGCGGCCTCGGCGTTGCCGCCGCCGGCGCCGGCGACGGCCTCCGCGGCGGGGGCGGGCACCTTGGTGGCGGCGGGCACCGGATCGGGGTCCGGCACCACGAGGTCCTGCGAGGGCGCCGGCTCCTCCGCCGGTTCCGCGGCGACCGGAGCCAGGGCGGTGCCGGTCGGGCCGGGGGTCGAATTCCAGATCGCCTCAAGCTCGTCCAGCGTGACGTTGCCGGAGGAGACCGGCGCCTCCTCCGTCGCCGCGACCGCGGGGGCCGGCGGGGGTTCCGGGGCCGGGGCGGGCTTGGCCGGAGCGGCGGCGGCGCCCAGCTTGCCTTCGGCGCACAGGTTCAGCCGCTCGATCAGCGGCAGATCGTCGCCCGGCGGCTCCGCCTCCGTCGCCTCCAGCACGGCCAGCAGGCTCTTGATGGTGTCCAGCGCCTGAAGGATCAGAGAGACCGCTTCGGGGTTGATGGTCAGTTCACCGTCGCGGAACTTGCCCAGCACGTTCTCCGAGGCGTGCGCCACCTTTTCCAGGCGCGGCAGGCCGAGGAAGCCGCAGGTGCCCTTGATGGTGTGCACCAGACGGAAGATGTTCGACAGCAGTTCCGGATTGTTGGGATTCTGCTCCAGACGGACCAGTTCCACGTCGAGAACCGACAGGTTCTCGTTGGTTTCCGTCAGGAATTCGGAGAGCAGATCATCCATGTCGCGATCCCCACGCCCGCAATTATGTCCGTTTCCGGCCGGCCGTCCGGAGTGCGGCGTGCGCGACGCCGCCGGTACGGGCCTTTCCAGCTACGGTGGGAGCCTGTCAAACACTGATTAAGAGAACCTTACCTCCTTCGATACCACCCCAGGGTTCCCGTTGCCGCACCGCCCCGCCGCACGCATAGTCACAGCCCCGCGGGACTGACGGCGAGGAAAGGAACCCATGACCGACGAGGAACTGGCGCGGGCCGTGCGCGCCGCTGTCGCGGACCTGAACCGCGTCCTGGCCGAGGCGGCCCGCCACGGCATCGTGGTCGAGCTTCGGACCGCCGCGCACCAGACCGGCGGCGGGACGGAACAGGTGGCGGTCGAGGCGCGGATCTCCAAACCCCTGTAGGGGCCGCTCACCACTCCACGGTGAAGACCAGACGGTCCGGCCCGGCGGGGGTGGCGGCGACACGGTAGCCGTCGTCCTCGGCGAAGCGCCCGGTCATGTAGGCGTGGATGCTGCGCGGCGTCAGGTCGGCGGCGGCCACCGTGCCGGCGAGCGCCGCCGCGGCCTCCTCCTTCAGGGCGCCGGGGCGCCCGGCGGCGGTGATGGTGAAGCGGCCCGTCTGCTCGTCCCCCTCCGCCGCGACGGTGATGGTGCCGCCGTGGGTCAGCGCCTCGTCGGCCAGGATGATGACGTTCAGCAGCACCTTCGCCGCCCCCCGCTTGAAGGCGAGCTGGTCGTTCGGCACGCCCGCCGGCCAGTCCAGCGTGGTGCGCCCGCCCTCCAGCAGCCCCTGCGCCGAGGTCCGGGTGTCGCCGAAGCCCTTCTGCTCCCGCCCGGCAAGGCCGTAGGCGAGCCGGAAGACGCGCAGCCGCCGGTCGGCCTGCCCCGAGGAATGCTCGATCAGCTTCACCGCCTCGCCCAGGAAGCCCCCGGCGGGTTCGTCCTCCATTTCCTCGATCAGTTCCAGCCCGTTGCGGATCGCTCCCACCGGGCTCACGAGGTCGTGGCAGATGCGGGAAGCGACAAGCTCGATCACGCGGATGTCCAGCGGCACGGGAGGTCTCCAGATCGTTGACGGCCGGTCGTCGGCCATGCGGCGGCGGCGGGAACTTCCCCTGGCCGGGCGGTATTCTGTAGCATGCCGGTGTTCCATGGGAGGGCCGGCGGCGATGTCCGTTTGTATCATCCCATGGTCGGGGATGCCGCCGCTTTTCCGCGGTCATCCCGCGAAAGCGATAACCGAATCCGGCGGATGCAGGAGGCGCGGCATGGACGATTCACTGGTTCCCGGCGCCTGGGTGCGCCACCCCGCCCGCCCCGACTGGGGTCTGGGGCAGGTGCAGTCCGCCATCGGCGACCGCGTCACCGTGAATTTCGAGCATGCGGGGAAACTGCTGATCAACACGTCGGTGGTCTCCCTGACCGTCACCGACCCGGACGACGCGCCATGAGGGGACGGCTGCTGCTGGCCTCCCTCCTCATGCTCGTGGCCGGGGGGCCGGCGCTGGGCGGCGACGCGCCCGACCCGGAACGCGGGAAGACGCTGTTCCGCGCCTGCGCCTTTTGCCACACCCTGACCCCGGACGGCGGCAACCGCGCCGGCCCGACGCTGTGGAAGCTGTTCGGGCGCCCCGCCGGGGCGGTGGAGGGCTATCACTACTCCCCCGCGCTGAGGAACAGCGGGATCGTCTGGGACGAGGCGGCGGTGGCCCGGCTGTTCGAAATCGGCCCCGACGTGATGACCCCCGGCAGCAAGATGCCGCTCCAGACCATCACCAGCGACTCCGACCGGCGCGATCTGATCGCCTATCTGAAGGACGCGACGGCGCCGTGAGCCTTGCGGCGAGTGTGGTTGAAAGCGCGGTCCGGCCCGCCTATGGTCTTGGAAAAAGGCGCGGTTGCGCCAAATCCCAAACCGGTCCCAGGAGCGCCCGCCCCCATGAAAGCCATGCTGCTCGGCTTCGCCGCCGCCATCGTCATCGCCATCGGCGCGTCCGTCGCGCTGACCTCCGTCGACCACAGCTCGGCGACCCGCTTCTCCAGCAGTTCGGTCCGCCTCTGAGAGTTCAGGAGCGGCGGCGGGCGGCCATGGCCTCCGCCGCCTTCAAGGCGGCGATCAGGCTCGACGCGCCGGCCTTGCCCGTGCCGGCGATGTCCAGCGCCGTCCCGTGGTCCGGCGAGGTGCGGACGAAGGGCAGCCCCAGCGTGATGTTGACCCCCGTATCGAAATCGATGGTCTTCAGCGGGATCAACGCCTGGTCGTGGTACATGCACAGCGCCGCGTCGTAGCCGCCGCGCGCCGCCGCGTGGAACAGCGTGTCGGCGGGCCGCGGCCCCACCGCGTCGATGCCCTCCGCCCGCAGGTCGGCGACCGCCGGGGCGATGATGTCGATCTCCTCCCGCCCCATGGCGCCACCCTCCCCCGCGTGCGGGTTCAGCGCGGCGACGGCCAGACGGGGCCGCGCGATGCCGAAGTCGCGGACCAGCGCCGCCGCCGTGACCCGCCCGGCGTGCCGGATCGCCTCCCGGGTCAGCAGGTTCACCGCGTCGCGGACCGAGACGTGGATGGTCACCGGCACGACGCGCAAATCCCGGGCGGCCAGCATCATCACCGGCTCGTCCACCAGCCCGGCCGCCAGCCCGGCCAGATGCGCCAGATATTCCGTGTGCCCGGGATGGCGGAAGCCGGCGGCGTAGAGCGCCGACTTCTGGATCGGGTTGGTGACGACCGCCGACGCCTCGCCCCGGCGCACCAGTTCGACCGCCCGGTCGATGCTGGCGATCACCGCGGCCCCGTTGGCCGGGTCGGGGCGGCCCGGCACGACCGGCGCCGCCAGCGGCTGCGGCAGCACCGGCAGGGCCGCGCCGAACAGCGCCGCGGCCTCGGCGGCGCTGCCCACCGGCTTGACCGGAACCGGCAGGCCGAGCCGGGCGGCGAGAGCCTCCAGGCGACCGGGATCGTCCAGAAGGACGAAGGGCGGCACCGCGCCGTCCGCGCGGGCCGCCCAGGCCTTCAGAGCGATCTCGCCGCCGATCCCCGCCGGCTCGCCCATGGTCAGGGCGAGCGGCGGCCGGACGCCGGATGCGGTCATCAGTTGCGGACCTCCACGAAGGCGGTGCGGCGCAGGTCGCGCAGGTAACGGCGGGCCAGCAGGTCCGCGCGCTCGTTGATGAGGTCGCGCTCGATCTCCTCGCGCGGCGGCATCTTGATGTCCTTCGGGTCGATGGGCGGCGGGGCCGGGGCGGCCACCGGCTGCGGCTCGGGGGCCGGCGGCGGCTCGATCATCGGCACGTCGCGCTTGCAGACGATCAGGATGATGGCGCCGCCGGGGCTCATCAGCACCGGGCTGGGCTGGCCCAGCGGGATGCCGACGGCGAGCTGCTGCAGGCCCGGCGCCAGATCCTTCACCCGCATCGTGCCCATGTCGCCCGATTCCGGGATGCCCATGGCCCGCGCCTTCTCGTCGAAGTCGGCGCAGCTCTTGATCGACTTGCGCAGCTTCTCGGCCTGGGCCTGGACCGTCTTCAGCTCCTCCTTCGAGGGGGCGGGGATGACGATCTGCTTCATGTTGACCTTGGCCTTGGCCAGATCGGGCTTCGGCTGGGGGCGCGGCTGCGGCGGCGGGGCCGGCGGCGGGGCGCTGGAGGCGGTGCTGCCGAAGGGGCGCTGGTCGCGCACCAGCAGGACGTGATAGCCGGTGGCCGTGCGGACCGGCGCCGAAAGCTGGCCGGCGCGCATGGTGGACAGGGTCTTGTCCAGCTCCGCGTTCAGCTCGCCCGTGCGGACCCAGCCCATGTCGCCGCCCGCGGCGGCGCCGGCGGACTGCGAGAACTGGCGGGCCAGCGCGGCGAAGTTGCCGCCACGGCGCACCTCCTCCACCAGACGGTCGGCGTTGCGGCGCACCTCCTCGTCCTGGTCGGGGCTGTCCACGGCCAGGAAGATTTCGGCGACCAGATATTCCGGCTTGCCGATGTTGGCCTTGATGCGCTGCATCACGGCGTCGATTTCCTCGTCGCCGATCACCACCTCCTGCCGGATGCGGCGCTGCATCACCCGCTGCCAGGACAGCAGCGCGCGCACCTGCTCGCGCAGGGTGGAAAGCGGGACGTTCTGGGTCTTCAGCAGGGCTTCGAGCTGCGGGCGGCCCATCCGGTTCTGTTCGGCGATGCGGCCGATCGCCTCGTCGATATCCTTCGCCGGGACCGAGACGCCGAGACGCTTGGCCTCCTGCAACTGGAGCCGCTCATCGATCAGTTGGCGGAGCACCTGCGGGGTCAGGCGCTGGCGCGTCTCCGCGCTGTCCTGGGCGCCCGCGTTCAGCAGAGCGAGGCGGATTCGCGCGTGCACGTCGGACAGCGAGACGACCTCGTCGTTCACGACGGCGGCGATGCGTTCCGCGGGGCCTTGCGTCCCCGCCGCCGGTCCCCCCACTGGCGCGTTCGGAGCGTTCGGGGCGCGCGTCTGGGCGGCGGCGGGCGCTCCGGCGGCAAGAAGGGCGCAGGCGGTCGCCACGGCGAAGGCAGACCGGACGGCTCGCAAACTCTGCATGGTGCTCCAGACTCCAGAGGTGGTTGCCGTTTAATACGGCCCGCCCGGGCGCGTGTAAACGGAATCGTGGACCGCATCCTGGAACGGAATTGTGTCCAAAGACCGGGCGGCGGGAATCAGCCGTCCTCCAGATGCAGCAGCGCCGCGGTGCCCAGCAGCACGCTGACGCAGGCCGGGCTCCAGGCCGCCATGGCCAGCGGGATGGTTTCGGAGATGCCGAAGGTGCGGATCACGTCGGTCATCACGAACAGGACGAACCCGGTCAGGACGCCGCCGGACACCATCGTCATGGTGCCGCCGCGCCGCGGCAGCCGCAGCGAGAAGGCCGCGGCGAACAGCACCATCGCCACGTAGAGCAGGGGCTGCGACCACAGCGACTGGTAATGCAGGCGGTGCCGCACCGCCGGGAATCCGGTGGCCTCCAGCGTGCGGATGAACTGCGGCAGCTCCCAGAAGGAGATGGTTTCCGGCGAGGCGAAGCTCTCCTCGATGGTGGTCCGGTTCAGCTCCGTCGGGATGACGTAGGTGGGGACCGTCTCCGATTCCTTCTTGCCCAGGTTGATCGTGGCGTCCTGCAGCTCCCACTTCCGGTCGCGCAGAACGGCGCGGGGCGCATCCACCCGCCCGATGTAGGTCATGTTGGTGTCGAAGCGCAGGACGATCACCTGCGACATCTCGAAGGACAGCGGATTCACCCCGTCGGCGTGAATGAAGTACTGCTCCCCCGCTTCCTGCTGGCGCAGCCAGAGGCCGCTGCGCGAGACGTCGAAGCTGCTCGACTTCAGTTTCAGGTAACGATCCTGAAGCTGGTTGTACTTGGCGATGAAGACCGCACCGACCGGGTTGATCATCGTCACCTTCACGGCACCGATCATCAGCGCGGCGATCAGCACCGGGGTCAGGAACTGCCACGCCGACACGCCGACCGCGCGGGCCACCACCAGCTCCGCGCTGCGGGTCAGGCGCCAGAAGGTGAACATGCCGCTGAACAGGATCACGAAGGGAAAGATCTGCTGGCCGATCTCCGGCAGCTTCAGCAAGGCCATGCGGACGACCAGCCAGAAGGTGATGTCCGGCTTGGTGCCGGCGCGGCGCAGCAGCTCCACGATGTCGAGCAGCAGGATGATCGACAGCAGGATGCCGAGCAGCAGCAGGAACCAGGTGACGAACTGGCGCCCGATGTAGCGCGACAGCGTGGCGGATGAATACATGGGCTCCGGCCTCCCCGGCCGATCGACGGGCGGTACGCGGCGCGCCGGGGGCTTCCACCGCGGCGTGCCGGGGCTATGTACTGCGGAAGGGCGCGGGAAACAACCGGTCCCCGCCTTGACAGGGCGCACGGGAAGGTCTTTATCCCAGAGTGGTTGCTGATCGATCCCACCCGTCCCGGCGCCCGCGCGCCGGCTTTCCCCTGCCGAGAGGAGCCCGAGAGGAGCCGATGAAGTTCGCCTTTGCGAAGCCCGCGCTGCCCAAGTCCGGCACCGTCGCCGTCACCGTCGCCACCGAACGCGCGCTCGGCGCCGCGGGGCAGGATCTCGACCAGAAGACGGGCGGCACGCTGTCCCGCGCCATGAAGGCCAGCCGCTTCACCGGCAAGAAGGAGGAGACGCTGACCATCCTCGCCCCCGCGGGGGTCGAGTTCGACCGCGTCCTTCTGGTCGGCATCGGCAAGGGCGAGGATCTGTCCGACGCCACCCTCCAGGCCACCGGCGGCGCCATCGTCGCGGCGCTGGACAAGTCCGGCGAGACGGAGGTTTCCATTCTGCTCGACCTGCCGGACGGCGGCACCGTGGCCCCCGACGCGGCGGCGGCGGAACTGGCCTTCGGCGCGCAGCTCCGCTCCTACCGGTTCGACAAGTACCGGACGACCGAGAAGAAGGAGGCCAAGCCCTCCCTGCGGAAGATCACCATCCTGACCGCGGAGCCGGACGCCGCCAAGCGCGCCCACGTCCGGCTGGAGCCGCTGGCCGAGTCCGTCGCCTACACCCGCGATCTGGTGTCGGAGCCGGCCAACGTCCTGAATCCGGAAAGCCTCGCCGACCGCTGCAAGGACCTGACCGACGTCGGCCTGCAGGTCGAGGTGCTGGACCTCAAGAAGCTGAGGAAGCTGGGCATGGGCGCCCTGATCGGCGTCGCCCAGGGCAGCGCCTTCGAGCCGCGCGTGGTCGTGCTGCGCTGGGACGGCGCCCCGGACGCCGAGGGCCGCCGCCCGCTGGCCTTCATCGGCAAGGGCGTGACCTTCGACACCGGCGGCATCTCCATCAAGCCCGCCGCCGGGATGGAGGACATGAAGTGGGACATGGGCGGCGCCGCGGTGGTCATCGGCACCATGCGCGCGCTGGCCGCCCGCAAGGCGAAGGTCAACGCCGTCGGCATCGTCGGTCTGGTGGAGAACATGCCGTCCGGCACCGCGCAGCGCCCCGGCGACGTGGTGACCTCCCTGTCCGGCCAGACCATCGAGGTCATCAACACCGACGCCGAAGGCCGCCTCGTCCTGGCCGACTGCCTGACCTACGCGCAGGAGACCTTCAAGCCGCGCCTGCTGGTGGACCTCGCCACCCTGACCGGCGCGGTCATCATCGCGCTGGGCCATGAGCATGCGGGTCTGTTCGCCAACGACGACTGGCTGGCCGAAAACCTGCTGGCCGCCGGCAAGTCGGTGGGCGAGCCGCTGTGGCGCCTGCCGATGGGCGACGCCTACGACAAGGACATCAACTCCGACATCGCCGACATGAAGAACGTCGGGTCGGGCCGCGGGGCCGGCAGCATCGTCGGGGCGCAGTTCCTGAAGCGCTTCGTCAACGACCTGCCCTGGGCGCACATCGACATCGCGGGCGTCGCCTGGTCCAAGAAGGACACCGCCACCGTGCCGAAGGGCGGCACCGCCTTCGGCGTCCGCCTGCTCGACCGCTTCGTGGCGAGCTATCACGAAGGCAAGTGAGGTCCCCGTCCGGCGGGCGCCGCTCAGAGGGCGGCGCCCGCCGGAAGGACTTACGGGCCGCAGGAGTCCATGACGGCGATGCCATGACCGAGGTCCGTTTCTATCACCTCCAGCGGCGCACGCTCGAACAGGCGTTGCCGAAGATCCTGGAGAAGGTCCTGGAGCGCAATTGGCGCGCCGTCGTCCTGGCCGGCTCGCCGGAGCGGGTGGACGCGCTCAATCAACATTTGTGGACCTACGACCCCTCGTCCTTCCTGCCCCACGGCGCCGCACGCGACGGCTTCGCCGCCGACCAGCCGGTCTGGCTGACCGCCGAGGAGGAGAACCCCAACGGGGCCACCGTCCTGGTCCTGGTGGACGGGGTGACCAGCGCGGCGATGGGGTCCTTCGACCTCGTCTGCGACCTGTTCGACGGCAACGACGGCGAGGCGGTGCTGGCCGCGCGGGACCGCTGGAAGACCTGCAAGGCCGCCGGCCACGCCCTCACCTACTGGCAGCAGAACGACCGCGGCGGCTGGGAAAAACGCGCGTAATTCCAAGAACAGCGGTAGGCTTTGGCAGGGATCTTCAAATGATACCGCTAACCTGCCTGAATTGTGCATTCATTCGTCACCACCGACCTTGACGGCCCTCCCGCACGCAAGGTTAATCTAATACGCGTAAAATCCGGTGGTGCAGCGTTTGGGTGGAGGGCGACATGGCACGGCGCGTTCGAAGGGCAAAGACGGCGCGTCCATGACACGCAGCACCCTTGATCCGACCCTTGCGCGGGACGTGAAGGAGGCCGCCGTCCTGATCGTCGACGACAACCAGTCGAACGTCGATCTGCTGCGCGAAATCCTGGTCCACGACGGCTACACCGCGGTCCGGGGGGAAACCGACCCCCGCCGGGTTCCGGCCCTGTGCGAGGCGCAGCGGTTCGACCTGCTGTTGATCGACATCCGCATGCCGTACATGAGCGGCTTCGACCTGATGGAGCGGATCAACGCCATCCACGGCGACGATTACGTGCCCGTCCTGGTGCTGACCGCCCACACCGACCAGGAAACGCGGCGGCGTTCGCTGGAACTGGGCGCCAACGACTTTCTCACGAAGCCCTTCATTTCCTGGGAACTGCTGCACCGCGTGCGCAACATGCTGGAGATCCGCAAGCTCTACCAGCGCGCGGCGGAGCAGAACCGCGGGCTGGAGCGCCGCGTGTCGGAGCGCACGGCGGAACTGAGCGCCGCCCTCGACGCCGCGCGGCAGGCCGACCGGGCCAAGCTGGACTTCCTGTCGGTGACCAGCCACGAGTTGCGCACGCCGCTGAACGCCATCATCGGCTTTGCCGAGGTGCTGTCCAGCGAAGCGCACGGACCGCTCGGCCACCGCGATTACATGGACTATGTCCGGCTGATCGAGGAGAGCGGCAAGGCGCTGCTCGGCATGGTCAACAACATCCTGGATTTCACGCGCGGCTCCGGCGGCATCGACCTTGCCGAGTCGGCCATCGACCTGCCCGGCCTGCTGACCGGCTGCATCGCCCTTCTCGGCCCCAAGGCGCAGGCCAAGGCGCAGACGATCACGCTCCAGCCCGGTCCGCCCGTCACCCTGCGGGCCGACCAGCGCCGCCTGGGGGAGATGGTGGTCCATCTGCTGGACAACGCGGTGAAGTTCGGTCACCGGGGCGGCCACGTCACGGCCCGCATCGCGCTCCAGGCCGGGATGGTCGCCATTTCCGTGACCGACGACGGCCCGGGCATCCCGCCGGACATCGTCGATCACGTCTTCAGCCCCTTCATACAGGCCGAACGCTCGCTGGTGCGTCAGCATGAGGGGATCGGGCTGGGCCTGCCCATCGTCCGCCGCTTCGCCGAACTGCACGGCGGCAGCGTGGAGTTGGACAGCGCGCCGGGGCGCGGCACGACCGTGACCATCCTCCTGCCCGCCGCCCGCCTGACCGCCCCGCCCATTGCGGGCGTCAAGGAATCACGGGCGCTGTAAGGGGACGGAGCCGGCTCAGTCCGTAGGAATGCCCAGCCGCAGCAGCATTTCCACAAGGGCGCTTTCCCCCACGGCCATGGCGGCCTGGGCCGGAGTCAGCCAGCGGCGCTCGCGCTCGTCCTTCTCGGGCCAGTCGTCGAGCACTTCATCGACTTCCAGCAGGAAGACGGTGACGGCGCACAGGACCGATTTGTTCGCGCTCAACCGCTTCATGTAGCGGTAATTGCCGAAGGGACGGTGATCGACGCTGCCCCGGACGCCGGCTTCCTCATAGGCTTCCCGCGCCGCCATGGCGGCGGGCTTGACGCCCTCCTCCGCCCACCCCTTCGGAATGATCCACCGCCGGGTTTCCCGCGACGTGACCAGCAGGATTTCCGGCCGGCCGTTGCGAAGGCGGAAAGGAAGGGCGGCGTATTGGGTGGCGGGGGTACGGTTGCTCATCATGTCCAAGTGGGGAGGCCGGACCCGCGATCCAATTCGGCTGAACGGGATGGCGGGCGATGTCTCAATATGACGGTGGGCGGCTGCGATCCGTGCCGCCCATCGTTACAATGATCATCTCCTAATAACGTTACGTCGTGGGAAATTCTTCCGACAGACGATCAATAATTTCGGCTACGCCGAAACGGATAGGGTCGGTGGCCGGCAGGCCGTGGGCCCTGGCCGCCGCCTCCAGACAGGCGCGGGCCTCGTCCTCGCCATAGGCCTTGGTGTTGATGGCGATGCCGACCGGACGGATGGCGGGGTTGGTCAGCCGGCCGCAGCGGACCGTCAGGTCGATCACCTCCTGGATCGACGGCAGCGGGTGCTGGACGCCGCGCATGGTGGTCCGCGTCGGCTCGTGGCAGACGACGAAGGCGTCCGGCTGCGCGCCGTGCAGCAAGCCCAGCGACACCCCCGCGAAGGAGGGGTGGTAGAGCGAGCCCTGCCCTTCGATCAGGTCCCAGTGGGCCGGGTCCGCCGCCGGAGCGATCCACTCCACCGCGCCGGAGATGAAGTCCGCCACCACCGCGTCGATGGCCACCCCGCGTCCGGAGATGAACACGCCGGTCTGGCCGGTGGCGCGGAAATCCGCGTCCAGGCCGCGGGCGCGCATTTCCTTCTCCAGAGCCAGCGCGGTGTACTTCTTGCCCACGGAGCAGTCGGTGCCGACGGTCAGCAGCCGCAGGCCCGGGCGCTTGGTCCCCTTGCCGGTGGCGAAACGCTGGTCGGAATGGCGGACGTTGAAAAGCTGGCGGCCAAGGCGGGCGGCGGCCTCGGCGATGGCCGGGACGCTCTCCAGCCGGGTGTGCAGGCCGCTGGCCACGTCCATGCCGGCCTCGATGGCCTGGACGATGGCGCTGGTCCAATGCTCCGGCAGGACGCCGCCCGCGTTCACCACGCCGACCACCAGCGTCCGGGCGCCCTGCCCCGCCGCCTCCGCGATGGTTATGTCGGGAATGCCGAGGTCGGCCTTGCAGCCCTCCAGCCGGATCTGGCCCAGGCACCAGTCGGGCCGCCAGTCCACGATGCCCTGAGCCGTCTTGGCGCCGAGCTGGTCCTGCACGTCGCCGAGGAACATCAGGTAGGGGTGGGGAATGTTCATGGTCGGGTTCTCTCGAAAAGACCGGATGGTGGCGTCAAGCGGGCTCGGACATCAGGCGGCGGGCGGACATCTGGCGGAGCAGGACGGGCACGATCAGCGCCAGCCCAAGAAGCGACGAGTACAGTTCCGGCGTCACCAGAAGTATGGCGGCCAGACCCAGCATCACCCGCTCCCACGTCCGCATGGTGGTCAGCAGCCAGCCGGTCAGCGTGGCGCCCAGGCAGACGATGCCGACGATGCAGCCGATGAAGGCGATGAAGAAATCCGGCCAGTTGAAGCCCGGCGCCACCAGCAGCAGCGACGGCGAGAAGACGAAGACGAAGGGCACCAGCGCCTTCGCCAGACCCAGCCGGAAGGCCGTGTTGCCGGTCTTGAAGGGGTCCGCCCCGGCCATGCCCGCCGCGGCGTAGGCGGCCAGCGCCACCGGCGGGGTGATGTCGGCCAGCACGCCGTAATAGAAGACGAAGAAATGCGCGACGATCGGCGCCACGCCCAGCAGCCCCAGCGCCGGGGCGGCGATGGTCGCCATGATGATGTAGTTGGCGGTCGTCGGGATGCCGCAGCCCATCAGGATGCAGACCACGCCGGTCATGACCAGCGTGAACAGCAGGGTCAGGCCCTTGGCGTCGGCCAGCCAGCCCGGCAGGAAGGCTCCCGCCCAGACCGCCATCTCACCCGCGGTGGAGGTGACGATGTAGGAGATCTTGAAGCCCACGCCGGTCAGCGTGACCACGCCCACGATGATGCCCACCGTGGCGGCGGCGGCACCGACCGCCAGCGCGTATTTGGCGCCGTCGCGCAAGCCCTCCAGCACCTCGCGGATGGTCATGCGCTTGCGCGGATTCAGCAGGCCGACCGCAATGCACAGGGTGATGCCCCAGAAGGCCGCCATATAGGGCGTATAGCCGGCGATCAGGACGCCGATCAGCACCACCAGCGGGATGACCGTCGGCCAGTCGCGGCGGAAGGCCGCCCTCAGGTCCGGCATCTCGTCGGGGCGCAGACCGCGCAGGCCGTTGCGCTTGGCCTCGAAATGCACCTGCACCAGCACGCCGAAGAAATGCATGAAGGCCGGGACGATGGCCGCCAGGATGATGGTCGTGTAGGGCAGGCCCAGGAATTCGATCATCAGGAAGGCGGCGGCGCCCATGATCGGCGGGGTGATCTGCCCGCCCGTGGAGGCCGTGGATTCCACCGCGGCGGCGAAATGCGGCTTGTAGCCCAGCCGCTTCATGGCCGGGATGGTCAGCGAGCCCACCGTCACCGTGTTGGCGACCGAGGAGCCGGAGATCATGCCGAACAGCGCCGACCCGAAGATGGCGACCTTGGCGGGGCCGCCCGCGTATCGTCCGGCCACCCAGGCCGCGCAGTCGAGGAAGAGCTGCCCCAGACCGATGCGCGTGGCGAAGACGCCGAACAGAACGAAATGGAAGACGTAGGTCGCCACCACGCCCAGCGCGATGCCGTAGACGCCCTGCGTCGTCAGGTACAGGTGATCGACGAGCTGCGACACCGTGGCGCCGGGATGCTTCAGCAGCCCCGGCATCTGCGGCCCCCAGATCGCGTAGCCCATGAAGATCGTGGCGATGATCGGCAGCGGCCAGCCGACCGACCGGCGCGTCGCCTCCAGAAGCACGACGATCAGGATGGAGCCGAGGATCACGTCGGTGGCGGTCGGGTTGCCGACGCGGAAGGCCAGATCGTCCAGCGGGATCAGCGGGACATGCATCACCGCCGCCACCGCTCCGATGGCCAGCGCCCAGTCCTGCAAGCCGATGCCCAGCGGGCGCAGCAGGGTGCCCATCACCGGCTCGCCATAGCCGCGCCTGGTGAAGGGGAAGACCAGGAAGACGAGGCCCAGCACGAAGGACAGGTGGATGCCGCGGTGCTCCATTTCCGGCAGAAGGCCGAAACCCGCGGTGTAATAGTGGAACAGCGACAGCACGATCAGCAGCCCGCCGACCAGCGTTCCGGCCAGCGGCGACAGGGGCCGGAAGCGGATTTCGGAGTCGAACTTCTCCTCAAGCTCCCGTGCCTTGGCCTCGTCGAGTTCCATGGACGCGGGCTCCAGCCGGAGATCGGGCGGCGGGTCGCGATGGGTATCCGTCATGGATGCTCCAGATGATTACGGGCGGGTCCGGGCGTGTTCAAAGTCCCCTCTCCCCGGAGGGAGAGGGTTGATTGTGATAGCCGGACCGCGCCCTACTTCAGGACGCCCTGCTCCTTGTAGAACTTCTCCGCCCCCGGATGCAGCGGGATGCCCAGGCCGTTGGTCGCCGTCTGCAGCGTGACGAGCTTGCCCTTGGCGTGGCCGGCGTCGAGCGCGGCGCGGCTCTTCTCGTTGTAGAGCGTCTTGACGATGTTGTAGACGAGGTCGTCCGGCTGCTTGGCGCTGGTCAGCCACTGGGCGTTGACCGAGATCGTCGCCGTCTCGGGCACGTCCTTGTAGGTGTTGGCCGGAACCTTGTCCTTGGCGAAGAACTGGTACTGGGCCAGCATCTTGTCGATTTCCGGCCCGGTGATCGGGACCAGCGAAATGCCCGAAGAGGTCGCCAGCTCCGAAATGGCGCCGGTCGGATAGCCGCCGACGAAGAAGTAGGCGTCGAGAGCGCCGTCGCGCAGGCGGTCGCCCGCCGGACCCGGCTTCAGATACTCCGCCTTCACGTCCTTCTCGGTCAGGCCGAAGGCGCCCAGAACGATGCGCGAATCGACCAGCGTGCCCGACCCCGGCTCGTCCAGCGACACCCTCTTGCCCTTCAGGTCGGCGACCGACTTGATGTTGGCGTCCTTGCGGGCGACCAGATGGATGGTCTCCGGATAGAGCGTGGCAATGACCCGCAGATCCTCGACCTTGCCCTTGCCCTCGAACAGGCCGGTGCCGGTGTGGGCCCAATAGGCCACGTCCGACTGCGAGAAGCCCGACTCGGACGAGCCGCTGTTGATCGCGTTGATGTTGGCGACGGAGCCGTTGGAGGCCACGGCGGTCGCAACCAGACCGGGCACGCCGCCGTTGGTGCCGGAGATGACGTTGGCGATCAGCCCGCCGACCGGATAGTAGGTGCCGGCGGTGCCGCCCGTGCCGATGCGGAAGAAGGCGGGGGTCTGCGCCACGGCGATGGTGGCGCCGATGGCGACCGCACCCGCGACGGCGGCGAAGGCCAGACGGCGGGTCTTGGACAAGACGTTCACGACAACCTCCCAATTATTTCGCGTCGTAACGAAATGATGCCCTTGGGTAGGAGGCTTGTCGATACGAATGGATGCCTTGCCCGGACATACGGCCCATTCCGGAGAAGGATGGGCCGGCGGGAGGGCCGGCGGGAAAGCCGTATGTCCGGACGACGCCCGTCAGCCTTCCAGAAGCGCCGCCGCGTGGTGGCGCAGATGGTCGTCGATGAAGCTGGCGATGAAGAAATAGCTGTGGTCGTAGCCCGGCTGCAGGCGCAGCGTCAGCGGGTGGCCCGCCGCCGCCGCCGCCCGTTGCAGGTTTTCCGGCTTCAGCTGCGTCTCCAGGAAGCCGTCGGCGTCGCCCTGGTCCACCAGGATCGGCAGCCTCTCCGTGGCCCGGCCCAGCAGGGCGCAACTGTCCCACTCCAGCCACGCCGCGTAGTCGGTGCCGAAGAAACGCTCGAACGCCTTCTCGCCCCACGGAACGCTGGCCGGATTGCCGATCGGCGCGAAGGCCGACACGGACCGGTAGCGGCCCGGGTTGCGCAGCGCGCAGACGAGCGCGCCGTGCCCGCCCATGGAATGGCCGGAGACGGAGCGCCGGTCCGTCACCGGCAGTGCGGCCTCCACCAGCTCCGGCAGCTCCCGCACCACATAGTCGTGCATGCGGTAGTGCTTGGCCCAGGGCTCCCGCGTGGCGTTGACGTAGAAGCCGGCGCCCAGCCCGAAGTCCCAGGCGCCGTCCGGATCGCCGGGCACGCCGGGGCCGCGCGGGCTGGTGTCCGGCGCCACGATGGCGATACCGAGGTCCGCCGCCATCCGCATGGCGCCGGCCTTCTGCATGAAGTTCTCATCGGTGCAGGTCAGGCCGGACAGCCAGTAGAGCACCGGCACCTTGCCCGACTCGGCCTGCGGCGGCAGGTAGACGGCGAACACCATGTCGCAGTCCAGCACCGCGGAGCGGTGCCGGAAGCGCTTGTGCCAGCCGCCGAAGCAGCGGTTCGCCGCGATCTGGGTCAATCCCGTGTCCATCCGGTCCTCACGGGTTGTAGAGGATGACGGAACGGATGCTCTTGCCCTCGTGCATCAGGTCGAAGGCCTTGTTGATGTCCTCCAGCCCCATGGTGTGGGTGATGAAGGTGTCCAGCTCGAACTCGCCCTTCAGGTAGCGCTCCACGTAATCCGGCAGCTCGGACCGCCCGCGCACGCCGCCGAAGGCGGAGCCGCGCCACACCCGTCCGGTGACGAGCTGGAACGGGCGGGTGCTGATCTCCTCGCCGGCCCCGGCGACGCCGATGATGACCGACTCGCCCCAGCCCTTGTGGCAGCATTCCAGCGCCGCGCGCATCACCTTCACGTTGCCGATGCATTCGAAGCTGTAATCGACGCCGCCGTCGGTCATCTCGACCAGAACCTCCTGGATCGGGCGGTCGTGGTCCTGCGGGTTCACCACGTCGGTGGCGCCGAGCTGCTTGGCGATCTCGAACTTGTCGGGGTTGATGTCGATGCCGATGATGCGCGACGCCTTCGCCATGACGGCGCCGATGATCGCCGACAGGCCGATGCCGCCAAGGCCGAAGATGGCGACCGTCGAGCCCGGCTCGACCTTCGCGGTGTTGCGCACGGCGCCCATGCCGGTGGTCACGCCGCAGCCGAGCAGGCAGACCTTCTCCAGCGGGGCGGCCTTGTTGATCTTGGCGACCGCGATCTCCGGAAGCACCGTGTATTCGGAGAAGGTGGAGGTGCCCATGTAATGGAACACCGGCTGGCCCTTCACGGTGAAGCGGGTGGTGCCGTCCGGCATCAGCCCCTTGCCCTGGGTGGCGCGGATCGCCTGACAGAGGTTGGTCTTGCCGGACAGGCAGAATTTGCACTTGCCACATTCCGGCGTGTAGAGCGGGATCACATGGTCGCCGACCTGGACGGAGGTGACGCCCGGCCCGACCTCCTCCACGATGCCGGCGCCCTCATGGCCCAGGATCGCCGGGAACACGCCTTCCGAATCCATGCCGGACAGGGTGTAGGCGTCGGTGTGGCAGACGCCGGTGGCGACGATGCGCACCAGGACCTCGCCCTGCTTGGGCGCCGCGACCTCGACCTCTTCGATGTCCAGGGGCCGCTTCGCTTCCCAGGCCACCGCCGCGCGTGACTTCACCATCCCACCGTCTCCATGCGTTCGCGTTTCTTTGAGGATCGAAATTAGCATCCCCCGCGCGTTGACAACGCTGCAATGTTGGAGAGGATTGTTGCCGTATGGGGATAATCAGCGCGGAACGGGGGGTCTGGCGGGTGAGCCGGTGGGATGGCATCGACGAGTTCGTGGCGGTCGCGGACTGCGGCGGCTTCTCCCGCGCGGCGGAGCGGCTGCGCATCTCCTCCTCGCAGGTCAGCCGGCAGGTGGCGCGGCTGGAGGACCGCTTGCAGGCCCGCCTGTTCTACCGCACCACCCGCAGCGTGACGCTGACCGAGGCGGGCCGCTCCCTGCTCGCCCACTGCCGCCGCCTGATCGAGGAGCGGGACGAGGCGCTGCTCGCCGTCAGCGACCTCCAGGCGGAGCCGAAGGGCCTGCTGCGCCTGACCTGCGCCGTGGCCTACGGCGAGCGGTTCGTGGTCCCGCTGGTGAACGGTTTCCTGGAGCGCCACCCCCAGCTCCGCGTCGAGATCGAGCTGACGAACCGCCGGCTGGATCTCGTGCACGAGGGGGTGGACCTCGCGGTGCGGCTGGGGCGGCTGATGGATTCGAGCCTCGTCGCCACGCGGATCGCGCCGCGGGTCATGCATCTCTGCGCCGCCCCGTCCTATCTGGAGCGCCGGGGGACGCCGCGCACGCTGGCCGACCTTGCCGAGCACGACTGCCTGACCGGCACCGCGGACGCCTGGACCTTCGACGCGGGCTCGCTGGACGGCGGCCCGGAATGGCTGTTCCGGCCCCAGGGGCGCTGGCGCTGCAACAGCGGCACCGCCGTTCTGGACGCCGCGCTGCGCGGCTTCGGCCTGTGCCAGTTGCCCGACTACTATGTGGTGGAGCATCTGACGGCGGGGCGGCTGGTGCCGCTTCTGGAGGCGCACCGCCCGCCCAACACCGCCGTCTGGGCGGTCTACCCGCCGCAACGCCATTTGTCGCCCAAGGTGCGGCTGCTGATCCAGCATCTGAAGGACGGGCTGGCGCGGCAGCCGGAATACCGCTGACGCCGAACCGCCACCCCGCCTGTCAGCCGTCCAGCCCCTCCAGGCTTGCCGGGGCGAAGGCGGCCTGCCAGCCAGCCCGGTGCCGGATGTCGCCGAAGGCGGGCAGCACCAGTTCCGCCCCGGTGGCGGCCACAAGCGCCTTCATCTGACGCAGCGTGGGGTGGACGTTCCAGCGCAGATAGCGGGCGCGCCCGGTGTCTACCAGGGTCCGCGACGGCGTGCCTTCGGCGAGGTAGCCGGTGAAGACGATTTCCGGCCCGCCCGGCCCGGCCCAGCGCTCCACCAGGTCGGCGGCGGTGCCGCTGGTGGCGTTGGGGCCGGCGGCGAAGGTCACGTCGCGCGGGCCGCCCGGCTCCCTGGCGCGGTCGAGCAGGCGGCGCAGGCGCTCCTCCGTGCCGGGATGCAGGGCGGCGTCGCCCTCGGCCAGCAGATGGGCGATGGCGGTGCGGTGGGCGCTGTCGATGGCCGGGACGACGCCGTGGTCCATCGCCCACAGCGCCATCTCCGGCCCCCGCCCGTCCGCCGCCACCGGAAACAGAACGCCGCCCGCGTGCAGGAAGGGTTCCAGCGCGGCCAGCCGCTCCGCCTGCGGGGTGTCGTCCAGCCCGTAGGAGGCGTCCAGGATCACGCGCCGGGCGGGCGGCGGCGGGTCGAAGGGGTACAGGGCCGATTCGTCGGAATGGTCGCCCATGTAGAGCAGCCCGCCGTCCGCGGTGCCCAGGTGAATCCACACCCCGCCCGGCGCGTGGCCGGACCGTCCGGTGGTCACCGGCACGCCCTGGATGTCCACCGTCCCGCGGACCGGCAGCGGATGGGCCGCCACGGTCGGCGGCAGGAAGCGGGCGGCGAGCGGCGTGGCGTAGACCGGCGGGCTGCCGACCCGGTGGCGCAGGCCCAGGGCGCCGGCATGGTCGCCATGGGTGTGGGTGACCAGGATGGCGTCCACCCGCCCCGCGGCGTCCAGCGGCGGCAGCCGTCCGGCGTCCGGCCCCTCGCCCAGGTCGAGCAGCAGGCGCGTCCCGCCGGCCATCGCCAGGAAGCAGGCCGGTCCCTTGTTCCCCAGCCCCGACAGGGCGCGCAGCCGGACCTTCCGTCCCCGCCCCGTCACAGCCCCCGTCATGGCCCCCGTCATAGCAGCGTCACTTGACATCGCGCCCCCGTTCCGCACTGTGCCTATCCCTCGGTGCATCCCTGAATAGCGCGAATTCCGGTGCCATGACCATCCAGACGCCCGCCCTGTCGATCGACGCCGCCTCCCGCCACTATGCCGGGACGCCCGGCCCCGCGGTCGACGGCGTGACCATCGAGGTGGCGGCGGGGGAGTTCCTGGCCCTGCTCGGCCCGTCCGGCTGCGGAAAGAGCACGCTGCTGCGCATGGTCGCCGGGTTCGAGCGGCTGGACGGCGGGCGCATCGCGGTCGGCGGGCGCACCCTGTCCGGTCCCGGCACCCATGTCCCGCCGGAAGAGCGGCGGATCGGTCTCGTCTTCCAGTCCTACGCGCTGTGGCCGCACATGACGGTGGCCGGCAACGTCGCCTACCCGCTGGAGACCGCCCGCGTGCCCCGCGCGGAGCGGGACCGGCGCATCCGCGCCGCGCTCGACACGGTGGGGCTGGTGGGTTTCGAGGCGCGCCACCCCGCCGAACTGTCGGGTGGCCAGCGGCAGCGCGTGGCCCTGGCCCGCTGTCTGGTGATGAGCCCGGAGCTGGTTCTGCTGGACGAACCCCTCGCCAACCTCGACGTGCATCTGCGCGCGGCGATGGAGGAGGAGTTCGCGGATTTCCACGCCAAGACCGGCGCCACCATGGTCTACGTCACCCACGATCAGGCGGAGGCCATGGCGCTGGCGACCCGCATCGCGGTGCTCGACCGCGGGCGGCTCGCCCAGGTGGCGGCGCCCCGCACGCTCTACCGGGAGCCCGCGACCCGCATGGTCGCCGGCTTCGTCGGCCAGGGCGCGGTGGTGGACGGCGTGGTGGAGGGGGCCTGCACGGACGGGCGGGTGCGGGTGCGCCTGTTCGGGGCCGAGGCCCTGGTCCGCTGCCGCTCCGGCCAGCCGGACGGCCCGGCGCTGGTCTGCCTGCGGCCCGAGGATTTGGAACCGGCGCCGGACGGTCCCATCATGGCGACGGTGGTGCGGGCCGCCTACAAGGGCGGTTTCGTGCTGGTCGAGGCCGAGCCGCAGGCCGCACCGGGCGTCCGCCTGCTGCTGCGGGTGGCCGGCGACGCGCAGGTGGCGCCGGGCGAGGCGTTGCGGCTTGCGGTGCGGGATGGGTGGGTGGTGCCGGAGGGGAGCGTGTGAAGCGCCGGGAGTTGGGCCCAGTTCGCCAACCTCACCCCCGCCAGGGAATGATCCCCGCCGGCAGCCGCCGCCCCAGCCAGCCGACCGCCAGCAGCACCGCCACCACCACCACGATCGTCACGACGCTCAACGCCGCGGCGAGCGTCGGGCTGCCGCCCTCCTCCAGCGCGTAGACCACGACGCCCAGAGTCTCCCGCCCCTGCGACCACAGCAGGATCGACACGGTCAACTCGTTGAAGGCCGTCAGGAACACCAGCACGCCGCCCGCCGCCGCCGCCGGCGCCACCAGCGGCGCGACGATGGTGCGCAGGCGGCGCAGCGGGCCGGCGCCGCAGGCGCGCGCCGCCTCCTCCATCGCCGGGTCCAGGGCGGCGCAGGCCGCCTGGGCCGGGCGCAGGGCCAGCGACAGGAAGCGCGCCAGATAGGCCGCCAGGATGATCCCCAGCGTGCCGTAAAGGCTGACGCCCAGCAGCGGCAGCGGTTTCAGGAAGACCAGGATGCAGCCGATGGCCAGCACCACGCCAGGCACCGCGTGCGGAAGCTCGATCAGCACGCCGACCGCGCGGACCAGCCGCCCGCCCCGCCCCGGACCGGCCATGGCGTGGGCCAGCGGGATCGCCAGCAGGGTCAGCAGCGCCGCCGCCACCCCCGACAGCACGAAGGAGTTGGCGAAGGCCCGCCCCACCTGATCGAGCCCCAGAACCGTCGCGTAATGCGCCAGCGTCGCCGTCTCCACCCCCAAGGGCAATCCGTAGACCCGGATCAGGCTGGTCGAAACCAGCGCCGCCAGCGGGGCCGCCAGGATCAGCGCCACCGCCGTCCAGCACAGGATCTCCATCGGACGCCGCGCCCGGCCCAGCCGCAGCACCGCCGCGGGAGACGAACCGCCGATCACCCGCGCGTCCACCCGCGCCTGGAGCGCCATCTGCGCGGCGATGCCGGCGCAGGCGATGGCGCCGATCAGCACGGCCAGCACCGCGACCTCCGGCAGGACGGACGGGCCGAAGCCCGCCAGACGGCGATAGATCAGCGTCGGCAGCACCGGGATTCCCGCCGGGATGCCGAGCAGCGCCGGAACCCCGAAATTCCCCAGCGCCGCCACGAAGGACAAGGCCAGACCGGCGGCCAGCCCCGGCAGGCTGAGCGGCAGGACGATGGTGCGCAGCACCCGTCCGCGCCGGGCGCCCGCCGCCTGCGCGGCCTCCACCAGATCGCGCGGCACGGCGCGCAGCGCCGCCCGCAACGCCAGGAAGACCAGCGGCGCGTGCTCGATCCCCATCACCAGGATCATCCCGGCGGAGGAATAGACGGGGTTCGGCGTGCCCGGCGCCGGGGCGAGGCCCAGCGGCTTCAGCAGCGGGCTGCCCGACCCGGCGAGGTGGATCCAGGACAGGGCGACGATCTGCGGCGGGATCATCAGCGGCAGGATCAGGCAGAAGGCCAGCGCCGTCTTGCCGCGCAGGTCGGTCAGCCCGCAGAGCAGCGCGAAGGGCACGCCCAGCGCCGCCGCCACCAGCGTGGCCCCCGCCGCGATGGCGACGCTGTTCCCTGTCGCCCGCCACGTCATCGGGGCGTTCAGCACGCGGGTCAGCGCCGTCAGGTCGCCCGCCGCCATCGGCCCTGCGACCTCCCAGACCAGCCGAAGGATCGGCAGCAGGACGATCAGCCCGGCCAGCGCGAACAGCAGCGGCGTT
The DNA here is from genome assembly GCF_030849505.1 of Azospirillum isscasi. Lineage (GTDB taxonomy): Bacteria > Pseudomonadota > Alphaproteobacteria > Azospirillales > Azospirillaceae > Azospirillum > Azospirillum isscasi. The sequence goes on along the minus strand of NZ_JAUJFI010000050.1, from coordinate 3,026 downwards.
CCGGAAACGGAAAAAGGACCGGCGGCGCGGTAAGGCCGCCGGTCGCCAAGGGTGGCAAGGCTCATTCTCGACCGCCGGATGGGCTCAGCCGCCGAACAGGTCGGCGAAGTCCTTCTTGTTGGCCTCGTCGTCCTTCAGCGCCTTGGCCGGATCATAGGGCATCAGCGAGATGAACGAGGTGTCCGGGAAACCGGCGGGCGCCGCCACCCCCGGCAGCGCCGGCAGGAAGCCCTGGCGGGAGGCCAGCTCCTGCCCCTCCTTGCTCAGCAGGAAGGCGATGAAGGCCTTGGCGGCGTCGGGATTCTTCGTGGTGTTCAGGATGGCGACCGGCTCGGTCACCGCGCTGACGCCCTCCTTGGGGAAGACGAAGGCGACGGGAGCGCCCTTGGCCTGCTCGCGGATCGGCAGATAGTCCACGATGACGCCGTACAGCTTCTCGCCGCTGGCCACCGACTTCAGGATGCCGCCGTTGCCCTTGGCAGCGGTGGTGCCGTTGGCCTGGAGCTTCTCGTAAAAGGCCATGCCGAGGTCCGGCTGCTCCTTCACGGCGGCCATGTGGATGGCGGCGGCGCCGGAATAGAGGGGGCTCGGCATCACGGTGGTGCCCTTGGCCTCCGGCTTGAGCAGGTCGAGCCAGGAGGAGGGCTTCATCGGCGCCGCCGTGTTGTAGGCGATCCCGGTGGTGATCAGCTTGGTGGCGAACCAGGTCCCGTCCGGATCGTGGGTGCCGGTGCGGTAGCCCTGGACCGGCGCGTCCTTGTAGGCAAGCAGACGCTTCTCCGCCTTCAGCGACTCCATGGTCACGGCGTCGGCGATCAGCAGCAGGTCGGCCTGCGGGCTGCCCGCGGCGATCTCGGCGCGGAGCTTGTTCATCAGCTCCGTCGTGCCGCTGCGGACCCATTCGACCTCGACGCCGGGATTCTTCGCCTTGAAGGCGTCCACCGTCTGCTTGGCGTCGGCTTCGAGCTGCGAGGTGTAGAGCACCAGCTTTCCGGCCGGCTTGTCTGAAGCGGCCTGGGCCGGCAGGGCCAGCAGCAGCGCGCCCGCGGCAGCCGCGATGGTGCTTCCGATCGCGGCGAACGCCGCGGCGAGGTGTGTGCGCTTGGCCTTCATGTCTCCCGTTTCCCTCTCTGGTCGTCCCCGCCGCCCCGGAGCGCCGCCCCTTCCGGCGTGCTCTGGTATGCGAAGGCCCCTGTTTACGCCAGAACCATGACAGCCGCATGACGGCGACGTCGCATATGGCCTTACGCCTCATAGCCGATCGGGGCGGCCCGGGGAAAGAGGGAGGGCGGCAAGTCCATCCCTGGTGGCGGCCAACGCGGTCCGGGTGGCTTCCAGCCGATCGGCGGACAGCGCCACGGCGCCGGCGCTTCTGCGCAGGCGGTGCAGGCTGCGGACCATGCGCTCCACCGCCACGCTCCGGCGCTGGACGGCGCGGGCCGAAGGGGCATCGGCATCGTCCGGCACGGCGTGCAGGGGCACCCGCCGCGTTGCCAGCATGGACGAGAGTTCCAGCCGGGCGGCGTTGTCGCGGACCGCACGCACGCGACGGACCAGCTCGGCCAGGGAGACGTCCCGGCACAGCCCGCGGCACCACAGGGAACCGGTTTCCGACCGCATGCAGAACCCGCAGCCCGTTTCCTCGTTCCACAAGCGTTTGGCGGTGTGTGCCGGCATGCTCCACCTCGATGGCCCGGCTTTCAGCAAACCCCCGGATGATGCCGCGAAGCAAAACGTCTTTGGCGATACCGCTCTCTGGGGAGGTCGGCGCCTCCCTTCTTCGAACGGAATCGCACGAAGGGCTTGGAAGGCACGCCGTTCGGCAGCACCCTTCCTGAAAGTCGAACCCTCAGGAGCGCGGACGTGACCAGCGAAGCCCCAGACCGGCCCATTCTTCAAATCGACTACTGCCGCCAATGCCGCTGGATGCTGCGCGCCGCCTGGATGGCGCAGGAGCTTCTGACCACCTTCGAAGACGAACTGGGCGGCGTCACCCTGATCCCCGGGACGGGCGGCGTCTTCATGGTGCGCAGCGGGGACGCGGTGATCTGGTCGCGCAAGGAGGAGGGGCGTTTCCCCGACATCACCGAACTGAAGCAGCGGGTGCGCGACCACATCGCCCCGGACAAGCCCCTGGGCCACGCCGACCGCAAGCGGCCGGCAGACCCTTGAAAAAAGGACCCTCGATAAGCGGGCCTCAGCGGGCGGCCTTCACGTCCGTGACGGCCACCGTCTGCTTGGGCGGCGCGGAGCCGAAGCCCTGCTCCAGCAGTTCGGCGACCTCGCGGTCGCGGGCGGCGGCGGTGGTGCCGCCCAGGACGACGGCGACCAGACGCTGGCCGTTGCGGCTAGCGCTGCCGGCGAGGTTGAAGCCGCTGAGGTTGATGAAGCCGGTCTTGATGCCGTCATAGCCTTCCACCCGGCCCAGCAGCCGGTTATGGCCGGGCACCACCGTGCCGTTCCAGTCGAAGCGCGTGCGCGAGAAGTAGGCGTACTCCCGCGCCGGGCGGGACACCACGGCGCGGGACAGGCGGGCCATGTCGCGCGCCGTGGTGCGCTGCTCCTTGTGCGGCAGGCCGGATGCGTTGCGGAAGGTGGTGCTGGTCATGCCCAGCGCCTGCGCCTTGGCGGTCATCATCTCGGCGAACTGCTCCTCGCTGCCGCCGAGAGCCTCGGCCAGGACGACGGCGACGTCGTTGGCGGACTTCACCGTCAGGGCCAGGATCGCGTCCTCCACCCGGATGGTCGAGCCGACGGCGAGGTTCAGGCGCGACGGCTTCTGGTTGGTGGCGTGGCGCGACACCGGCAGTTCCTGGTCCAGCCGCAGCGTGCCCCGCTCCAGCGCCTCGAAGGTCAGGAGCAGGGTCATCATCTTGGTCAGCGACGCCGGATAGGTCAGCGTGTCGGCGTTTTCCGAATCGAGGACCCGGCCCGACTGCGCGTCCATCAGCACATAGGCGTGGACCGGACGGAAGACCGCGGCCCCCGCCGCGGTGCCGGCGGCGGCCCCGGCGGCGACGCGGCCC
>NZ_JAUJFI010000005.1 GCF_030849505.1 Azospirillum isscasi | reverse complement strand
ACGCCGGTGTGCATCGCCGTCGCGGAGGCGCTGCGCGCCCGCGGCATCGCCCCCGCCTTCCTCACCCGCGGCCATGGCGGGCGGGAGCGCGGCCCGCTGTCCGTCGATCCCGGCATCCATGATTCCGCCGCGGTGGGCGACGAGGCGCTGCTGCTGGCCGCCCACGGTCCTTGCTGGGTGGCGCGCGACCGCGCCGCCGGGGCGCGGGCGGCGGTGCGGGACAGGGCGTCGGTCCTGGTGATGGACGACGGTTTCCAAAATCCCGGCCTTGCCAAGGATCTGTCGCTGATCGTGGTGGACGGGGCGGTGGGCTTCGGCAACGGCCATCTCGTCCCCGCGGGCCCCCTGCGCGAGCCGGTGGCCCGCGGGCTGGCCCGCGCCGGGGCCGTGGTGGTGGTGGGCGAGGACCGCGCCGGGGTGGAGCGCCGGGTGGCCGGCGCCCTGCCCGTCCTGCACGCCCGGCTGGAACCGGCGGAGGAAACCCGCGCGCTGGCCGGGCAAAGGGTCCTGGCCTTCGCCGGCATCGGGCGCCCCGGGAAGTTCTTCGCCACGCTGGAGGCGCTGGACGCCCGCGTGGTGGAGCGCGTCCCCTTCGCCGACCACCACCCCTACCGCCCCGAGGAGGTGATGGCCCTGGTGGACCGCGCCGCCGCTCTGGGCGCGCTGCCCGTCACCACGGCGAAGGACGCCGTCCGCCTGCCCGGCGCCCTGCGCGCCCTGGTCCGGGTGGTGCCGGTGCGCGCCGTCTGGCGCGAGCCCGCCGCGCTCGACCGCCTGCTCACCCCCCTTCTGACTGGGCTTCCGACTGGAGTTCCGAATGGCTAAGCCGCGCGGCCCCCTGGCAACCTGGCTGACCCGCCGGGTCGGCTACCCGCTGGAGGCCGTCCTCGTCTACGGCTTCTGCGGCCTGTTCCGTGCCCTGCCGCTCGACCGCGCCTCGGCGCTGGGCGGCTGGATCGGGCGGACCGTCGGCCCGCGCCTGCCCGGCACGCGCACCGCACGCCGCAACCTGGAGCGCGCCTTCCCCGAGAAATCCCGCGCGGAGATCGACGCCATCGTCCTCGGCATGTGGGACAATCTGGGCCGCGTCATCGCCGAATACCCGCATCTGGAGGCGATCAGCGATTACGGCCCCGGCGGGCGGACCGAAGTGATCGGGGGCGAGCACATCCTCGCCCTGCGCGACGACGGCAAGGCCGGCATCCTGGTGTCCGGCCATTTCGCCAATTGGGAGGTGCAGTCCGTCTGTTCCCGCAAGATGGGGGCGGAACTGGCCGTGGTCTACCGCGCGCCCAACAACCCCTATGTGGGGCGCCTGCTGACCGAACTGCGCGGGGCGGCCTCCGGCACCCAGATCCCCAAGGGGTCCGAGGGCGCGCGCACGCTGCTGCGCGTCCTGACCAGGGGCGGGCATGTCGGCATGCTGATCGACCAGAAGATGAACGACGGCATCCCCGTCCCCTTCTTCGGGCGCGACGCCATGACCGCCCCGGCGGCGGCGCAGCTCGCCCTGCGGCTGGGCATCCCGCTGGTGCCCGCGCGGGCCGAGCGGCTGGACGGCGCGCGCTTCCGCATCACCGTGCTGCCGCCGGTCGAACCGCCGGACACCGGCGACCGCAACGCTGATGTGCGGATTTTGATGGAGCGCCTGAACGCTCTGTTGGAGCAATGGATTCGGGAACGCCCTGCCGAATGGCTGTGGCTGCACCGGCGCTGGCCCGACTGACGGAGAACATCATGCCCCTCGACCCGCATCTGCTTCAGCTCTACCTCGTCGCGGCGCTGGTGTTGACGGTGGCGCCGGGGCCGGATTCGCTGCTGGTCCTGTCGCGCAGCGTCATGGACGGGCGCAACGCCGGGGTGGTCGCCACCGCCGGCATCACGCTGGGCAACCTGATCCACGCGCTGCTGGCCGCCGCCGGCATCTCCGCCCTGGTCGCCGCCTCGCCGGCCCTGTTCGACGTGCTGCGCTACGCGGGCGGCGCCTATCTGGCCTGGATCGGCGGGCGGGCGCTGTGGAGCGCCCTGCGGACCGGCTTCGGCGGCCGCGACGGCGGCGAGGACGCGGCCCCGGCCAAGCCCGAGTCGGCCCCGGCGCACCGCGTCTTCCTCCAGGCGCTGCTGACGAACCTGCTGAATCCGAAGGTCATCCTGTTCTACCTCGCCTTCGTGCCGCAATTCGTCGCACCGGCGCTCGGCCATGTCGCCCTGCAGATCTTCCTGCTGGGCTCGATCCTCGGCGGGATCGGCTGCCTCTATTTGCTGGGGGTGGCGGCGCTCAGCGCCGGGGCGGCGCGGCGGGCGCTGTCCAACGCGCGGGTCCGGGCCGTTCTGGACGGCGTCGCGGGGGTCCTGTTCCTGGGATTCGCGCTGCGCCTGCTGCTGACCGACCGGCGCATCGCCTGACGGCAAATCCGTCAGGCGGGAAAAGACGTTGCAGAGTCTGTGGACGAGCGTGGCCGGGGGTGTCATAGTGCCGCCCGCGTTTAACCGGCCAGCCTGACGGGCCGATTGGCTTACCGACCGCGAGCGACGATGAGCGAGAAGATCTCCCTGATCACCTGGATGGCGAACATCCACATCCGGTTTGTCACCTGGCGCCGGGGCAACAAGGTCGGCACCGACCGCTTCGGCAACACCTACTACCGTTCCCCCAGCGCCATTGCCGCCGTGAAGGAACGCCGCTGGGTGATCTACGCCGGGGAGCCGGACGCCTCCAAGGTGCCGCCGGAATGGCACGCCTGGCTGCATCACACCACCAAGGCCCCGCTGCCCGAAGGCAACAGCGCCTTCCACAAGCCGTGGCAGAAGGAGCATGTGCCGAACCTGTCCGGCTCGCTCGGGGCTTATCGTCCGCCCGGACACCAGTATGCGGGCGGGCAGCGCGTGCGCGCCACCGGCGATTACGAACCCTGGACTCCAGGCTGAGACGCCCGCGCGGTCCTTTAGGAATCATTCATGCGCCGCAATGTGATCGAAACCGTGCTCGGCGGGGTCGTCCTCGCCGTGGCCGGCTTTTTTCTGGCCTTCGCCTACACCAGCGCCGATCTGCGCAAGGTGAACGGCTATGCCATCACCGCCAACTTCTCCAGCATCTCCGGCCTGCAGAGCGGGGCGGACGTGCGGATCAGCGGCGTGAAGGTGGGGTCGGTCACCGAACTGACGCTCGACCCGAAGAGCTATCAGGCGGTCGTGCACATGTCGATCCACCCGGACATCCAATTGCCCAAGGACACCGCGGCGGTCATCGCCTCCGAAAGCCTGCTGGGCGGCAAGTTCCTGTCGCTGGAGCCGGGCGGCGAGCCGGACATGATCAAGCCGAACGGCCGCGTCGAGTACACGCAGAGCACCCCCGGCATCGAACAGCTTCTGGGTCAGGTCATCTTCTCGCTGCAGAACATGAGCAAGCCCGGCCAGGAGGGTGGCGAGCCGCCCAAGCTGTAAGCGCCGCGGCAAGGACGCCGAGCGAACGGAGGGGCCTCACGGCCCCTTTTTTCGTTTCGGCATCCCTTTTCCCCTTCGCCTTCGGAACAGCCCCGGCCACGCTGCCGTTTCCTCCCGCAGACCCATCCCATCACGGAGGAGATCAGCGATGAAAGCGCGTTTCCTGGTTCTCGGCCTCGCCCTGCTCGCCGCCGCCTGCGGCGTCAACACGGAGGAGAAGGCCGCCAGCGGTGCGCTGGGCGGGGCTGCGGCGGGGGCCGTGGTCGGCGGGCCGGTCGGCGCGGTGGTCGGCGGGGCCGCGGGCGCCGGGGCCGGCACCGCCACCCAGAAGGTCGAGGAGAAGAACGGCACCGCCGGGCCATCCACCAGCACCAAGTCCACCGGCAGCAAGTCAAGCGGCACCAAGTCCGGTGGCGTCGTCACCCAGTAAGCGGGCATTCAGTGGACGGGGCGCCGCTTCCGGGATAGAAGGCTGTCGGGTTCCGGCCCACGCCGTTCGACATCACGGAAGCGATCCCCTGTGACGACAGTGACGACGACCTTGAAGACCCTCATCGGCAAAAGCGTTTGCGGCGCGGCCCTGGCGGCGGCGCTGCTCGGGCTTGCGGCCCCGGGCCTGCCCGGCCAGGCCGCCGCCGCCCCGGTGCCGGAGGAGATGGTGAGCCGCCCCGCCGCGAAGCTTCAGGGGTTGGACAAGATCACCGCCCGCACCTCCACCTTCACCATCGCGGTGGGAGAGACCAAAGCGCTCGGCAGCCTGCGCATCACGCTGCGTGCCTGCAAGGAGAATCCGCCCATCGAGCCGCCGGAAGCCGCCGCCTTCCTCGAAGTCATCGAGAACAAGCCCGGCGAGCAGGCGGAAGCGGTGTTCAGCGGCTGGATGTTCGCCTCCAGCCCCGCCCTGTCGGCGATGGAGCACCCGATCTACGACGTCTGGGTCCTGTCCTGCGAAGGCAATTGAGGCGAACCGGACGGTTCCTCAGTCCTTCCCCAGAAGCACCGCGATGGCCCTGTCCTGGTCCACGCCGCCGAAGTCCGTCGGCACCGCCAGCGCTGCGGTCAGCCGGCGGCGGTATTCGGTGCGTGGGATTTCCATGGCGCCGAACTGGCTCAGATGCTCCGTCACGAACTGCGCGTCCAGCAGCGTGTAGCCCGCCGCCCGCAGCCGGGCGACCAGATGCACCAGCGCCACCTTGCTGGCGTCGGTGGCGCGGCTGAACATACTCTCCCCGAAGAAGGCGCCGCCCAGCGCCACCCCGTACAGACCGCCGACGAGCCGGTTTCCGCACCAGCATTCCACGCTGTGGGCGAAGCCGCGCTCGTGCAGTTCGGTGTAGAGCCGCAGGATGTCGCCGTTGATCCAGGTCTTCGGGCGGTCCGGAGTCGGCTCCGCGCAGGCTTCGATCACCGCGCGGAAGGCCGTGTCGAAGCGCAGGTCGAACAGACCCCGCCGCACGGTCTTGCGCAGCTTGCGGGGGACGTGGAAGCCGTACAGCGGCAGGACGCCGCGCCGCTCCGGATCGAACCAGTACAGCTCTTCGGAGTCGGCGTTCTCCGCCATCGGAAAGATGCCGGCGGCGTAGGCGCGCAGAAGCAGCGATGCGGACAGCTCGATCATCGCGGCCACTATACCCGTTTGACCCCTCGCCCCCGCAACGTTATCTCAGCGCACCACTTCCGCGCGACAGGTGGTTCCCACCATGGTATGCAACGGATGAGCGCGTCCAAAGAAGGAAATCCAGCATGACGAAGCTATTGCCGGCCATCGCCGTCGCGGTGGTTGCGTTTCTCTTGATGACCGGCACGTCATGGGCGCAGCGCAAGGCGGAGCCCGGCACCTTCGATTATTATGTGCTCAGCCTGTCCTGGTCGCCCACCCACTGCGCCAGGAATCAGGGCGACGCCGATCCCGACCAGTGCGGGGTGGAGCGCAAGTTCGGCTTCATCGTCCACGGCCTGTGGCCGCAATACACCAACGGCGGCTACCCGGCCACCTGCACGCGCGATCGCACGGTTCCCCGCGCCGTCGTGGATGCCACCATGCCGGTGATGCCCAGCGTCGGGCTGATCGTGCACCAGTGGACCAAGCACGGCACCTGCACCGGCCTGCCCGTTTCCGACTATTTCGCGCAGGTCCGCGGTGCTTTCGCCAAGGTGAAGATCCCCGAGGCGCTCCAGGCACCGAAGCCCGACCTGTCGATCCCGGCAACCCAGGTGGAGCGGCTGTTTGTCCAGGCCAACCCAGGGCTGGAGCCGGAGTCGGTGGCGCTGGTCTGCTCCAAGCGCGACGTGGCGGAGGTGCGGCTGTGCCTGAACAAGGAGCTGGCCTTCATCCCCTGCGGCGCCAAGGTGGTGGACCGCTGCCGCCGCGACGCGATGCTGACCGCGGCGCCGTGACGGGGGATAAAATTCTCGGGTGACAACAGGGTCTTCACGGATTCAGGCACGGATTTCACGGATTTTTTTTTGGGCTTGCTCAGCCATTGCCGATCGAACAAGCGCGCGCTGGGCACGAATTGAAAAAAATCCGTGAAATCCGTGAAATCCGTGAAATCCGTGAAATCCGTGAAATCCGTGAAATCCGTGAAATCCGTGAAATCCGTGAAATCCGTGCAGTCCGTGAAGACCCAGTTACCCGCGAGAATCCTACACCCGCGCAAACGAAGAGAGCCCTTCTTCCCCGCCGGGAAGAAGGGCTCTCTTCATTCAGCCGTTTGGCCAGCCGTTCGACGCCTTACTTCTTCATGCCCATCAGCTGTTCGAGCCAGTGGATGTCGTAGTTGCCGTCGATGAAGTCCTGCTGCGCGATGATGCGCTGGTGCAGGGGCAGCGTGGTGTCCACGCCGCCGATCACATACTCCTCGATCGTCCGGCGCAGCCTCATCAGGCACTCGTTGCGGGTGGTGCCGTGGACGACCAGCTTGGCGATCAGGCTGTCGTAATGCGGCGGGATGCGGTAGCCGTCGTAGAGCGCCGAGTCGACGCGCACGCCCAGGCCGCCCGGCGCGTGGTAGCCGTCGATCTTCCCCGGCGAGGGGATGAAGGTTTCCGGATGCTCCGCATTCACGCGGCATTCGATCGAGTGGCCCTGGAACCGGATGTCCGCCTGCCCGTAGCCGAGCGGGGCGCCGGTCGCCACGCGGATCTGCTCGCGCACCAGATCGACGCCGGTGATCATCTCGGTGATCGTGTGCTCGACCTGGAGGCGGGTGTTCATCTCGATGAAGTAGAACTGCCCGTCCTCGAACAGGAACTCCATCGTGCCGACGCCGCGGTAGCCGATGGCCGCCGCCGTCTTCGCCGCCAGTTCGCCGATGAAGGCGCGCTGCTCGGCGTTCAGGGCCGGCGACGGGGCTTCCTCGATGACCTTCTGGTGGCGGCGCTGCACGGAGCAGTCACGCTCGCCGAAATGCACGCAGTTGCCGTGCTCGTCGCCGAGAAGCTGGATCTCGATGTGCCGGGGCTTGCCGAGATACTTCTCGATGTAGACCTCGTCGTTGCCGAAGGCGGCGCGCGCCTCGCCGCGGGCGAGCTGGTAGGCTTCCTTGAGCTGGTCGGGGTTGCGGGCGACCTTCATGCCCTTGCCGCCACCGCCCGCCGCCGCCTTGATGAGGATCGGATAGCCGGTCTCGCGGCCGATCTTCTCCGCCTCCTCCAGCGTCGGCACCGGGCCGTCGGAGCCGGGGACCACGGGCAGCCCCTGCTCCATCACCGTCTTCTTCGCGGTGACCTTGTCGCCCATGATGCGGATGTGCTCCGCGGTCGGGCCGATGAAGGTGAAGCCGTGCTCCTCCACCATCTCCGCGAACTGGGCGTTCTCCGACAGGAAGCCGATGCCGGGATGGATCGCGTCCGCCCCGGTGATCGACGCCGCCGACAGGATCGCCGGAATGTTCAGGTAGCTTTCGCGGGCCGACGCGGGGCCGATGCACACGCTTTCGTCCGCGAGGCGGACGTGCATGGCGTCGGCGTCGGCGGTGGAATGCACCGCCACGGTCTGGATGCCCATTTCGCGGCAAGCGCGGTGGATGCGCAGAGCAATCTCACCGCGGTTCGCGATCAGGACCTTCTCGAACATCGCCAAGGGACGGTCCCCGCTCACTCGATGATCATAAGGACTTCGCCGAACTCCACCGGCTGGCTGTCGGAGACCAGAACCTCGACAACCGTGCCGCCCCGCGGGGCCTTGATGGGGTTCATGACCTTCATCGCCTCGATGATGAGGACGGTCTGGCCGGCCTTCACCGTGTCGCCGACGCGCACGAAGGGCGTGCCGCCCGGCTCCGCCGCGGCATAGGCCGTGCCGACCATCGGCGAGGTGACGGCGCCGGGGTGGCTGGCCGGCTTGCCGGCCGGGGCGGCGGCCGAAGCCGCGATGGGAGCGGGAGCGGCGACCGGAGCGTGCACGGCCACCGTCTGGGCGGCGGTCGGGCGGGTGACGCGGATCCGCTTCTCGCCCTCGGCAAACTCGATCTCGCTCAAGCCCGTCTCACGCAGGAGATCCGCGAGCTTGCGGACCAGATCGCCGTCGATGTCGAAGCTTGCCATGGTGTTCGTAATTCCCGTGTTCCTTAGTCGCGCTCGAGGATATTCGCCATGGCGTCCAGCGCCAGCAGATACCCGTGCGGGCCGAAGCCGCAGATCATCCCCTTGGCCACCGCGGAAATGTGCGAGTGGTGGCGGATGGCCTCACGCTTGTAGATGTTGGAGAGATGCACCTCGACGATCGGCAGCTCGGACAGGATCAGCGCGTCCATGATGGCGACGGAGGTGTGGCTGTAGGCGCCGGCGTTGATGACGATGCCGTCATGCTCCGTCCGCGCCTGCTGAATCCAGGAAACGAGTTCGCCCTCGTGGTTCGACTGCCGGAAATCGATGGCCAGCCCGAGCTGTTCGGCGCGTTCCTGGCACGCGCCTTCCAGATCGTCGAGCGTCATGGAGCCGTAGATGTGCGGTTCGCGCACGCCCAGCATGTTCAGATTCGGTCCGTTCAGGACCAGAACGGAAGCGTCGATGGCCACGGGCCACGCCCCTTTTCCAAGATCGAGTCCGCGCGTTTATAGCACTTTGCGTCGCGCTGGCAATGCCGCATGGAGCGGTTGCCGCGCCCATTCGGCGTGTTCTGCCCCATTCGATGCGCAACGCTTCACGGTGCCGCGGACAGGTGGCGGCGCAGGATTTCCTCCATTGCGCCACCGTCCTTCAGCTTCTTCAATCCAGCGTTGAATGCCGCCAGGATCGCCGCCGCTTCCGGCGTGGCGCGGGAAAGAACCAGATGCTGCCCGGCGCGGGCGTAGGGCAAGGGGGCGATGCGGATCCCGTCGCCGGCCATCGCCTTGGCAATGGCGCTCTGCCCGGTGAATTCGTCGATGACGAAGGCGTCCACCCGGCCCGAGGCGACCATCCGCACGCAGGCCGGCAAATCCGCCGGGCTTTCCCGCGTCAGCGCGCCCGACGCGGCAAGCTCCGCCAATTCCGGCGGCAGGGCGTGGCCGACCGGCGCGCAGACCGTCCGGCCCCGGAAATCCTCCGGCCCGCGGAACGCCATGCTGCTGTGGGTGGAGAGATAGACGAGCTGCCGCGCCTCCAGAAGCGGGTCGGAGAACAGCATCTCCATCTCGCGGTCCCGCGTGCGGACATAGGGGAAGGTTCCCAGGAACTTGCCCGCCAGCACCCCATCGTAACCGCGGCGCCAGGGCATGAAGCGGATCTCGTAATGCAGCCCGACCTCGCCGAAGGCGCGGCGCACCATCTCGGTCAGCAGGCCGCCCTGCGGCAGCTCTTCCCCGGTGAAAGGCGCGAAGTCGTTGCCGGTGACGAGATGCAGGGTGGAATCGAGCGGCGCCGCCCGGGCGGTGCCGAGTGCCGCCAGCAGCAGGAGCATGCCCAGAAGGCACCGCCGGCCCGCCATCGTCCGTTTCCCCCCTGCCCTACGGCCGTCCGCTCACTCCGCCGCGGCGCGGTTGCGCCGCCCGGCGGGGTCGGTGAACAGGTCGTTGATGCGCTGGACATGTTCCGCCACCGCCTCGCGGATGGAGAAGATGCGCTTCTCGGCGCCGCCGCTCCAGCCCGCCGGCTTCTTGCGGAAGATCGAGCGGAAGAAGCGGGTGTTGCGCAGGAAGCCCTGCTGCAGGTTCAGGTCCACGTCGCCGAAACGCTCCGGCAGGCTGTGGGCGACCCGGCGGGCCAGGAAGGAGCGCAGCCAGAAATGCCCGGCGCCGAACAGGCCGGCCAGCAGCGCCAGCGCCACCAGCACCCCGACCGGCAGGCCACCGGCCCAGGCCGGCGGCGACTGGCTCAGCCAGGACAGGAAGGCCGACACCGTGTCCCCGCCGGCGAGGCTGGCGATGCCGCCGAACAGAGCGGCCAGGAGCGCCGCCCACACGGCGTCGCCGATCAGCACCAGCTTGCGCCAGCGCTTCATCGCCGCGACGAGCTGCGGCACGATCTCGCCCTTCAACTCCTTCACCAGGCTGTCGATCATGCCGACGATGCGGTAGGCGCGGGCGACCTCCACCTCGTTGATGCGCACCTGGAGTTCGGCAAGGTCGGCGTCGCGCCGCGACTCGTAGCGGGCGCGCACCGCGTCGTCGGCGATGGCCACCGCCGACTTGCTGTCGTAGAGCGCGTAGAAGCGGCCCGACACCAGCCCGGCCTGGGCGATGGCGCGCTGCCACGCGCCGAACACGGCCTCCAGATTGTCTTCCTTCGCCGTGGTGTCGATCTGGTTCAGGATGTAGCAGACCTTGCGGGCGTCGGCGCGGTCCACCGTCTTCGACACCAGATGCTTCAGCGTGTCCTGCATCGCCCCCGGCTCCGGGTGGCGCCCGTCGAAGAAGACCAGCACGAGGTCGGACAGCTCGACGATGTGGTCGACCAGCCGCAGGACGGAACGGCGCTGGTCGTCGGCGTCGAAACCCGGCGAATCGATGAAGATCTTGCCGCGCGCCCGGTCGCCGGACAGCGTCTTCAGTTGCAGATAGTTGTCGATGCGCTTGCCCTCGCCCGCCGCCACCTTCTCGATCTCGTCGGCGATCCGGTAGAAGGGAAAGCGCGGGTCGGCGTTCAGCGCGGTGCCCGGCAGGGCCTCCCGCCGGGTTTCCGGCCCGTGGCAGATCACCGTGAACTTGTCGTCCACCGCCTGGTTGCCGGTGTTCTGAAGCGGCGCGCCGAGATAGCCGTTGAGGAAGGTCGACTTGCCCGCGGAGAAGGTGCCCAGCACCGCGATCATCGGCCACCAGGGAATGCGCGTGGTCAGCGACTCGTGCGGCCCCAGCAGGCCCAGCCGGACCAGAACCCGGTCGAAATTGCGGAAGGTCGGAATGACCGGGAGAAGGTTCGGGTTTTCCGCACGGAGATGCGCGTCCAGCGCGGCGAGGCGCTGCTGGAGGGCTTGCCTGGGGGTCATGGCCGGCCGGGTCCCGTCTGCTGTGAATTGAGTGAGGTCTCGTGTCGGGGGCACTCTCTAGCACGAGGCGCCGTGTCGATGGACAGCGAAATCGCCGTGACCGGAAACGCCGTGACGGCGGCGCGGCATCGGTCCTATCCTGTGCGGACTCGTCCGTTTCCGTGCATGTCGGCAAGGGGCAGGCCAGTGACGCAAGGACCGCAGGGCGACGGCGCCCATCATCACGATCATCACCATCATCACGGGCATGGCCGCGGGCATGGGCATGGACATGACCACGGGCATTCCCACGCCGCGGCGGTGACCGCGGACAGCGAGCGGCGGATCCTGCTCGTTCTGCTGATGACCGCCAGCCTGATGGTGGTGGAGGTGGTGGGCGGCCTGCTGTCGGGGTCGCTGGCCCTGCTGGCCGACGCCGGGCACATGCTGACCGACGCGGCGGCCCTGGCGCTGGCGTGGCTGGCCTTCCGGCTGGGGCGGCGACCGTCCGACCGGCGGCGCAGCTTCGGCTATCACCGGCTCCAGGTGCTGGCCGCCTTTGTCAACGGCCTCAGCCTGTTCCTGCTGTCCGGCTGGATCCTGTGGGAGGCGGCGCAGCGGCTGATGCAGCCGCAGCCGGTCATGGGCGGCACCATGATGGCCGTGGCGGTCCTGGGCGGGCTGGGCAACCTCGCGGGCTTCTTCATCCTGCACCGCGGCGACCGCGAGAACCTGAACGTCCGCGGCGCCGCCCTGCATGTGCTGGGCGACCTGCTGGGCTCGGTGGCGGCGGTTGTGGCGGCGGGCGTCATCCTGCTCACCGGCTGGACGCCCATCGACCCGATCCTGTCGGTCGTGGTCGCCCTGCTGATCCTGCGCGGCGCCTGGGAGGTGGTGCGGCAGAGCGCCCACATCCTGGTGGAGGGCACGCCCGTGGGCATCGACGTGGACGACCTGCGCCGCACCCTGCACGAGGCGGTGCCGGCGGTGACCGACATCCACCACGTCCATGTCTGGTCCCTGACCGCGGAGCGCCGCCTGCTGACCATGCACGCCGTGGTGCCTCCGGGAACCGACCGGGACGCGGTGCTGCACGATCTGGTGGACACGCTGCGCGGGCGTTTCGGCATCGGCCACGCGACGGTGCAGGTCGAAACCGGCCCCTGCCCGGATCGCCGGGAAACCCGGCATGCGGCCTGACCCGCGCCACCTTTTGTGACCTTCTTTGGTGGTATGGATCGAAGGCGGCCGCTGAAACGTTGCTTTCGGCATGACTGCCGAACACGACCCTGACGACGCTCCCGGAAACGATGGCGGCGCCCTGCGCCTGACCGCGGAGGAACTGGCTTTCCTTCTCAGCGATCCGCTGGCCCAGGCGGACCGCGAGGAGCGCAACGCCCGCGCCAACCGGGCGCGCACCGAACGGCGCCGCAGCGACCCCGCCTATGCGGAGCGGCTGCGCAACGAGGACCGGCTGCGGCAGCGGCGGCACCGCGCCAAGGCGGCCATCGGCAGGCCCGAGCGGGAACCGGACCCGCCCGTCCCCCTGCCCGCCCTGTCGGCGGCGGACGCGCTCCGGCGCCTGGAAGCCCATCTGGACGGCGCCGCCACCGCGCAGGCCGCCCAACTGCGCCGCCGTCCGGAGGCTCTGCGGCGCTATGCCGCGGCCTTCGAGATCTACCGGTCCCTCGCCGACCGGGGGGAGCGCCCGACCCGCGGCGCCCTCGCCGCCGCCTTCGCCGCCCGACTCGGCCTCACGCTCACCCCGTCCCAGATCCAGAAGCTCCGCGATCAGGTGGAGGGTTTCGCCCGTCCCGGCGGCCCCTGGCACGCCGGCTGACCGGAAGGACGGAAAGGCCGATACAGCGCGTCACGCAGCGGGGCCGATGCGGGCTCCGTTCGGCCCGCAAACGGTCATTAACCCACTCTTAACCATGAATTAAGGAACCGTTAAGCCTGTTCGGGCGCTCCGCAGCGCCTTGCGATCCCCGCCGGGGCGCTGCGTGACGGGGTGTATCGGGCTTTGGGGGATCGTCTCACAGATCGGTCGGGGCGTCCGGTGCCGCAGCCCCAGGCTTGGTTTCGGGTTTCTGCGGCGCGGGCTCGGACGGCGCCGGACGGTTGCGGTCGAGCCGGCGGATGACGATGTCGCCTTCCGGCGTCACTTCCGGAGCCGCGAACATCGGCATCTGCCGCACCCAGCCCTCCAGGGCCTTCATCAGCAGATCGAGCCCTTGCCGGGCCTGTTCGCCCGGCTGGGCCGGCGGCGGGGCGGCGCCGGGCGGGGGCGGCGTGTCGGCGGCGCCCGCCGGAACCGCCCACAGGGCGCCCACGAGAATCAGAGGGATAAGGCGGCGCGCGGTCATGGATCGTCACTCCCGGTCGGTGAGGTGTCTTTCCCTGACAAACGTCCGCGCCGCCATTTTCATCGCACGGTTTTTCAAGCCACCCCGCCGAGGAGTGGCCGGTGGAGACCTCAGAACTCCTTCCAATCGTCCTCATCGGCGGAGGCGCGCTGCAAGGTGGCCGACGCCGCCTTGGGCCCTGCCGAACGGGCGGGAGCCGCCGCCTTGCGCACCGCCGGCTTGGTTGGGGCGATGCTGCGCCGCAGGGCCGGAGCCGCCGCGGCGTGGCCCGTTCCGCCGTGATGATGCGCGGCGGGGGCCGCCGCGAAGGCCGAGGCGTCCAGCTTGAAGAAGCTGACCAGCGACCGCAGGTCGGTCGCCTGGTTGGCGAGCGACTGGGCCGCCGCGGTGGTCTCCTCCACCAGGGCGGCGTTCTTCTGGGTCATCTCGTCCATCTGCGAGACGGTGGCGTTGATCTCGTCGAGCGCCGCCGCCTGCTCGCTGGAGGCGGAGGCCATCTCGGCGATCAGCCCGGCGACCTGATGGACGCCCGACACGATGCCCTCCAGCGCGTCGCCGGCCTTCTTGACCAGCTCCACCCCGTCCTTCACCTGGGCGTCGCTGTCCAGGATCAGGCCCTTGATCTCCTTGGACGCCTGAGCGGAGCGCTGGGCGAGATTGCGCACCTCCTGGGCCACCACCGCGAAGCCGCGCCCCGCATCGCCGGCCCGCGCCGCCTCGACCGCCGCGTTCAGCGCCAGCAGGTTGGTCTGGAAGGCGATCTCGTCGATCACCCCGATGATGTCGGTGATCTTGCGGCTCGCCTCCTCGATGCGCTTCATCGCCTCGATGGCCGAATCCGCCACCGTCCCGCCGGACTCCGCGGCGGTGCGGGCGTCGGAGGCCATGCCGTTGGCGCGCTGGGCGTTGTCGGCGTTGGAGCGCACGGTGGCGCCCAGCTCCTCCATGCTCGCCGCCGTCTCCTCCAGCGAGGACGCCTGCTGCTCCGTCCGCTCGGCCAGATCGCTCGATCCCAGCGAGACTTCGGACGCGGCGCCGGAAATGGCGTCGGTGGCGCGCAGGATCTGGCCGACGATCTCGCCCAGCTTGGCGGAGGTGGTGTTGACGTCGCTCTTCAGCGTCTGGAAGGCGCCCTGGTAGTCGCGCTCGACCCGCTTGTTGAGGTCGCCCTGGGCGAGCGCGCTGAGCACCGCGCCGAGGTCGGCGATGACCGCCTCCACCGTGTCGGTCAGGCGGTTGATGCCCGCCGACATGGTCTTGTAGAAGCCGTCCTTGCCGGTCAGGTCGAGGCGGCGCGACAGGTCGCCCTTGGACACGCCGTCGATCAGCGCGGCGATCTCCTCGCCGATCGCCGTCTCGCGGGCGCGCTGCGCCTCGTCGGCGCGGCGTTCCGCCTCCAGACGCTCGCGCTCGGCCTCGTCCATCGCCTTCTTCTGGATGGCGTTCTCCTTGAACACCTGGACCGCCTGGGCCATCTGCCCGATCTCGTCGCGGTTGGCGAGCGCCGGGATGGTCACCGTCAGGTCGCCGCCGGCCAGGTTCGTCATCGTCTCGGTCATCGAAACGACCGGCTTCACGATGGACCGCGCCACCGCCCAGGCCAGCAGCAGGCCGAACAGGAAGGCGCCGCCGGCGATCGCCATGTTGGCCGACAGGGTGCGGTCCAGGCTGGTTTCGGTATCGGCCTTGACGCCGTCGCGGTCCTTGGTCTCAAGCGCGACGGTGCGGTCGGACAGGTCGGCGAACTCCGCCCCGCGCGCGGCCATCGCGTCGATCAGCTTGGCGTTCTCCAGCATCACGGCGGCGGTTTCGCGGAACAGGGCGACGTAGCGGTCGGAGAGCTGGTCGGCGGACTGCGCCGTCGCCCGGCGCGCCGGGTTGCCCAGCCGCTCGGTCAGCCGGCGGATGGACTCGCCGAAGGCGTCGTTGCGCGCCGACACCTCGGCGATGATCGCCTCGTTCGGGCTGGTGAAGAAGCGCGAGGCGGTTAGGCGCGCCAGCAGAAGCTGCTCCTGCGCGAGGCCGGCGCCGGCCGCCGCCTCGTGCTCGCCGTCGGCGATCAGGGTTGAGACGAGCTGCGACACGGTTTCCCGCGCCTTCTCCCCCGCCGGGACGAGCTGCTCGGCGTAGAGGCGGTCACGGCGCTGGCGGAGCTCCACCAGCGCGTTGAAATCGGTCATGTAGCCGGCGAAGAGCTGGTTCATCCGCTCCAGCAGGACGCGGCGCTCCCCGGTCGTCCCGTCCAGGGCGCCCCGCAGGTCCTTGGCGAGGGTCGCCTGAACGGCGCGCACCTGCTCCGCCACCTTCGGATCGCCGGAGTTGTTGAAGTTGACCACGAGGC
Organism: Azospirillum isscasi; assembly: GCF_030849505.1. Taxonomy (GTDB): domain Bacteria; phylum Pseudomonadota; class Alphaproteobacteria; order Azospirillales; family Azospirillaceae; genus Azospirillum; species Azospirillum isscasi. The sequence continues at coordinate 67,315 of NZ_JAUJFI010000005.1, read as the reverse complement.
GGCGCATCTGGGCGACCTGCCCGTCGATGGCGCTGACCTGGATCGAGTGGTTGCTCACCGCCGCGTAGGATTCGAAGCCGTCCCGCGCCACCCCGAGGCCCCGCACGCCGATGGCGACGACCACCGCCAGCAGCAGCAACACCACGAGGAAACCGAAATAAATGCGGGTTCCGACCTTGAAGCGCCCCGCCAGACTGCTTGTCTGCATCGACCTGATCCTTTGATTGCGACCCGGCGGCGCCAGGGGACCGTCACCGCCGACCATCGCCGCCAACCGGCCCCGCCGGCCCGGCACCACCGGCCCGGCGCGGCCTGTGGCGCGAATTCTATTCCATGCGACCTATCCGAATTTGATTATCAAAGTGTTTCCACACCGCCCCGCCGGATCAGATCGCCACAATTTGAAATATTAAATATCATAACGGCGAGACAACATTCCATTTGTTCCCACGCCACGACGGCGCCGGACGCCGCAACCGGCACGCGCGATGCGGGCGGAGCACCGCAATCAGCGCCTTCATCATCCGTGCACCGGAAAGACGCCTGAAAACCCGTATTTCAAACCCATACTCCACTATGTGTATCCAAATCATGGTTCCGGCGCAGTAATTTCAGAGATTCCGCTTGCCTGACGCCAAAGCCTGTGTGAACAATCCGGTCAACATACTCAAATCCTACATATTTATTCGTAAGCATTGGAGTTCCAGGTCCATGAGCGAACCAGTGGTGCGCAAAAGGGGGCGACGCGGCTCGCCCGAATCCTGGTCGGTCGATGCACATGTGGGGCAGCGCGTCCGCATGCGCCGCACTTTGCTTGGCATGAGCCAGGAAAAGCTGGGTGAGGCCATTGGGCTGACGTTTCAGCAGGTCCAGAAATACGAACGCGGCTCGAACCGCATTTCCGCCGGAACGCTTTACCGCCTGGGACAGGTACTGGACGTTCCGGTCAGCTTCTTCTTCGATTGCTACGACGACCCGCAGGCCGCGACGGGAAAGGCGCCCGCCGCGGATGGAGCACGGATCGGCGACGGCGCCATCAGCCGCCGCGAGGCGCGGATGCTGCGCCTCTGGCGGGCCGCTCCGGAGGACGTGGGCGACGAACTGCTCTCGCTTCTCAGCTCCCTGTCACCGCACCTCCGCGACGCGCGGGACGAGGAGGACACCCCCTCGCCCGACGCCGTTCTGCCGGGCGCCTTTCACGGGGCCGGAATCGCGCTGGCCGTCCCGGTCCCGTCGAGAACCGCGGCCCCCTCCGACGGCATGGGACACGGCAAGGTCGTGGCGAAGGCCGTCAAGCACCGCGTGAAGGCCGAAAGCACCGGAACGGGCAAGCGGCGGCGTCATGGCGCCGTCTGGGACCCGGCGGACATCTACCGGGCCGGGAAACCGCCCGCCGGAAAGCCGAACAAGGCTTCCAACTGACGGCCTGAACGACGTCGGGGCGACGCCCCCCGGACGCCGCCCCGCCGATTTTGATGCCTTCAGAAAAGCCGGGTTCAGAAGCGCAGGATCGCCGCGGCCGAGGCGCCGGACGGCAAATCCGCCTTGCTCACCACATGCACCTCCCCGCCCCGCAGCAGCGTTTCCGTGGCGGCATGCTCGACGAGGTCGATGGCGCCGTCCGCCTCATGATGCAGGGGGAAGGCCCGGTGATAATCCTCCCGGAAATGCCCCCAAACCTTGTCGTTCTCGGCCACCAGCAGGACACCGACCCGCCCTTCGCGGGCCGCCACCATCACCTCTTCGGCCCGGGTCGTCGTGCGCTCCGCCGTGCTGCGGTCGCCATAGAGGGCGTTGAAGCGCTCCACCGCCGTCCGGCGGGTCGACTCGAACATCGGCTTGACCACCGCATAGGCCCGGCGGCGCAGTTCCTCCGCCTCCAGCGCGTCGGGGTTCGTCACGACGCCGCCCTGCATCAGGCCGTGCAGATGCGTGTCCTTGCGCAGGAGCCCCTGGATCTCCTCGTCGGCGACCACGACGAGCGGGCCGTGGAAGGGCTTCAGATGATCGCGCGCGCGGGCGCCGACCCGCCCGACATAGTCGATCAGATGAGCCTTGCGCAGCTCCTCCGGGTCGTCGCCGAAGCTGTGCGTCTTGACCATGGAGATGCCGCCCCGGTCCGTGCGGTCGGCGTGGCGGGCGGGCGGCGCGGAGTGCCGGTTGTTCTGGTCGTAGTCGGTTTCGGCGTCGATGTCCGCCACCCCCCGCGGCAGGTCCGCGTCCTCTTCCGCGATGCCGTTGCGGGTCGCGGAGAAGAGGCGGGCCCGCCCGGCGGTGACGGCCAGGATCATGAAGGTCCCGTCATCCGCCAGCAACGGCAGCAGGGGCCGCAGCGTGAAGCGGGAATTGATGGTCACCTCCTCCGGCAGTTCCACCGGCACGCGGTGAATGGCCGACACGCCCCTGGCCAGGAAGACAGCCAGACCGCGGTCCATGTGGCGCCAGAACTCGCCCTGCTCCAGCAGGTCGGACGCCGGCTTCAGGAACGCCTCCGCGTCGGGCCGGCGCAGGCCGTGCTTTTCGCACAGCTCGTCCTGGGCCTTCGAGATCAGGTTCCGCAGCCGGATCACGTCCTGGCGGATGTCGCGCCCGGCGATGTGGGTGGGCAGGAAGATGGACACCGCCGGCGCGGCGTCGACGGCCAGGAGCCGTTCCAGATCGTGTTTGCAGAACATCGCCTTCGTCGCCTTCTCGTGTTGCTCGTTCGGAGAGTTCCGACCGGAGCAACCGGCGCGTCGGCCTATGGTTCCGGGTCCCCTACCGACAGGGCAGGCGCCCGGACCGGGGGATACGGCAACTCAGTCTATGACGACGGTAACGATGGCTCGAACGATGGTTTGGCCCCGCACCGGGCCTGGGATTCACCAGGTCCGGACCGGGCCGGTGTCGATGTGCACGAAGCCGCTGCGCGGGTAGAAGCCGACCCCCCCGGCCTCCAAGCCGCGGGCGGCGGAGGCGATGGCCTTCAACTCCACGTCCGGCAGCATCACGTCGATGGCCATGCCGCGGGTGTGATAGCTCTCCTTCGCGACCCCGCGGGACCGGCGGCGGGCCATGGCGTTGGTCCGGCGGGACCGGTAGCCGCAGATGACGCGGAAGGGTTCGTCGCTGTCCAGCGTCCGGTGCAGCCGGGCCAGCACGTCGAACAGGCGCGGGTCGAAATGGCCGACCTGCTTGGCGCGGTGGTCGCGCAGCAGCACGTCCAGCTTCTTCAGCGCGTCCGGACGGTAAGCGCCATCGGCCCAGTAGACGCCGCTGAAACGCTCGTCGGTGTTGACGTTGTGGAGAGACAATCGGCGCACGCCACCGGCGAGGGGGGCCGCAAGGGCCGGGGCGGCGGGCACCAGGGCCGGAACGGCCAGGGCGGTCAGGGTCGCGGCGGCGAAGGTCAGAAACCCACGGCGGCCGGTCTCGCGCCCGTTCATCGGCGCGGCACGGTCGTCAGTCCCCAAAAGCATCACTCCCTAAATGCATTTTGGTGATCGGGCCGCGCCGTTCCATCGCCGGGCGACCCCTATGGATTGCTCGAATTAAGACCAAAATATTGTGGTCATACCGAACGTATATCCCTATAGGCTAGGGCTTGACCGGGATCAACCCGAAAATGGCCCGAATCGGTCACAAATCGGCCTCCGGCGCCGGCGCGGCGCGGCGGGCGGTTCCTGGCCGGACGGCCGTACGCCGATTTCCCGACCCCGCGACAGCATGCCCTCGCCTCGCCGGGTGGGGGTTGGCGTACTACATTCGATTGGAAGGACGGGGATCGGCCCCCGCCAGGCAAGGACGGACCATGCAGGCACTTCGGACGCTCAACAACCAACGGCGACGCCCGGCACCGATCCTGGCCGCGCTGACGCTGGCGCTGTCCGTCCTGGCCGGCACGGCCACCGCCCAGACCGTCTCCTACCGCGACACGCTGACCGGCTGGGCCGACCGGCTGGACGCCGCCGCCGCGGTCCTGGAAACGGAACCGGACCGTCCCATCGCCCGCATCGGGTCCGGCCCCCTCCTGAAGAAAGGCAGCAGCGGCGAGCGCGTGGAGCGGCTGACGCAGCGGCTGGCGGAGCTGGGCTTCCTCGACCGGGCTCGGCACGGCGACCTGTTCGATGACGGCGTGGACACCGCCGTGCGCGCTTTCCAGTTCAGCCAGCGCATGAAGGTGGATGGGCTGGTCGGCGGCGGCACGCGGGTGGCGCTGGACCGCAGCCCGCAGGAGGCGGCCACCCAGATGCGGCGCAGCGCCATGTCGATGCGCGCCTTCCGCGACACCGCACCGGACACCGTGATCCTGGTGAACCTGCCCAGCCAGACCACCACGCTGGTCCGCGACGGGCAGGAGGCGCTGACCATGCGCTCCATCGTCGGACGCCCGTCACGCGAAACGCCGATGCTTCAGGACCGGATCACCCACGTCATCGTGAACCCCACCTGGACCGTGCCCCCCACCGTCCTGAAGGAGGACAAGCTGCCGCTGCTGCGGGCCAAGGGCTCGCCGGGCATCGCGAACGCGGTGGTCTATCTGGACGGGGAGCCGGTGGAGCCGGCCATCGTGGACTGGCACAACGTGTCGCCGCGCCGTGTCCGCATCGTCCAGCAACCGGGCGACCACAACGCGCTGGGCCGGTTCCGCTTCAACCTGACCAACCCCTACAACATCTATCTGCACGGCACCAACGAGCCGAAGCTGTTCGACCGCGAGATCCGCACCGTCAGCTCCGGCTGCGTGCGCCTGGAGGACGCCCGCGGCATGGCCGAGGCGCTGCTGGCGAGCGAGCACATCTCGACGGCGCGGCTGGACCGCATGCTGGAGCGGCAGGAGCCGCAGTGGGTGAAGCTGAGCCAGCCGGTGCCGGTGCGCTTCGTGTACTGGACCGCGACGGTGGACGAGCGCGACGCGGTCCGCCTGCACCCGGACATCTACGACCTGAACGAGGACACGGCCCCCGCCGCCGCGCCGGAGTCCGCCGCCCCCGGCTCGCCCGATCCGATGCCCCCGGCCCAGCGGGCCTGAGGGCCGACGGCCCGGCGGGCCTGAGAGCCTGACGTGAAAAGCCCCCGCGCATGACGCGGGGGCTTTTGCTTCAGGTGGCGTGCAGTTCGGTGTCGGAACCGGCGGCGCGCCAGACCTTGGCGGCGGTCGGGCCGGTGTCGCCCGCGGTTTCCACATACTTCACCGGATCGCCGGTCTTGAGCTGGTCCATGTCCACGTTCAGGCAGCTGTTCCGGTGGAAGTAGAGCTGCGTCCCGGTGTTGGTCGTGATGAAGCCGTGGTCCTCCTTCGGGTAGAGCTGCGCCACCCGGCCCGGCTGTTCCGGATCGTGGGTCTTCACGTCGCGGCGCAGCTTGTCCTTGTACTCCTTCAACTGCCGCTCCGCGGCTTCGAAGGCGTCGCGGATCGAGGTCCGGACGTCCGGGTTGGCGTAGCGCTCCTTCGCCTTGTTCGGCTTGCGGCTGACCACGATGTCCTGGCCCGGCACCATCAGCTCGATATGGACATCGAAGACGTTTCCGGTCTTGTGCTGGCGGTGCTGGGCCTCCACGGCGACCCTCATGCCGACCAGCCGGTCGAACAGTTTCTCCGTCTTCTCCGCCCGTTCGCGGATGTAGGCTTCCAGCTCCGGCTGGGAATCCATGTTGTGGAAGGCGATTTCCAGGTTCGTGTCCATGGGATGTCCTCGTTAAGCACGGGGGAAGGCGGGCAGCGCGGCGGGGGGCCGCGCTCAGGACTCGCGGGCTTGGCCGGGAATGCGGAATTCCTCGCCCTGGTCGGCGATGCCCGGCATCTCGCCCTGGCTTTCCATGCTCAGCACCGGTTCGACCGGTTCGGTCCGTTCGGCGGTGTCGTCCGGACCGCGGGCCGGGTTCGGGCGCAGCGTGCCGCGGTAATTGTCCTCGATGGCGATCTCCTCGCTGGCCAGCTCCCAGTGGTCCCGGGCGCGGCCCTCCGGACGGCCCTCGCGTTCCCAGATCTGGTGAGCGCGCGCTCTGATCCGGCCTTCCAAATCATCCGCCATCCGGGCTGCCTCCTTTCCGTTCCCGTTCCGCACCCCGCCTCCTTGGGCGCACCCTTTGGGGAGCAGGCGCGCTTCCCGTCAACCGCGCCCGGACGCCGAAGGTTCCGCGCTCCGCAACAGCCGAAGCGGAGACGCTGGCCAAAGCGGCGCCGGCCAAAGCGGCGCCGTTTGAATTAATCCCGAAGGGGTGGTATTCGACGGATGCGACGGTCCGGGGGACATCTTTGAGACCCGGTCCGAGCAAGGAACCGAAGACGGGACCAGGATCTTGAACGAAGCGCCCCCCGCAAGGCCCACCGTCGCAAGCCCCCTCACGGCCCGTTTCGCCGAGGGCGCCCACCGTTTCCGCTCCGCCCTTCTCGCCTTGCCGCTGGCCGCGGCGTTGCTTTCCGCTCTGCCGGACGAAGCGGCCCATGCCGCGGACGGTCAACCGCTGCTGCAACTCGGCCTTTTCCAGAAGGAAGGGGATGCCTGGTGGGCATGGGACAGCCTGCGCCGGCGCTCCCCCGAACTGGCGGACGGACTCAGCCCGGCGGTCGTGCCGCTGGACACGCGGCGCCAGGGCGAGGGCGTCGCCTTGCGGGCCATCGCCCCGGCGGGGCTGGACGTGAGAACGCTGTGCCGCCGCATGGTCGGTGCCGGATTCGGCTGCCTCGTGCTCGACGCCGCACCGCCGCCCTCGCCGTCGCCGGTGCCGGTGGACAGCGCCAAGCCCGAACCGGACCGGACCGGCGGCAACGCCAACAGGCCGGACGTCGCCGTCACCTACCCGCCGGAAGCGGCACGGACCATGGCCGCCATCGAGAAGTCCGGGCGCCGCAAGGGCCGGTTGGGGGCGGTGATCCCCGACACGGCGCTGGACGTCATGCCGGCGACGCTGAAGGAGGAGGGCTGGAACCTCTGCGCCCTCACCTTCGACGACGGGCCGCACCGGGTGGTCACGCGCCAGATCCTGGACGTGCTGAACCGGGAGAAGATCCCCGCCACCTATTTCCCGGTCGCCAGCGTCGCGGAGAACCAGGGCGAGGTGATCCGCGACTTCATCGCCGCCGGACACGAGATCGGCAACCACAGCCTGACCCACTCCGACCTGCGCGCCATGGACGCCGAGGCGCAGCGGCACGAGATCGCCGAGGCCAACCGCATCCTGCGGGGGTTCGGCGCCGACCCGGTGCTGTTCCGCCCGCCCTACGGGCGCTACACGCCGGACCTGCTGGCCATCGCCCGCGAGGAGAAGATGAGCCCGGTGCTGTGGACCGTGGACACCCGCGACTGGCAGGTCCGCGACCCCGACCGGATCGTGCAGCATGTGAAGACGGAAGCGGGAACCGGCAGCGTGCTTCTGCTGCACTCCACCTACCCGTCCACCCTGACCGCCCTGCCCCGCGTGATCGCCGCGATGCGCGCGAAGGGCTGCGAGTTCGTCACCCTGTCGGAATGGATCGAGCGGATGCACCAGATCGCCACGCCGGCCATGGCGCCGACCATGGTGAAGGCGAACGGACCGGCGATGGACGCCAGCCGCCCGGCCCTGCGCACCGCCAACTGACCGGCGCCGGGCCGGCTTCGGGCCGGGCGCTTCCTACTTTCCAGCCTTCTGCTTGCGGATTTGCAGGTACTTGCGGATGGTCGCCTCGACCTCCGGCGGCAGCATGTTCCAGGCGCCGGACACCGATCCGCCCTTCACCTCCTCGATGGTGACGGTGGCGGCGAAGGTGAACTTGCCGGAGGCGTCGTCGACCCGCACCGTGATGCGCGCGGTCTGGCTGGGGATCAGGGACCCGTCGAAGCCCGTCGCCACGAAGCCCTTGTGGCTGATGGCCGCCAGCGGAAAGCTCTTGCCGTCGAACTCGATCACGCTGGACGATCCATTGGACGGGCCGGCGCGGCGCGGTGCGGTCTTCTTCTCGTCCTTGACGGTCACTTTCAGAAAATCGAACAAGCCCATGCCAGCCCCCGCCGATCAGCGCCGCCCATCGCCACGGCGCCTGAACTTTATGCGCGGACTAACGATGGGGAAGCAACCGTGATTTCCCCGGCCGGCGGCACGTCAACCTTACGGCGATACGATCCCCCCGCGGCGCTCCCGCCCGACGGACAGGGCGTCCTGCGCCCGACGGACGCACAGCAGGGCGAAGGGAAGCAGGATCACCAGGACCGCGGCCATGCCCACCGCCACCGTCAGCACCCCCGCCACGTCGGCCCCGCCCAGATGGGAGGCGAAGGTCAGCAGCAGATGGAGGATCAGAGCGGACAGCATCGCCGCCCCCAGCGCCGGCATGGCAAATCCCTGCAGGCGGCGGTCGCGTGGTCCACCGGTCGCCGCGCGTCCCGGCCAGCGCGGACGCGCCACCGGGCAAGACGTCCCATAGACATCCAGCATGGGCACCCCTCCCGTCACTGTTCATCCGGCGCCGGTTGGATTGGGGCAACACGGCGGGATGAGGCGCGGCCACTATAGCGGCAAAAACGCGCGGAGCCTAAAATCTGAAGTACTTATTCTGATTGGACGGGCCTCCCGCCAAAGGTTATGGGCGCGGTGGCGGCCCCCATCACCTCCCGCGTAGGCTCTCCACAGAGTCTGTGGATAACTGTGTTGACAAGACGCGGCTTTTGCCGATTCGAGGCAGGCGCCACAAGGCCATAGCCCGATTTGCCCAAAAATTGGGCATGTCACACAAACCATTGAAAGACATTGCCTTTCCCGGTTTGCGGAGGTGTTGCAGCGCTCCCGCCTGTCAAACGGATTCTGCCGCGGGACTCCCGATGCGGCGATTTCGCGCGGAGCTGTGCCCTGTTGACAACTGAATGTTCGGATTCCCCGCAAGGGGCACTCCGAATCCGCCGCATCCTCTCCGGGCGGCGAGGCCGGAGCGCCCGGCCACCCGCGCGAACGGCGGCATCACCGGCCGGCGCACACCCCTTGGGTCAGGGTCACCGTCACGGCGGTTCCGCCGCCCGGCTTGCTGTAGACCCGGATGCTCCCGCCCATGCGCTCCACCAGCGCCTTGCAGATCAGCAGGCCGAGGCCGCTTCCCACCTCCCCGTCGGCACCGGGTACGGCGTGGTGCAGATCGATGCGGAACAGATAGGGCTGAAGCTCCTCCGGGATGCCCAGCCCGTTGTCCTGGACCCGCACGGTCACCCGCCCGTCCACCATGGCGGCGGACAGCATGACGATGCTGCCCGAGGGCGAGAAGCGCACCGCGTTCTCGATCAGATGCTTCAGCACCGTGTTCAGCGCGGACAGGTCGCCCAGCACCGGGGTGGCGAAGATGCGGTTGACGATCAGGATGTCGCGGGCACGGGCGCGCGGCTCCAAATCCTCCAGAACGTCCTGGAGCAGGCCGCCCAGCTCATAGGCCCGCAGGTCCAGGGGAACCTGATTCAGTTGCAGGCGGGACCACAGCGACAAATTCTCGATCGTCCGCATCATCTGCCGCCCGGCGTCGCTGCACAGATCCGCATAGGCGCCCAGACGCGCCGTTCCCCGGCCTTCCCCGCCGCCCCCCAAATCGGACGCCACATCGGACGAGATCATCTGCGTGGCCCCCAGGATGGCGCTCAGCGGGTCCTTCAACTCCTGGCAGATCTGCCCCAGGAAGCGGTTCATGCGCGCGACCGTGTCGGCAAGCTGGTCCACCCGCAGGGTGCGCTGCGCCTCCTCGTCGTGGCGGCGGGTGATGTCGGTGACGAAGATGCAGGAGCCCGCCGCCGTGCCGCCGTCCGGGCCGGAGTCGCCGTCCAGCCGCGATTCGTTGAAGATCACATGGAGCGGCGTCCCGTCGGAGCGCGTCAGGGTGACCTCGTAGCTGCGGTGCGGGGTGAGGTCGCGGATGGCCGCCTGCCGCTCCAGGACGCTTCGGCTCTCCTCCGTCGCATAGGCCAGGAGATGGGTCCCGGCCAGCTCCCCCGCCCGGTAGCCGAGCAGCGCGCACAGCGCCGGGTTGACGCCGATGGTGACCAGATCGCGGTCCACCACCCAGCAGGCTTGGGCGCTCTGGTCCAGAATCCGGCGGCTCAGCCCGTCCCAGTCCACCGTGGGGCGCGAAGCCTTCGACAACAGCGTCAGCATAAGCCCTCCCGTCCTCATCCGGCCGGGTGAACACACGGAAGCATGTTCGTGTACTTCCCATTCACCCCGCCCTCGATGATAGGCACGGGCGGCAAAAACCTTCAACAGAATGTGGGTTTCATGTCGGTTAAATTGTCGTCATCGATTCGTTTTTTTCCGCATTGCAACTTTCTTTTCAGTAACCGGACGCATTCCATGACGATTCGTCTTGCGTTCTTACCACGCCTTTCATGGGCGCGGCGGCGGCAGGGTCAGGATGTTTCGTCCTCCGCCGTCGCCGCCCAGCAGCGCAGCACCTCCGCGACGCTCCAGGCCTGCGAAATGCAGCCGCGGGGGCTGAAGGGCGGTTCGGCGTCGAAGATTTCGGCGATGGTGCCGATCCCCGCCTGATCCAGATGCGGCAGAAAGCCGCGGAGCAGGTCCCGCGCCCCGGCCTTGTCCTCCGGATGCAGCTTCAGCCACGCCTCGACATAGGGACCGATCAGCCACCCCCACACCGTGCCCTGGTGATAGGCGGCGTCGCGGGCGCGCAGGTCGCCGAAGTACTTCGGCTTGTAGTCGCGGTGCCCCGGCGCCAGCGAGCGCAGCCCGACCGGGGTCAGCAGCCGCTGCCGCACCGTCTCCACCACCGGGTCCCAGCGGGCGCGGTCGAGCACCGGGTTGTCGAGCGAGACGGCGAAGATCTGGTTGGGCCGGCAGGCGTCGTCGTCCCCCCGCTCCCCGTCCACCACGTCGTACAGGTGCCCGGCCCCGGCGCACCAGAAGCGCGCGTTGAAGGAGGCGCGGGCCTGCTCCGCCAGTTCCGCCAGGGGGCGGGCGGCCTGGGCCTCCCCCTCCTCCGTCAGCCAGCCGGCGGTCAGGCACAGCGCGTTGTACCAGAGCGCGTTGATCTCCACCGCCTTGCCCCGGCGCGGGGTGACCACCCAGTCTCCGACCTTCGCGTCCATCCAGGTGAGCTGATAACCCTCCCGCCCCTGGCGCAGCAGCCCGTCGCCGGTGTCCACGGCGATGCCGAAGCGGGTGCCGCGCCGGTGGTGGTCGATCACATCCACCAGCCGGGGCAGCAGCAGCCGCAGCGTGTGCCGGTCCCCGGTCGCGCGGACATAGCGGTTCAGCGCGTGGAAGAACCACAGCGTCGCGTCGGCGGTGTGGTACAGCCCCTCGTCCTTGCCGTCGGGGAACATGTTGGGGATCAGCCCGTCGCGGATGTAGTGCGCGAAGGTGCGCAGGATCCAGCCGGCCTCCATGTGGCGCCCGGTGGTCAGGGTCAGCCCCTCCAGGCTGATCATGGTGTCGCGGCCCCAGTCGGTGAACCAGTGGTAGCCGGCGATCACCGTGCGCACCTCGTCCCCCTCGGCGCGGGCGCGCATCTGGTCGGCGACGCGGCCCGCCGGAACGAACAGGAAGCTGTCCGCCGACAGAACCAGCTCCGCCATCGGCCCGTCGCGCAGCGAGGGGTGCGCGGCCCCGACGATGCGCCGCCGCCGCTCCTTCTCGAAGCGCAGCACGTCGGCGGGCGGCAGCGCCCAGAGCCGCTGCCAGGGCTCCGTGGCCGCGACGAAGCTGAGCGTCTGGCCCTGGCTCAGCGGGCCGCTGAAATAGCCGGGGGTCCACAGCGAGCCGCGCGACTCGTAGCCGCGCTCCGCCTCCACCGGATAGACGATGTCGCGCCGCGCCCCGCCGTCCAGGGTCAGGGGAAGCTCCGCCCCCTCGATGGTCATGCGCAGCACCGGCAGTTCCGGCCCGGCCCAGATCTCATACTCGTGGCCACGGGCGGTGACGCGGTAGTCGCGGGCCAGCGGCTCGTCCACCGCCGACTCCAGCTTGCGGAAGGCCATCACCGGGCGAAGCCTCAGGCAGATCGGCTGCGGCGCCGTCACCACCCGGTAGGTGACGTGGACGATGTTCTGCAGGTGCGGCAGCACGACCTGCTTTTCGATCACCACGTCGCCGAACTCGTAGCGCCAGACCGGCAGCCCCGACTCCATCCGGAACTCGGCGAGGCCGGAGGGGGCGGCGTCCGACGGGTAGTTCGGGTCGGGCCATTGGTCCGCCTGCGGGTTGTGGCCGGTCAGCCGCCGTTCGGTGCCGTCCGGCTGGATCAGCACGTCGTTGAGCTGGCTCAGCATCACCACGCGGCCCAGCGGCGCCGGAAGCGCCGCCACCAGCAAACCGTGGTAGCGCCGCGTCACCGCCCCCGACAGGGAGGAGGAGGCGTAACCGCCCAGCCCGTTGGCGACCAGCCATTCGCGGGAAAGCGCGGCGTCCGGCGCGGATCGCAGGACGTCGCGCGTGATCTTGCGGACGAAATCAGCCATGGGTCTCCTGAGCGCTCGCGCTGTTGCGTTCGTCCCCCTCACGCTCCTCATCGGGGGTCTTTCCGGGGGCGTCTGCGGGGGCCAGGACGACCGCCGCATGGCCGGGGACCCGCCAGCCGCCGTCCGGCAACGCCACCGCCGCCATCCCGCAGCCGCCGTAGCGCGGGTCCTCGCTGGACCACAGCAGCGCCCATTCCCGGCCGAGGGGGGGCGCCAGCAGCGGTTCCGGCAGAATGTCCAGCCGCAGGTCGCGCCCCAGATTGACCAGCAGCAGCCGGTCGTCCCCGTCCCCGCCGAAGAAGCGGAGGACGAAGCTCTCCTCCCCCAGCACCGCGCCGTCCAGCCCGCCGTCCCCCTGCGCGCGGAACACCGGGTCCTCGCGGCGCAGGCGCAGGAGGTCGCGGTGCAGCGCCCAGACCTCCGCGTGGGTTTCCCGTTCGCGATGGTCCAGCTTGGAGCTTCGGAAGGTCTCCACGTCCTGCGGACGCTTCAGGCGGGCGCGCATGGCGGGTGTGGCGAGGCTGGGGAACTGGGACAGGAAGTCCGCCCGCCCCTCCTCCACCCTGGCGGCCAGGTCCGGTTCGTGGTCGGCGAAATAGTGGAAGGGGCTGCTGGCCGCGAACTCCTGGCCCTGGAACAGCATCGGCGTGCCCGGACCCAGCAGGGTCAGCGCCGTCATCGCCCGGCAGCGCCCCGGCGTGGTCAGGACGTGGACCCGCAGGCCCCGCCCGGAATTGGCGATCTGGTCGTGGTTCTGAAGGAAGGCGACGAAGGCCGGGCGCGGCAGGCCATAGGCCGGCGTGCCCCGCCGCTGGCTCTGCCAGCGGTACCATTGCCCCTGATAGAGGAAGCCGTGCCTGACGGCGGACACCAGCTCCTGCGGCGTGCCGCGGTAGTCGGTGTAGTAGGCTTCGTTCCGCCCGGTCAGCGCGACCAGGGCCGCGTGGTGGAAATCGTCGTTCCAAAGGGCGTCCAGCCCATGGCCGCCCCGCTCCGCCGGCGTCGCCATGGCGGCCTGCTGGGACTCGTTCTCCCCGATCAGCAGCGTGGCCCGCCCGCGCGCCGCCCGGCGGACGGCCCGCCCGATCTCCTGGATGATGTGCGGGGTGGAGCGGTCGAAGATCTGCTGGGTGGCGTCCAGCCGCAGCCCGTCCAGATGGTACTCGTCGATCCAGAAGGCGGCGTTCGCCAGGAAGAATTCCCGCACCGGCCCGCAGCCGGGGCCGTCGAAGTTGATCGCGTCCCCCCACTCGTTCCGGTAGCGGGTGGTGAAGTAATCCGGGGAAAAGCGGGACAGGAAATTCCCGCTGGGACCGAGGTGGTTGTAGACCACGTCCAGGATCACCGCGAGGCCCAGCGCGTGCGCGCGGTCCACGAAGCGCCGCATGTCGTCCGGCTCCCCGTAGAGCCGGGTCGGGGCGAACAGGTCCACCCCGTCATAGCCCCAGCCGAAGCGGCCTGGAAACTCCGCCACCGGCATGAGTTCCAGAACCGTCACCCCCAGCTCGGCCAGAGACGCCAGTTCGCGCATCGCCGCGTCCCAGGTGCCCTCCGGCGTGAAGGTGCCGATGTGCATCTCGTAGACCACCTGCCCCCGCAGGCTGCGGCCCGCCCAGCCGGCGTCGGTCCAGGCGAAGGCGGACGGGTCCACGACCTGCGACGGCCCCTCCGGCCCGTCGGGCTGGAAGCGCGAGGCCGGGTCGGGGAAAGCCGGGCCGTCGTCCAGCCGGAACCGGTAGAGGCTGCCCACCGGCACTCCCTCCGCCACCGCGGAGAAATAGCCGCCGCCCTCCGCGTCCAGCGCCACCGTTCGTTCCCCGGACTCGCTTTTCGGCCCGACCAGCAGGCTGACGCTGCGGCAGGCGGGCGCCCAGACCCGCGCCAGCACCCGGTCGCCCGGTGCGGGCTCGACGCCTATGGGGCAACGGCGGGCCGGGGTGACCAGACCGTCATGACGCGCTGCATCGGGGAGACTCGACACTTGACCTTCACACCGCAATGTTTCGACCATCGTCCCCCAAACAGGCGCCGGCCCCCTTCGTCCCACAAGGAGCCGCTCCGGCGCCGGTTCGATCCGCCCTGGAAGGTCATCCGCCATGCCGAACCCCGCGCCGCGCGTCCTGATCTGGAACGAGTTCCGCCACGAGCGCCGGGACGAGACCGTGAAGGCCCATTACCCCCAGGGCATCCACGAGGCGCTGGCAGCACCCCTGCGCGCCGCCGGCCTGACCGTGGACACCGCCACGCTGGACGAGCCGGAGCACGGTCTGCCCGAGGAGCGGCTGAACGCCGCCGACACGCTGGTCTGGTGGGGCCACCGCGCCCACGCGGAGGTGCCGGACGCGGTGGCGGAGCGGGTGAAGCGGCGGGTGACCGAGCATGGGCTGGGCCTCGTGGCGCTCCATTCCAGCCATTTTTCCAAGCCCTTCGTGGCGCTGATGGGCACCGGCTGCTACCTGAAGCACCGCGTGGCGGCGGAGAAGGAGCGGCTGTGGGTGGTGGACCCCGGCCACCCGGTGGCGGCGGGCATTTCCGACCGCATCGAACTGGACCGGGAGGAGATGTACGGCGAGCCTTTCGACGTCCCGCCGCCGGACGATCTGGTCTTCGTGAGCTGGTTCCAGGGCGGCGAGGTCTTCCGCAGCGGTTGCGGCTGGCGGCGGGGGCTGGGCCGAGTCTTCTACTTCCGGCCCGGCCACGAGACCTACCCCACCTACCACCACCCGCAGATCCAGCGCGTGATCCTGAACGCCGTCCGCTGGGCGGCAAGGCCGGAGGGGCTGGAGGCGCCGGTGCGGGGACGGCGGGACACCCCGCTGGAGCCTCTCCCGCCCCGCTCGTAAAGGGCTCAGCCCCACACCCCGAGGCTTTCCGCGGCGGCACCGGTCACGGCGCGAAGACGACCCGCATGCAGTCGTCGGCCTTTTCCTTGAACATGCGGTAGCCCTGCGGCGCGTCGTCCAGCGCCCATTTGTGGGTCAGCAGGTAGGAGGGGTCGAGTTCGCCCTTCCCGATGTGCTCGAACAGGCGCTTGACGTAACGCTGTCCGTGCTGCTGCCCCATGCGGAAGGTCAGCGCCTTGTTCATCGCCGCCCCCATCGGGAACTTGTCGATGAACCCGCCGTAGACGCCGACGATGGACAGGGTCCCGCCCTTGCGGCAGCACTGGATCATCTGGCGCAGGACGGCGGGCCGGTCGCTCTCCAGCCGGAGGGCCTGCTTGCCGCGGTCGTACCAGTCCTCCAGGGCGGAGGCGCCGCTGTCGGCCTCCATGCCCACCGCGTCGATGCAGACGTCCGGCCCGCGCCCGCCGGTCATCGCCAGCAGGGCGTCGTAGATGTCCACGCGGCTGTAATCCAGCGTCTCCGCCCCCGCCTTCATCTGGGCGGCGCGCAGCCGGTCCGGAAAGCGGTCGATGCCGATCACCCGCTCCGCCCCCATCAGGGACGCGCTCCTCATCGCCATCTGGCCGACGCCGCCGCAGCCCCAGACGGCCACCACGTCGCCCGGCTTGATGCCGCCCATGTCGGCGGCCATGTAGCCGGTCGGCACGGCGTCCGAGACGAAGACCGCCTGCTCGTCGGTCACCCCCTCCGGCACGCGGAAGCAGTTGGTGTCGGCGAAGGGGACGCGGATGTATTCGGCGTGGCTGCCGGCGTAGCCGCCGAAGGCGTGGCTGTAGCCGAAGATGCCCGCGGTGCAGTGCCCGTAGGCCATCTCCTCGAAGGCCGGCTGCGGGTTGGAATTGTCGCACAGCGAGAATTCCTCGTGCCGGCAGTGCCAGCATTTGCCGCAGCCGATGATCGACACCGTGATCACCCGGTCGCCGCGGTTCAGCCGCGTCACCTCCGGCCCCTTCTCCACCACCTCGCCCAGGAATTCGTGGCCGATGATGTCGCCGGCCCGCATGGTGGGGACGTAGCCGCCGATCAGGTGCAGATCGGACCCGCAGACCGAGGACAGGCCGACCTTGACGATGGCGTCCCGCGGCCCGAGGATCGTGGGGTCCGGCACGCGCTCCACCCGCAGGTCGTTGACGCCGTTCCAGCAAAGCGCCCTCATCCCGTCACCTCCTGCATGCTCGGCAGCGCCCGGGAACGCTCGGCCCTCCCGCTCGGCTGCCCGTCGATGGTCGGAAGTTCCCCAACTTCCATGATCCGTTTCAGGCGGCGCAGCGCCTCGCGCGCCTGCTGTTCCGGCGCCATGCCGAACAGGCGGGACACGGCGTGGCCGCCTTCTCCGCCCGGCGGGTGGTAGGCCAGCGTCAGGCTGACCTCCGTCCCGCGCCCGCCCGGCGCCGGCCGGAACAGGACGGTGCCCCGGTGCGGCAGGTCCGCCCCCTCCAGCGTGTGCCAGGTGATGAGTTCGTTCTCGCGCAGCTTGTCCAGCCGGCTGGTCCAGACCACCGGCACGCCACCGGGACCGTGGGCCTTCCAGCGGCTTTCGGTGTCGGACAGCACCTCCACGGCGTCGAGATGGGGGAACAGGGCCGCCAGATGGCGGACGTTGCGCCAATGGCGGAACAGCCGGTCCGCCGGGACGGCGACGGTGACGTTGGCCTGGGTGGTCGCCGGTTCGCGGCGCAGCGCCGGCAGCGCGGCCTGCCGCAACGGGCTGGACAGCGGCACGCCCGCCGCCCCGGCCAGGAACAGCCCGCCGCCGAGCGCCGCCAGCGCCCAGCTTCCCCGCCGCGCCCCGGCATAGCCCAGCGCCGTGCCGCCCAGGATGGCGGCCCAGCGTTCGAGCGCGCCGGCGGAGCCTTCCATGCGCCGCCCGCCCATGCGCCGCCTGCCGTCCCGGCTCCCGGTCATTGCCCGTCCTTCCTTTTCAGCAGATCCAGCTCGTACAGCCCCTTCATCAGGTCGTCGTGCAGGTCGATGCGCTCCGCAATGTCGGTGTAGTGGGTGGCGTCGGGCGCCCGCCCCGCCTCGTCCAGCGCGCGGTCCCACTGGTTCCCGGCGAAGTCGCCGCGCCCCACGAGCATGACGGCGCGCAGTTCCATCCGCTGTTCGGGCGAAAGGTCCTCCAGCATCCGGCGAAGCTGGTCCAGCGCGCCGCTGGCGTCGGAGGACAGGATGCTGAGGGCGTCGAGATCGGTCGGGTTCCGCGAACCGCGTTCGCTGCGCTGCTCCCCGAGGTCGATGTTGCGCATTCCCGCAAGGAAACGCTGACGGTCGGCCACGGCCTCGTGCGCGAGGTCGGCGGCCTGCTTCACGGTATCGACCGAAATCTGTTTGAGCATGGGTCGCACTTCTTTTCAGTTGCACGGCTTTGCCCGACGCCAACAGCCGGACCGGGGGTTCGTCCCGCCGAAAGCGTTAAGCAACGCGAAGCGGGGGAGCGGTGTTACATCGGCAGAGTTCCGGCGAGCAGGAGAATCCCATGCCGCTTCTGTCGGCCCAGACCGCTGATGTGACGGAGGATGGACACGCGCCCGTGACCCTGGACACCGACCGGGGGACCGTGGAAGGGCGCCTTTATCCGGCACCGGCTCCCCATGGCGGTCTGGCCGTCCTGTGGATCGGCGGCGTCGGCGGCGGATTCGATTCGCCGGCCCGCGGGCTTTACCCGCGGCTGGCCCGGGACCTGACCGCGGACGGCATCGCCTCGCTGCGCGTCCGCTACCGCAACCCCCGCGCGCTGGACGAGGCGGTGTACGACGTGCTGTGCGGCCTGACCTTCCTCGGCCGGATGGGCATCCACCATGTGGCGCTGGTCGGCCATTCCTTCGGCGGGGCGGTGGCGATCCAGGCCGCGGCGTCGAACCGCGGGGCGGTCTGCACGGTGGTGACGCTGGCGACCCAGGGCCTTGGCACCGACGCGGTGGCGGACCTGAGCTGCCCGGTGCTGCTGATCCACGGCGAGGGCGACGAGGTGCTGAAGCCCATGTGCTCCATCCACGTCCACCGCATGGCGCGCGAGCCGAAGAAGCTGGTCCTGATGCCCGGCGCCGGGCATGGACTGGACGAGACCGCCGAGGCCGTCTGCCACGAGGTACGCGACTGGCTCAAGGCTCAACTGCTGGAGCGTTAGGGCATATCCTCTCCCCGGCGGCGGCGTCAGGGATTAGGGTGCGGCCATCCTCCCGAAAGGCCCCCCGATAAGCCTCCCTGAAAAGCCCGGAGCCCGCCGATGCTCGGCACCCTGACGCTTCTCCTCTCCTGCCAATTGGCGGGCGAGCTGACCGCCCGCCTGCTGCACCTGCCCGTACCGGGTCCGGTGCTGGGCATGGTCCTGCTGTTCGTCGGCCTGCTGGTCCGCGGCACCGTGCCGGGGCCGCTGCAGGAGACGGCGGGCGGCATCCTGCGCCACCTGTCGCTTCTCTTCGTTCCGGCGGGGGTCGGGGTGATGGCCCACCTGAACCGGCTGGGCGAGGAGGCCCTGCCCATCGCCGCCGCCCTGCTGGGCAGCACGCTGATCGGCGTCGCACTGACCGCCTGGGTGATGAGCGTGATGAGCCGCCGCGGTCCCGACGCTGAAGGCTCGGGCGGGGCCGGAAACGGAAAGAACGCCCGATGAGCCCCGATTTCCACGAGATCTGGGTCTACCTGTCGGCCAGCCCGCTCGCCGGCCTGACCCTGACGCTGGTCGCCTATCAGGCGGGGATGTGGGTGTTCGAACGGTTCGGGCGGCGGCCCGCGCTGAACCCGGTGATGATCGCGGTGCTGCTGATCGCCGGCATCCTGATGGTGACCGGCATCGATTACCGCACCTATTTCGACGGCGCGCAGTTCGTGCATTTCCTGCTCGGCCCCGCCACGGTGGCGCTGGCGGTCCCGCTCTACCGGCAGTTCCAGCAGGTCCGCCGCTCCGCCGTGGCGCTTCTGGTGGCTTTGCTGACCGGCTCCGCCGCGTCGGCGCTGAGCGCCGTCGCCATCGCCTGGGCGCTGGGCGCGTCGGAGCGCACGCTGCTGTCGCTGGCGCCCAAGTCGGTGACCTCCCCCATCGCCATGGGCGTGTCGGAGCAGATCGGCGGCCTGCCCTCCCTCACCGCGGTTTTCGTGATCCTGACCGGGATCGTCGCCGCGTCCTTCGGCACCTGGGTGCTTAATCTCGTCCGGGTGAAGGACTGGCGGGCACGCGGCTTCGGCCTGGGGGTGGCCGCCCATGGCATCGGCACGGCCAGCGCCCTTCAGGCGAACGAGGTGGCCGGGGCCTTCGCCGGGCTGGGCATGGGGCTGAACGGGCTGGCGACGGCGATCCTTCTGCCCGT
Organism: Azospirillum isscasi; assembly: GCF_030849505.1. Taxonomy (GTDB): domain Bacteria; phylum Pseudomonadota; class Alphaproteobacteria; order Azospirillales; family Azospirillaceae; genus Azospirillum; species Azospirillum isscasi. Next base: position 47,695 of record NZ_JAUJFI010000005.1, on the reverse strand, counting down.
CCTCTACCGCCTGTTCTTCGGATGACCCGTTCTTTGGAGGAGCGGGGTTGAAAACCCGTTTCCGCGAAAGAAGATTTCATGCAATCGCGGCTTGACACAGCAAGCCTGCCTGCGCAGAGTGTGGGCCATGATCCGCATCGACCACACGAACGCCCTTCTGCGACTTATCACCCCGGCGCTTTGAGCGTCCGGGCTGTCTGCGTTCGCCTGTCCTGTTTCCTGGTCGAAGTGTCTGTTTTCCCATGAGCACCCACAGTCTGCGCCATTTCGGCACGCGCCCTTGCGGGGCGAAACGTGTCTCCCGGCTGGGGCCGGGGCTGCGACTTAGGAACGGTCGCTGAGCCGCCCGGCAGCTCGGCGACCGTAGTCCCGCCGGTCCCCACACGACACGAGACAACGCCCCGCACAGAATCCGGGGCTCCCAAGGGATCACGAAGCGTCATGAACCACATCGCCACCCCCGCCGCCGCCACCTCCGCCAAGCACGAGAAGTACGTTCCCTTCGCCCCGGTGAAGCTGACCGACCGCCAGTGGCCGAACCGCTCCATCGAGAAGGCGCCGGTCTGGTGCTCCGTGGACCTGCGCGACGGCAACCAGGCGCTGATCGAGCCGATGGGTCCGGACCGCAAGCGCGCGATGTTCGACGCGCTGCTGAGGATGGGCTTCAAGGAAATCGAGATCGGCTTCCCCGCCGCCTCGCAGACCGACTTCGACTTCTGCCGCGAGATCATCGAGGGCGGCAAGATCCCCGACGGCGTAACCATCCAGGTGCTGACCCAGGCCCGCGAGGAGCTGATCCGCCGCACCTTCGAGGGCATCAGGGGCGCCAAGCGTGCCATCGTCCATCTGTACAACTCGACCTCCGAGCTGCAACGCCGCGTCGTCTTCGGGCTGGACCGCCAGGGCATCGTGGACATCGCCATCGCCGGCACCAAGCTGATCAAGCAATTGGCCGCCGAGCATCCGGAAACCGAGATCGTCCTGCAATATTCGCCGGAGAGCTTCACCGGGACGGAGCTGGACTTCGCCCTGGAGATCTGCGAGGCGGTGATGGAGACCTGGGGCGCCGGCGCCGACAACAAGGTCATCCTGAACCTGCCGGCGACGGTGGAGATGTCCACCCCGAACATCCACGCCGACCAGATCGAGTGGTTCTGCCGCAGCATGAAGAACCGCGAGGCGGCGATCATCTCGCTCCACCCGCACAACGACCGCGGCACCGGCGTGGCGGCGGCGGAGTTGGGCATGCTGGCCGGCGCCGACCGCGTGGAAGGCACCCTGTTCGGCAACGGCGAGCGCACCGGCAACGTGGACGTGGTCACCCTGGCGCTGAACCTGCTGACCCAGGGCGTCGATCCGGAGCTGCGCATCGACGACATCAACGAGATCGTCCGCGTCTCCGAATACTGCACGCAGTTGCCGGTCCATCCGCGCCACCCCTATGCGGGCGAGCTGGTCTTCACGGCCTTCTCCGGTTCGCACCAGGACGCCATCAACAAGGGCCTGAAGGCGCTGAGCAAGTCCAACCACGGCAAGTGGGAGGTTCCGTACCTGCCCATCGACCCGCAGGACCTGGGCCGCAGCTACGAGGCGGTGATCCGCATCAACAGCCAGTCGGGCAAGGGCGGCATCGCCTATGTGCTGGAGAAGGACTACGGCATCCAGATCCCGCGCCGCCTGCAGATCGAATTCTCCAAGACCGTGCAGCGCATCGCCGACGAGACCGGCAAGGAGTTGGCCCCCGCCGACATCCACGCCGCCTTTAAGGCCGAGTATCTGGACATCGACGCCCCGCTGGCCCTGATCGAGCATTCGACCGAGCCGCGCGGCCCGAACTCCGGCGCCCGCGTCCTGAACGTGGTGGTGTCGCGCGACGGCGTGGTCCGCACGCTGAAGGGCTCGGGCAAGGGTCCGATCGACGCCTTCCTGGACGCTCTGCGCCAGGGGGCCGGCATCGACCTGCATGTGGTGGACTACCGCGAGCACGCCGTGGGCGAGGGCGAGGACGCCCAGGCCTGCGCCTATGTCGAGGTGAAGACCAAGGACGAGCGCACCCTGTTCGGCGTCGGCATGGACGCGGACATCGTGACCGCCTCGCTGCGCGCCCTGGTCAGCGCCGCGAACCGCGCCGCGCGGTAAGGGGTTCGGGGAAAGGAAAAGGGGCGCCCGGCTGGGGCGCCCCTTTTTTGTTGGGCGGGTGGGAGTGTCCGAGACGGGCCCCCTCCCTAACCCTCCCCCGCTCCGCAGGGGAGGGAACTTTGGAAACGACCCCTCTCCCGCGCAGCGTGGGAGGGTGGGGGCTTACCCCTCGATGCGCGAGAAATCCGCCACGGCGTTCAGCGTCGCCCGGATCTGGCTGAGCAGGCGCAGGCGGTTGGCCCGCAGGTCGGCCTGCTCGGCGTTGACCGTCACCTTGTCGAAGAAGGCGTCCACCGGGCCGCGCAGGCTGGCCAGCGCCGCCATGGTGCCGGTGAAGTCCTCCTTCGCGAGCAGCGGCTGGGCCGTCTCACCAGCGCCGGACAGGGCGCCGTAGAGGTCCTTTTCCTCCGCCAGAGACAGCAGGGCCGCATCGACCGGCTGGTCGTAGGCCTTGCCGTCCTTCTTCTCCTCGATGCGGACGATGTTGCTGGCGCGCTTGTAGGCGGCGAGCAGGTTCGCCCCCTCTTCCGACCCGACGAAGGTCTGGAGCGCCTTGACGCGGGCCAGCAGCCGGACGAGGTCGTCCTCGCCGCCCAGGGCGAACACCGCATCCACCAGATCGTGCCGCACGCCCTGGTCGCGCAGCGTGACCTTCAGCCGGTCGGCGAAGAAGGCCATCAGGTCGGCGGCGACCCCATCGGCGGCGGCAAACCCGCCGACCGTGTAGGCGCCGTGCGCGGCCTTGAAAAGCTGCGTCAGGTTCAGCCGCAGCCCGTTCTCCAAAATCAGCCGGATGATGCCCAGCGCGGCGCGGCGCAGGGCATACGGGTCCTTCGACCCCGTGGGCTTCTCGTCGATGGCGAAGAAGCCGACCAGCGTGTCCAGCTTGTCGGCCAGCGCCACGGCGACCGACACCGGGGCCGTCGGGCACGAATCGGACGGGCCGAGCGGCTTGTAATGCTCGGCGATCGCCTCGGCCACCGCCGGGTTCTCGCCCTCGCCCAGCGCGTAGTAACGGCCCATGATGCCCTGGACCTCGGGGAACTCGCCGACCACCTCGGTCACGAGATCCGCCTTGGACAGCAGGGCGGCGCGGGTCGCCGCGTCCGCGTCGGCGCCGATGGCGCGGGCGATCTCCGCGGCCAGGACCTGAACCCGCGTGACCTTCTCCGCCACCGTGCCGAGCTTCGCGTGGAAGGTGATGGCGCCAAGCTTGGACACGCGGTCTTCCAGCTTCGTCTTGCGGTCCTGGTCCCAGAAGAACTTGGCGTCGGACAGACGGGCGCGCAGGACGCGCTCGTTGCCGGCGACGATGGCCTTGCCGCCGTCCGCCGTCACCGTGTTGGCGACCACGACGAAGCGCGGAGCCATCTTTCCGGCCTTGTCCAGCAGGGCGAAATACTTCTGGTGCGTGCGCATGGAGGTGATGAGAACCTCCGACGGCACGTCCATGAACTTTTCGTCGATGGTGCCGACCAGCGCGACCGGCCATTCGACGAGGCCGGCGACCTCCTCCAGCAGCCCGTCGTCGGGGGAGAGGGTCAGCCCCTCCTGCGCGGCCAGCGCCTCGGCGTCGGCCTTGATCTTGGCCTTGCGCTCCGCGCGGTCCAGCACGACATGGGCGGCGCGCAGCTTGGCCTTGTAGTCGGCGAAATCGGTGACCGTGAAGGCGTCCGGCGACAGGAAGCGGTGGCCGCGGGTCGTATTGCCGAAGGCCAGCCGCCCTTGCGCCCCGCCCAGGTCGAAGGAGCCGTCCAGCACCGCCCCGCCGAACAGCGCGATGATCGAATGCAGCGGGCGCACCCAGCGCACCGTGCCGGTGCCCCAGCGCATCGACTTCGGCCAGGGGAAGTCGCCCATGACCGCCGGGATGATCTCGGCCAGCACCTCCGCGGTGGCGCGGCCCTTCTTCTCCGCCACGGCGAAGTAGAAGACGCCCTTGCCCGTGTCGCGCTGCTCGCACTGGTCGAGGCTGGTCAGGCCGGCGGACTTCAGGAAGCCGGCGACCGCCTGCTCCGGCGAGCCGACGCGCGGCCCCTTCTTCTCCTCGCGCACGTCGGCGGTGCGCTCGGCCAGGCCGTCGATCACCAGCGCGAGGCGGCGGGGGGTGGAATGGGCCTCGGCCTTCTCGAAGGACAGGCCGTTGGCGGCCAGCTTCTCGGTGACGAGGCGCTTGAGGTCGTCCGCCGCACGCGCCTGCATGCGGGCCGGGATTTCCTCGGAAAAGAACTCGATCAGAAGCTCGGGCATGTTACTTGGCCCCCCCGGCGGTCCACGCCTCGCAGCAGGCTTTGGCCAGCGCGCGCACGCGGCCGATGTAGGCGGCGCGCTCCACGACGCTGATGACGCCGCGCGCATCCAGCAGGTTGAAGAGGTGCGACGCCTTGATGCACTGGTCGTAGGCCGGCAGCGCGACGCCCTTGGCGATCAGCGACTGGCACTCCGCCTCGGCGTCCTTGAAATGCTGGAGCAGCATGTCGGTGTTGGCGTGCTCGAAGTTGTGGGCCGAATACTCGACCTCGGCGCGCTTGAACACGTCGCCGTACTTCACGCCCTGGCCGTTGAAGTCCAGGTCGTAGACGTTCTCCACGCCCTGCACATACATGGCCAGACGCTCCAGCCCATAGGTCAGTTCGACCGCGACGGGGTCGCACTCGATGCCGCCGACCTGCTGGAAGTAGGTGTACTGGGTGACCTCCATGCCGTCGCACCAGACCTCCCAGCCGAGGCCCCAGGCGCCCAGCGTCGGGCTTTCCCAGTCGTCCTCGACGAATCGGATGTCGTGCAGCGACGGGTCGATGCCCAGCACCTTCAGGCTTTCCAGATACAGCTCCTGCGGGTTGGCCGGCGAGGGCTTCAGGATCACCTGATACTGGTAATAGTGCTGGAGCCGGTTCGGGTTCTCGCCGTAGCGGCCATCCTTCGGGCGGCGCGAGGGCTGCACATAGGCCGCCTTCCACGGCTGCGGACCGAGCGCCCGCAGCGTCGTCGCCGGGTGGAAGGTGCCCGCACCCACCTCCATGTCGTAGGGCTGGAGGATCACGCAGCCCTGCTCCGACCAGAACTGGTGGAGCTTGAGGATCAGGGCCTGAAAGGACAGGCCGCGGCTGTCTTGGGAAGACCCGCTCTGGGAGGCCATCGGCGGTCACTTATGATTGGTGTGGAAAATCGCGCCGCACGATACGCGGCGGTATCCCCGGAATCAAGCGCCCGCCAAGGGTTTAAGGTTCAGCGCCCGTAGGGGCAGGCCGGGCGGCCGCAGGCCACGGCGGAGCGCGGGGCGACGTAGGCGCCGCACTCCGGGCACTTCTCCATGTCCTCGGTGGTCACCTGGGGCGAGCCGCCGCCGGTGGTGGAGGCGGGCTTTCCGGCGCCGCGCCGTTCGCGTTCGCGCAGGCGTTCCCGCCCGACCGCGCCGACGCGGTTGTACCAGCGCCAGCCGAACCACACGGCGCCGATCACCAGGATCAGGAACAGGAGCTTGGAGAGACTGAACATGGGGGAGGATTAGGGCCTGCGGGGCGGCCCGGTCAAGAGCGGCCTTCACCCCAAAAGGTTGGTCCGCCGAAAATGGACCGAATATCGAAAGATGCAGCCGTCCAGCGCAAAGAATCCTTGTCGTCCGGAGCGGAAGCGGCACCTAATGGAGGAAAACCGCGCCCAGAGGAGACGCACCGTCATGAACGCCAGCGCCTATCCGGTCATCGTCCGCCCCCTGCCCCCGGAACAGGGCGTCGGCTATGTGGCCGAGGTGCCCGACCTGCCGGGCTGCACGGCGGGCGGCGCCACCCCCGCCGACGCCAGCACGGCGGCGCTCGACGCCATCGCCGCCTGGATCGAGAACGCCCGCCGCAGCGGCGAGCCGGTCCCCCCGCCGTCCGAGCGCCTGCGCGAAGTGACCCAGTGACGCCGGCTCAGAGGCCGTAGCGCGACCACAGGGCACGTTCCTCCACGGCGGCCAGCGCCGCCGCGGGGAGGTCCGCCGCGAGCCGGTCCAGCGCGCCTGCACCCAGGATTTCGCCCACCGGCGCCTCCACGCGGAAGCCCATGCGGCGGAACCAGCGCCGGTCGTCCTGCACCACGCGCAGCCGCACCTTCTCGCCGAAGCGGCCCCGCATGACGGTGCGCAGGTCGCCGATGCCGTCGATCAGCCCCAGTTCCAGCGCGCGCCGCCCCGCCCAGAAGGCGCCGGAGAACAACTCCTCCTCCGGCCCGCTCAGACGGGCGCCGCGGCGGTCGCGGACCATCGCCTTGAAGGCGTCGTGAATCTCCGCCTGGATCGCCTTCAGATGGGCCACCCCGTCCTCCCGCTCCGGCGAGAAGGGGTCGAGGATCACCTTCTTGTCGCCCGCGGTGTAGAGCCGGCGCTCGATGCCGTAGCGCTGGATGAACTCGTGCGCGCCGAAGCCGGAGGACACCACGCCGATGGAGCCGAGGATGCTGCTCTCGTCCGCCCAGATCTCGTCCGCCGCGCAGGCCAGCCAGTAGCCGCCCGACGCCGCCGCGTCCTCGCAGAAGGCGAAGACCGGCACCTTCTTCTCGGTGGCGAGGTCGCGGATGCGCTTGGCGATCAGCGCCGACTGCACGGGCGACCCGCCGGGCGAGTTGACGACCAGCGCCACCGCCGCCTGTGTCTTCGGCGCGAAGGCGCGTTCGATCAGCCCGGCCGTGCCGGCCATGGTCAGACCCTGCCGGAAGGCTCCGGCCTGCCCGATGATGCCGGACAGGCGGAGGACGGACACGATCGGCCCGGCGTCGCGCCAGGGGCCGAACGGGAGTTTGGCGAGCAGCTTCGTCATGTTCATCGCCGGTTGAAATGGTGGCGCTGAGGCTGGATTGAAAGCACCGGCTTAAACGATCAGCGGTTCCATGCCGCACAGAATCCGCTGCGCCTGCGCGCTGTAAGCGCCGTCGGGGCCGTGCAGCACCAGCCCCGCGGTGAAGCGCGCCGGTGAGCGCCCCCCTTTTTTCGCCGCCAGCAGGATGCGCCGGGCCTCCTCCCCCGGTTTCGGCCAGAGCGGGACGAGCACAAGAGAACCGAATCGGGCGCCGTGCAGGGCGGCCAGGATCTCGTCCACCCGGTCGGCCCGATGGACCATGGTCAGCGTGCCGCGCGGCTTCAGCAGGACGGCGGCGAAGCGCACCCAGTCGGTCAGCCCCGCCTGCCCCTCCACATTGGCGGCGGCCTTCCAGGGGTCGGGGGGCAGGCTGGCCGCCCCGGCCCGCAGGTAGGGAGGGTTCATCATCACCCGGTCGAAGCTTCCGGGAACCAGATCCGGCGGCGGGGCGAGCAGATCGCCCTCGAGGACGGTCACCCGGTTTTCCATTCCGTTGAGGGCGGCGTTGCGCCGGGCGAAGTCCGCCGCCTCCGCGCGCTTCTCCAACCCGGCGATGGCGGCACCGGGAACGCGCGCGGCGAGGCACAGCGCCGCCGCCCCGGTGCCGGTGCCGGCGTCGAGCACCCACTCGCCGGGCTCCGCGGCGGTGAAAGCGGCGAGCAGAACGGGGTCGATGGCGGCGCGGTAGCCGGCCTGCGGCTGAAACAGGCGCACCCGGCCGTTCAGAAGGGTGTCGAACGCTTCGTCCCCCACCCTCACGCCCCCAACTCCTCTCCCGCCTCGCGGAGCAGGCGGCAGGCGCGGGCGTGGTCGTCCTCGGCCACCATCAGGCGGCGCGGGATGGCGCCGATGGAACCCTCCAACACGCTGGTGTGGGTGTCCAGCACGATCCCCTCGATTCCCGCGTCGGCCAGCAGGGCCAGAAGCCAGCTCAGGCGGACCGGATCGGTGGTGCGCAGCAGTTCCTTCATGAAATCCCGGCTGTTCTGCGTCCCTGGACGCCTTGCGGACTTGACCGAAGAGGCTATGCCGTTATGCTCCCTGCCGGAATTCGTCACGTCAATCATCATTGGAGTCGACCTTGGCGGTCGTGACCAACCTCGAGCCGAAACGGCGGAAGTCCACCCCGCTCGACGATCTGACCGCCCTGGTGGCCGATGACCTGAGCGCGGTCAACGAGATCATCGTCCAGCGGATGCATTCGTCCGTGGAGATGATCCCGCAGCTTGCCGGCTACCTCATCGCCGCCGGCGGCAAGCGGCTGCGCCCCGTCCTCACCCTCGCCGCCGCCGAGCTGTGCGGCTACAAGGGCGAGGATCACAAGATGCTGGCCGCGGTGGTGGAGTTCATCCACACCGCCACCCTGCTGCACGATGACGTGGTGGACGAGAGCGACCTGCGCCGCGGCCTCGCCTCGGCCAACGCGGTGTTCGGGAACAAGGCCAGCGTGCTGGTCGGCGACTTCCTGTTCTCCCGCAGCTTCGAACTGATGGTCGAGGTCGGGTCGCTGGACGTGCTGCGCATCCTGTCCAAGGCGTCCGCCGTGATCGCCGAGGGCGAGGTGCTGCAGCTCCGCACCACCAACGACACCGAGACCAGCGAGCAGGCCTATCTGGAGGTCATCAAGGCCAAGACGGCGGAGCTGTTCGCCGCCGCCTGCCGCGTCGGCGCCGTCGTGGCCGCCCGCCCGCAGGCGGAGGAACTGGCGCTCTACGACTACGGCATGAATCTGGGCATCGCCTTCCAGCTCGTGGACGACGTGCTGGATTATTCGGCCTTCCAGGCGAAGCTGGGCAAGACGGTCGGCGACGACTTCCGCGAGGGCAAGATCACCCTGCCGGTCGTGCTGGCCTTCCGCCGCGGCAACGACGAGGAGCGGGCCTTCTGGCGCCGCACCATGGAGGAGCTGGACCAGCGGGAGGGCGACCTGGAGCGCGCCCAGGAGCTGATGGCCAGGCACAACGCGCTGAAGGACACGGTGGAGCGCGCGCGCCACTATGGTTCCATCGCCCGGGACGCGCTGGGCCTGTTCCCCGACACGCCGGTGAAGGCCGCCCTGCTGGAGGTGCTGGATTTCGTGATCGAGCGCGATTTCTAAGCACACCGAACTTTTTCGCCGCCGGGGGTGATTTTCACGTTGCAGCCCCCGGTTCAAGCGGCTATATACGCGGCCCACGGTGACGCCGGCCACGGCGCCACCGACGGACCGGAGAGTAGCTCAGCCTGGTAGAGCACTGCTTTCGGGAGGCAGGGGCCGGAGGTTCGAATCCTCTCTCTCCGACCAGTACGGCAAAGGGCCGGTGCGGCAACGCACCGGCCCTTTCGCTTTTCCGGCCAAACGCTTCCTCTCCGCCCCCCGGCAAAAAAACATACCGCAAATGCCGCTTAATACCGTTGCAGCCGGTCCGCAAAGGGTCTATACACCCGGCCCACGGCGACGCTGGCAACGGCGGCACCGATTGGACCGGAGAGTAGCTCAGCCTGGTAGAGCACTGCTTTCGGGAGGCAGGGGCCGGAGGTTCGAATCCTCTCTCTCCGACCATCACGCAAAGGGCCGATGCGGCAACGCATCGGCCCTTTCGCCTTTTCCCTCTCCGCCGCCGCGGCACAGGCCGCGCTCCCGCCTGTTGTTCGTTTCAGGCGGAACCGGCAGGGAGCGGACCCATGGAACAGGCGATCGGACGGGAACCCCAGGCGGCGGGCGGCCCCGTGGGGATGGAGATCGACGTCCAGGCCGTGGCGGTGTCCCGCGCGGTGCGCGATCTGGTCCAGCCGCAGGGCTTCCGCCCCCGCGACATCGGCGGCGGCGGCATGGCCTGGAACCGCCGCGGCGGCGACGACACGCACGAGATGATCACCTGCAACGGACGGCTGAACGGCGACCCCGACCGCGCGGAATGGACCGCCGGACGCTACGGCGACCGCGGCGGCTTCGTGGAGGTCACCGGCCTGACGCTGCGCGGGGCGCTGGACGCGCTGGCCGTGCTGCCCAGGCCGGTGCGGGTGGACGGGTCGCTCGCCGAGGGCATCTATCCGTCGCTGGAGGACGCCCTCGACGACATCGCCTGACGGATCACTTCAGCGCCTCGTCGATCTCCACCTGATAGCCCTTGGCGAGGCGGTTGGTCTCGTTGGCCATGCCGACGACGGCCATCAGCTCACCGAACTGGGCGTCGGTCATGCCGGCCCGCCGGGCGGCGGCCTCGTGCGAGCGGATGCAGTAGTCGCACCCGTTGGTCACGCTGACCGCGACGAAGATCATCTCCTTCACCAGCGGGTCCAGCGCGCCGGGGGCCATCACCTCCTTCAGGCTGTCCCAGGTGCGCTTCAGCGTCGGCGGGTGGTGGGCGGCCATCTTCCAGAAATTGTTGACGTCCGGCACGTTGCGGGCCGCCTTGATGTCGTCGTAGACGGCGCGCACCTCGGGAGCGGCGTCGGCGTGCTCGATGGGCTTCAGGGCCATGGGGGCTGTTCTCCGGGCAGGGGACGTGTGGTTCGGCGCCATTGTCGCCGCTTCCGCCCCGCGGAGCCATGAAGAAGGACGGCGGGAAGGGCGGCGCCCTCATCCCTCCTGCAACCGAAAGGCATAGGGCCGCCGGAAAGTTCAGGTTGCCCCGGATGCCAGGGACCGGCATAGCTTTCCGCTCAAGCCCTGCGCACGGTGCCCACCCGCCGCGGCCCCTCCTCCCCGCCCCCAACCCGGCAGCCCATGCCCCTTCGCTACCTCGACGCCCTGGCAACCGAATCGGCGGGAATGGTGCGCCTGCTGCGCATCCTGCTGGTGGCTTCCGTCCTGGTCCCCAGCCTGCTGTTCGCCGCCATCGCCTGGCATGACCATGGCGAGGTGGAAGCGGAGGCGGAACGCAACATCCGCAAGACCGTGCTGATCCTGCACGAGCATACGCGGAAGGTGTTCGACACGGTCGAACAGGTTCTGGACCGGATGGACGAGCGGACCGCGGGCATGAGCTGGGACGAGATCGGACGTTCCGAAGACCTGCACGGCTATCTGCGCACGCTGATCGAGGAATTGCCGCAGATCGGCATCGTCGGGATGATCGATCCCAACGGCACGGTGCGCAACGGCAGCCGCCTGTTCCCGATCCCGCCGACCAACGTCGGCGACCGCGAGTATTTCCGGACGCAGGCATCCGCCGACGCCGGCGCCTTCATCAGCGAGGCGATCACGGGCCGCGGGTCGGGCAAGCGGCAGTTCAACGTCACCCGCCGCCGCTCCGCCGCGGGCGGGAGGCCGTTCGACGGCATCCTGCTGACCGCGGTGCCGACCGACTATCTGGTGGACTTCTACCAGCTCGTCGTCTCCGATCCGAAGGAATCGATTTCCCTCGTGCGCCGCGACGGTTCCGTCCTCGTGCGCTTCCCCTCGATGGGCGACCGGCAGACGCGCCACGCGGCGGACAGCACGCTGCTCGGCGCCATGGCGGAAGGGCGGACGGAGGGCGTGTTCCGCACGCGGGGCCGCATCGACGGCGTGACGCGGCTGAACGGCTTCATGCATGTCGCGCCCTATCCGATCTACGTCACCTACGGCGTGCCGATGAACGAGATCCGGGCCGGCTGGGCGCGGAACCTCCTGATCTACGCCGCCTTCGCCGTGCCGGCGACACTGGCGCTGGTCGGCATCACCCTGCTGGCGCTGCGCCGCGCGCAGAGCGAGATGCGGGCGGTGCGCCGCTGGTCCCAGGAGGCCCGCGCCCGCGAGGCGCTGGAGAACGCGCTGCGCCAGTCGCAGAAGCTGGAGGCGCTGGGCCAGTTGACCGGCGGCGTCGCCCACGACTTCAACAACCTGCTGACCGCCGCCCTGGCCAACCTGCACCTGATGGAACGGCATCTGCCGGCGGACGGCATCCGCTACCTGGACGGCACCCGCACCGCGCTGGAGCGCGCCCGGACGCTGACCGGGCAGTTGCTGGCCTTCTCCCGCCAGGAGGCGGTGGACCCCAAGGTGCTCGATCTGGGGGACAGCCTGCGCACCATGGCCGATCTCTTGGAACGCTCCATCCGCGCCGACATCGCGCTGGACTGGACGCTTCCCGTCGCGCCGGTGCGGGTGGAGGTGGACCCGGTCCAGCTGGAGCTGGCGGTGCTCAACCTCGTGGTCAACGCCCGCGACGCCATGCCGGCGGGCGGGCGCATCCGCATCGCCGCGCGCCGGGAGGACACGCCCGACGGCCCCCTGGCCGTTCTGGAGATCACCGACACCGGCAGCGGCATGCCGCCGGAGGTCGCCGCCCGCGCCTTCGAACCCTTCTTCACCACCAAGCCGCACGGCAGGGGGACGGGGCTGGGGCTGTCGATGGTCTACGGCTTCGCCCGGCAGTCGGGCGGCAACGCCACCATCTCCAGCGCTCCGCGCCGCGGCACCGTGGTCCGCGTCACCCTGCCCCTGTCCAGCCGGACGCCGGAGCCGGAAGCGGTGCCGGAGGCGGCGGCGGAGATGCCGGACGGCCCGGTGCGGCTGCTGGTGGTGGAGGACAACGCGCTGGTCCTGATGGCCACCGTGGAAGGGCTGACCCAGGAAGGCTTCGAGGTGGTGACCGCCGACCATGGCGCCGCCGCCCTGGAGATCCTGGAACGGGACGCGGCCTTCGACGTGATCGTGTCGGACGTGGTGATGCCCTACGGCGTGTCGGGAATCGATCTGGCGCGGCGGGTCCAGGAGCGCTGGCCCGGCATCCGGATTCTGCTGATTTCCGGCTACAGCCCGGAATCGCTGACCGGGCTGAAGGCCGACGCCGCCGTCCTGCCCAAGCCCTTCACCCCGGACCAGCTCGCCGCCCGCGTCCGCGCCCTGCTGCGTCCCGTGAAGGCCGCCTGACGGGCTAGGCGGCCGGTCACGCGGCCGGGAAGGCGGATCAGAGCAGCACGCTGATGAACATCGGCGCCCACAGCACCGCCGACCAGACGAGGCCCAGGAAGATGCCGTGCGTCAGATCGGTGAAGGTCGGCTCCGACAGGCAGTGCATGCGCCAGAACGCTTCACGGTCCGCCGTGCCCTGACGCTGCCCCTGACGCTGCCCCTGACGCTGTGGAGGGAGTTTCTGCGCGTCTTTCATGACCGTTCCCTTGTTGCGGCCCAAATGGGAAAGGAACCGGCGAAGGGCGCCGCGGTTCCGCGCCGGGGCGGGAACATTGGTTGGGCAGGATGAAGGATACCGAAAAAGGAAAAGGCCCCCTGCCCTTTCGGGCGGGGGGCCTTCCATACGAATGGGATGAGCCGCTTACTTCGTGCGGATCATCGGGGTGAGCTGGTCGCCCCAGTTGCCCGTCGCGTTGTGATAGCGGGCGGTGCGCATCAGCTCGACCGTCACGCCGGCTTCCACGGCCTTGACGACCGCGTCGTTCAGGCGGTGCAGGCTGTTGGCGAGGACGCGGATGGCGCTTTCCTGCTCGGCGGTGAGGTTCGTGCCCTCGTCCGGCGGCGCATCCTGGAAACCCGGCTGATTCGTCATGCGGCTATCCTTCCCTTGTTCTCCGGCCCGGGTCTTGCGGCCCCGGCTCTGGCCCTGGTTCACCGGCACCGCTGCGCCGGCATGGCCGGGTGCTGCGCTGCAAACCCGGCATTCAACGTCTTAACACATCACGCGCCGGGAGCAAGGGCGCGGCGAGACAACCTCGTTCGAAAGATCCATGCCTCCCGCGGCAGAGTGCCGCTGGCCGGGAGCACCGGAACGGGGAACGGTCCCGCCGCACTTCAATCATGCGGCGCCCCGTCGGACGGCATTTGATCGGAAGGCGCCGCCGGCCTAGCTTTGCGGTCCAAGGGCAGCCGCCGACAAAAACAATCCGCAGCCGACAACAACGAAGAAAGACAGGAACATGGCCGACACCGCGACCGACTCCCGCTCCGTCGCCTTTCTGGGGCTTGGCACGATGGGCTTTCCCATGGCCGGCCATCTGGCCGTCCGGGGCGGCCACCGGGTGACCGTCTACAACCGCACCGCCGCCAAGGCCGACGCCTGGGTGTCCCGCTTCGGCGGCGCCACCGCCTCCACCCCCGCCCTCACCCCCGCCGAGGCCGCCCGCGACGCCGAGTTGGTCTTCCTCTGCGTCGGCGGCGACGACGACGTGCGGGCCGTGGCCGGCGAGGCCATGAGCGCCATGAAGCCCGGCACGATCATCGCCGACCATTCGACCGTCTCCGCCACCGTGTCGCGCGAGATGGCCGCGCTTGCCCACGAGCGCGGCCTGTTCTTCCTCGACGCGCCGGTGTCCGGCGGGCAGGCCGGGGCGGAGAACGGGGTGCTGACGGTGATGGTGGGCGGCGACGCCGACGCCTTCGCCCGTGCCCAGCCGCTGATGGGCTGCTATGGCCGCTCCGTCACCCACATGGGGCCGTCGGGCGCCGGGCAGTTGACGAAGATGGTCAACCAGATCTGCATCGCCGGGCTGGTCCAGGGGCTGGCCGAGGGCATGGCCTTCGCGCAAAAGGCCGGGCTGGACGGGCACAAGGTGGTGGACGTGATTTCGAAGGGCGCCGCCCAGTCCTGGCAGATGGACAACCGCGCCAAGACCATGCTGGACGGCCGGTTCGACTTCGGCTTCGCGGTGGACTGGATGCGCAAGGATCTGGGCATCGTGCTGGACGAGGCACGCAACAACGGCGCCACCCTGCCCGTCACCGCCCTGGTGGACCAGTTCTACGCCGACGTCCAGGCGATGGGCGGCAACCGGCTGGACACCTCCAGCCTGATGAAGCGCCTGACCCGCTGAGCGGAGGGGGGAGCGGAGGGGGGAGCGCCGGGACACTCCCCTTCCCTCACCTCACACCCGGACGACCTTGCCGGGGTTCATCAGGTTGTCCGGGTCGAAGGCGCGCTTCAGCTCGCCCATCACGGCGAAGGCGGCGCCGGCCTCCTTCTCCAGGAACTCCAGCTTGCCGTAGCCGATGCCGTGCTCGCCGGTGCAGGTGCCGCCCATGGCCAGCGCCCGGTCCACCATGCGGTCGTTCAGGCGCTTGGCCTCGGCCAGCTCCTCCGGCTTGTCGGGGTCGATGACGTAGACGAGGTGGAAGTTGCCGTCCCCCACATGGCCGACCAGCGGGGCCAGCATGGAGGAGTCGGCGATGTCCTTCTTGGTCTCCAGGATGCAGTCGGCCAGCCGCGAGATCGGCACGCACACGTCGGTCGGCCAGCCCTTCGAGCCGGGGCGCAGCGCCAGCGCGGCGTAGTAGCCGTCATGACGGGCCTGCCAGAGCTTGGAGCGGTCCTCCGGACGGGTCGCCCAGGTGAATTCGGTCCCGCCATTCTCGCCGGCGATGGCCGAGACCATCTCCGCCTGCTCCGCCACCCCGGCGGCGGTGCCGTGGAACTCGAAGAACAGGGTCGGGGCGACCTTGTAGTCCAGCTTGGAATACTTGTTCACCGCGTCCATCTGCACCTCGTCCAGCAGCTCGATGCGGGCGACGGGGATGCCGGACTGGATGGTCTGGATCACCGTGTCCACGGCGCCGCGGATGTCGGCGAACGGGCAGACGGCGGAGGAGATCGCCTCCGGAATGCCGTAGAGGCGCAGCGTCACCTCGGTGATGATGCCGAGCGTGCCCTCCGCCCCGACGAACAGGCGGGTCAGGTCGTAGCCGGCGGCGGATTTGCGGGCGCGCCCGCCGGTCTTGATGATCCGGCCATCGGCCAGCACCACGGTCAGCCCCAGCACGTTCTCGCGCATGGTGCCGTAGCGCACGGCGTTGGTGCCGCTGGCGCGGGTGGAGGCCATGCCGCCCAGCGAGGCGTCGGCGCCGGGGTCGATGGGGAAGAACAGGCCGGTGTCGCGCAGATGCTCGTTGAGTTGCTTGCGGGTCACCCCGGCCTGGACGGTGACGTCCAGATCCTCCGGGCTGACGCGCAGGATGTCCTTCATGCCCGACACGTCGATGCAGACGCCCCCGGCCAGCGCCGCCACGCCGCCTTCCAGCGAGGTGCCGGTGCCGAAGGGCACGATGGGCAGCTTGTGCTTCGCGCAGAGCTTGACGATGGCGCTGACCTCCTCGGTGGAGGTGGCGAAGGCAACGCCGTCGGGCGGGAAGTTGGGGTGGTAGGACTCGTCCTTGCCGTGATGCTCGCGCACCGCCGCGGCGGTGGTGAAGCGGTCCCCAAGCAGGGCCTTGAACTCGGCCTTCATCTCGTCGGTGAAGGCGACGCGCGGCTGGGCGGCGGGTACGGCGGTCATGGACGGAATCTCCCGGGGGTCCTTCTGGCACGGTGATGTGCGGTGGTAGGACCGGAGAAGCTAAGCCCCGCCGCCCGCACAGGCAAGCCGGACCATGCGCATGGGTGGGACGAGGGTTCCGATCCCCTCTCCCGCCCCGGGAGAGGGTGGCGCCGAAGGCGCCGGGTGAGGGTCAACCGAAGATCAATGAACCTATTCTCGGCAGCACCCTCACCCTTCCCGCGCGTCGCGCGGGCCCCTTCCCTCTCCCCAGGGGGGAGAGGGGGTTGCTCCCTCACGCCTCGCCGTAGCCGCCGCCGCCCGGCGTCTCCACAACCAGCACGTCGCCCTCCGCCATCGCCGTCTTGTCCTGGGGGCCGAGTTCCTCCACGGACCCATCGGCGCGCTGGACCCAGGTGCGCCCGATCTGACCGGGGGCACCGCCCTTCAGCCCGAAGGGGGGCACGCGGCGGTGGTTGGACAGGATCGCGGCGGTCATCGGCTCCAGGAACTTCAGCCGCCGCACCACCCCGTCGCCACCCCGCCAGCGCCCCGCACCACCCGATTCGCGGCGGATGCGGAAGCTCTCCAGCAGCACGGGGAAGCGCCATTCCAGCACCTCCGGGTCGGTCAGGCGGGAGTTGGTCATGTGGGTGTGCACCGCGTCCGTCCCGTCGAAGCCGGGACCGGCGCCGGAGCCGCCGCAGACCGTCTCGTAATACTGGTAGCGCGCGTTGCCGAAGGTCGTGTTGTTCATCGTCCCCTGGGCCGAGGCCAGCACCCCCAGCGCGCCATACAGCGCGTCGGTCACGCACTGGCTGGTCTCGACGTTGCCGGCCACCACCGCGGCGGGATGGCTCGGCGACAGCATGCTGTCCGGCGGGATGACGATCCGGATGGGCTTCAGGCAGCCCTCGTTCATCGGGATCTCGTCGTCCACCAGCGTGCGGAAGACGTAGAGCACCGCGGCCCGGCAGACCGCCGTGGGGGCGTTGAAGTTGCTGGAAAGCTGCGGGCTGGTGCCGGTGAAGTCCACCGTGGCGGTCCGCTCGTCCTTGTCGATGGTGATGCGGACCTTGATGACCGCGCCGTTGTCCAGCTCCTGCACGAATTCGCCGTCGGTCAGCACGTCGATGGCGCGGCGGACCTGCTCCTCGGCGTTGTCCTGGACCAGCGTCATATAGGCGTTGACCGTCTCCAGCCCGAACTGGGCGACGACGCGGCGAAGCTCGCGCGCGCCCTGCTCGTTGGCGGCGATCTGGGCCTTCAGGTCGCCCAGGTTCTGCGCCACGTTGCGCGCCGGCTGCGGGCCGGCGGTGAACAGGGCGACGACCTCCTCCTCCAGGAAGCGGCCCCGCTCGACCAGTTGGACATTGTCGAGAAGGACGCCCTCCTGGCCGATGTCCGTGCTGTCCGGCGGCATCGAACCGGGGGTGATGCCCCCCACATCGGCGTGGTGCCCGCGCGAAGCGATGTAGAACAGCACGCGCCCGCCCGCCTCGTCGAAGACCGGGGTGACGACGGTGATGTCCGGCAGATGAGTGCCCCCGTGGTAGGGGTCGTTCAGCATGTAGACGTCGCCGGGATTCATCGTGCCCCGGCGCCGCTCCACGACGGCGCGCACGCTCTCGCCCATGGAACCCAGATGCACCGGCATGTGCGGCGCGTTGGCGATCAGCCCGCCGTCCGCGTCGAACAGGGCGCAGGAGAAGTCCAGCCGCTCCTTGATGTTCACCGAATAGGCGGTCTTCTCCAGCGTGAAGCCCATCTGCTCCGCGATGGAC
The DNA here is from genome assembly GCF_030849505.1 of Azospirillum isscasi. Taxonomy (GTDB): domain Bacteria; phylum Pseudomonadota; class Alphaproteobacteria; order Azospirillales; family Azospirillaceae; genus Azospirillum; species Azospirillum isscasi. The sequence goes on along the minus strand of NZ_JAUJFI010000005.1, from coordinate 29,766 downwards.
ATGAACAGGTTGTTGAAGACCTCCAGCATCACCGGGTCGGCCCTGGTGCCGATGGCGAGGCGTTGCGGCAGCTCCTCGAAGCGGGTCAGCACGAGGTGGTTCTTGCGGGTGACCTCGGCGATCCAGCCCGGCTCGACCACCGTGGTGGCGATCTTCTCCTTGATGACGGCGGGGCCGGTCACGCGGTTGCCGGGCTGAAGCTGGTCGCGGTCATAGACCGGGGCCTCGCGGTCCGTGCCGCCGGTGTGCAGGGTGACGGTGGCGAGACGGCGCGGCAGGGCGCCGGTGACGTTGGGCAGATCCGCGTCGTCGGCGCTCTCGGTGCGGCCCACCGCCTCCACCGACACGGCCTCGACCACCAGGGCCTTGCCCTCCATCATGAAGCCGTAGCGCTGGCGGTGCGCCGCCTCGAAGGCCGCGGCCATGGCGTCGAGCGGCCCGAAATCGACGACCAGCGGGCTGTCGGAGCCCTCCACCTTGATGTGCGCCTTGCGCAGCACGGACAGCCGGTCCTCCGGCACGCCCTGGCGGGTCAGCTCCTTGCGCCCTTCGGCCTCCAGCGCGGCGAGCGTCCCGGACAGCTCGTCCACCAGCGCCGCGTCCAGCCGGGCTTCCACCGCGCGCTCGCGGATCGCCACCGTGTCGGCCAGACCGATGCCGTAGGCGGACAGCACGCCGGCGTGCGGGTGCAGGAACACCTTCTTCATGCCCAGCGCGTCGGCGACCATGCAGACATGCTGCCCCGCCGCCCCGCCGAAGCCGTTCAGCGTGTATTGGGTGACGTCGTAGCCGCGCTGGACCGAGATTTTCTTGATGGCGTTCGCCATGTTGTCCACGGCGATCTTCAGGAAGCCCTCGGCCACCTGATGCGGGGTCATCGCCGTCCCCAGCGCCTCGTTCACCTCGTCGGCCAGATCGGCGAACCGCTCGCGCACGATGGCGGCGTCCAGCGGCCGGTCGGCCTCCGGCCCGAAGACGTGGGGGAAGAAGTCGGGGTGCAGCTTGCCGACCATCACGTTGCAGTCGGTCACTGTCAGCGGCCCGCCGCGGCGGTAGCAGGCCGGGCCGGGGTTGGCCCCGGCGCTTTCCGGTCCCACCCGGAAGCGCGCCCCGTCGAAGAAGCAGACCGAGCCGCCGCCCGCCGCCACGGTGTGGATGTGCATCATCGGGGCGCGCATCCGCACCCCGGCCACCACCGTGTCGAAGGCGCGCTCGTACTCCCCGGCGTAGTGCGACACGTCGGTGGAGGTGCCGCCCATGTCGAAGCCGATCACCCGGTCGAATCCGGCCATGCGCGCGGTGCGCACCGCCCCGACGATGCCGCCCGCCGGGCCGGACAGGATGGCGTCCTTGCCCTGGAACCAGCGCGCGTCGGTCAGGCCGCCGTTCGACTGCATGAACATCAGCCGGACGCCCGACAGCTCCCCCGCCACCTGCTCCACATAGCGGCGCAGGATCGGCGACAGGTAGGCGTCCACCACGGTGGTGTCGCCGCGCCCGACGATCTTCATCAGCGGGCTGACCTGATGGCTGACCGACACCTGGGTGAAGCCGATGGAGCGGGCCAGCGCCGCCACCTGCTTCTCATGCTCCGGATAGCGGTAGCCGTGCATCAGCACCACCGCGGCGGCGCGGAAGCCGTCGCGGAACGCCTGCTCCAGTTGCACCCGCACGCCGCGCAGGTCCACGGGCTTCAGCACCGTGCCGTCGGCCTTCACCCGCTCCGGCACCTCGGCCACCCGCTCGTACAGCAGTTCGGGAAGGACGATGTGGCGGGCGAAGATCTTCGGGCGGGCCTGATAGCCGATGCGGAGCTGGTCGCCCAGCCCCTCGGTGATCAGCAGGAGGGTGCGCTCGCCCTTGCGCTCCAGCAGGGCGTTGGTGGCGACGGTGGTGCCCATCTTGACCGCCTCGACCTCTTCCGCCGGGATCGGCTGGCCGGGGGCGAGGCCCAGCAGGTCGCGGATGCCCTGGATGGCGGCATCGCGGTAGCGCTCCGGATTCTCCGACAGCAGCTTGTGCGTGATCACCGACCCGTCCGGGCGCTTGGCCACGATGTCGGTGAAGGTGCCGCCGCGGTCGACCCAGAACTGCCACCGGCCCTGCGCTTGGGACGCCATATCCCACTCCCTGATGTCTTGGCTTTCGGGGAGTGTGACGATACGCCGCCGCGGGTCAAGCGGTGGAGGGCGAAAGGGTGGGATGCGGCGTGTTTCAGGCGGCCTTGAGCAGGGCCGGCAGCCCGTCCAGCACGGCGTTCATGGCGCCGGCCCCGTCCTCGAACGCTTCCAGCGCCAGCGAGAACTGGGAGGGGCGCGGCAGGTCGAAGGTGATGGCGAACTCCCCGCCCTCCCGCTCCATCGTTCCGCCGAAGCGGCGCGACAGGGCGCGCATGCGGGTGTTGTCGGCCAGGCACATCATATGGACGCGCCGGATGCCCCGGTTGGCGGCGATGGACAGCGAACGGCGGACCAGGGTGGACCCGACCCGCCGCCCCTGAAGGCCCTTCTCCACGCTGATCGCCAGTTCCGCGGCGCCGGGCCACAGCAGCCGGTCGAAGCACAGCTCCACCGCGCCGCGCAGCTCGCCCCGGTCGAACACGCCGACCAGCGTGGTGCGCGTCCAGTCCAGCGATTCGCAGTGCTTGACGATGGTCGCGTCGGAGACGGTGCCGGTGAAGCGGGCGTAGCGGTCCGCCGCGTCCAGCCGCAGCAGATGCGCCTGGTATTGGCCGCGTTCGGCGGGAAGAAGCTTGCGGATGGCGGACATGGGGAGACTCGCGGTGCTTGATTCGGGACATCGCACTGTCTTGCGGCGTCCGCTTCCCCCATCGGCGCCCTGACCGGCGCCTCGTTTTGTTGCAATGCAACATGGCGGAGACTAGGCCGAAGGGCAAGGCCCCTTATGACAAATGCATGATGCTGTTGCGGTGCAGCAACAGGAGCCGGAGGCCGGGAATTCCATACCCCGAATGGATGAAAAAGCCCTTCCGTGCGAAGATGCTGGAAAACAACGCAAAAGGATGGGCCGGTTGGCGCGTTGCCGGACAGCCGGTATGCTGCGCCCAGCGGTCGAAAGGCGGATAAGACATGAGCATCTGGGGCAGCGTCCTGGGCGGGGCGGCCGGTTTCACCATCGGCGGCCCGATCGGGGGCCTGATCGGTCTGGCCGCCGGCTTCGCGGTGGGGCGCGGCATCCGCGGCCTGTGCGGCCCGGCGGACGCCACCAAGTCCATTGCTTTCACCATCGGCGTGATCGCCCTGTCGGCGAAGATGGCCCGCGCCGACGGCGTGGTGAAGCGGGTGGAGGTCGACACCTTCAAACGCCTGTTCCGCGTCCCGCCGGAGGAGCTGGACACGGTGGGCCGCGTCTTCGACCTCGCCCGCCAGGACACCCACGGGTTCGAGGAGTACGCCCAGCAGATCGCCGGCCTGTTCGAGGACCGCCGCGCGGTGCTGGAGGAGCTTCTCGACAGCCTGCTGGCCATCGCCGAGGCCGACGACGAGCTGCACGAGACGGAGGTCGAGTATCTGCGCACCGTCGCCCATATCTTCGGCTTCGCCGACGCCGAGTTCGAACGCATCGTCGCCGGGCACCACATCGCCGGCACGCCGAACGAGACCGATCCGTATGGCGTACTCGGCGTCTCGCGCCGGGCCAGCGACGAGGCGATCAAGGCCGCGCACCGGCGGCTGGTCCGCGAGCATCACCCGGACGTGCTGATCGCCCAGGGCATGCCGCAGGAGTTCGTCGATCTGGCGACGCAGAAGGTCGCCGCCATCAACGCCGCCTACGACCGGATCGGGAAGGAGCGCGGGCGGGGGTGAGGGGCCCCCAACGAAACACCCCCGCAACGCATCCCCGCCCCGGCGCAATCGGGTGTCGCGGCCCTGGTGACCGCACGCTATATAAGCACACCTCCGCACACCGCACCGTTGGGTCATGGCTCCTCCCGCTCCGATCACCGCGCTCCAGGGCGTGTCCGTCACCTTCGGCGGACGCCCGCTGTTCGAAACCATCGACCTGTCCATCGGGCGGGGCGACAAGGCCTGTCTGGTCGGGCGGAACGGGTCCGGCAAATCGACGCTGATGAAGGTGCTGGCCGGCATGATCCAGCCGGACGGCGGCACCGTCTTCACCCAGCCCGGCGCCCGCATCGCCTATCTGCCGCAGGAGCCGGACTTCACCGGCTGCGCCACCGTGCACGACTATGTCGCCGCCGGCCTGCCCGCCGACGAGCGGGACGAGGCGCACCGCGTGGACGCCGTGCTGGACCGGCTCCAGGTGCCCGGCCACCTCGACCCCAACACCCTGTCGGGTGGCGAGGCGCGGCGCGCGGCGCTGGCCCGCACGCTGGTCGGCGCCCCCGACGTGATGCTGCTGGACGAGCCGACCAACCACCTCGACCTCCCCACCATCGAGTGGCTGGAGGAGGAACTGCTGGCCTACCGCGGCGGGCTGCTGCTGATCTCGCACGACCGCAGCTTCCTGAACCGGCTGGCGAAGCGCACGCTGTGGCTGGACCGCGGGACGGTGCGCGCCACCGACCGCGGCTTCGCCGAGTTCGAGACCTGGCAGGCCGAGGTGTTCGAGTCGGAGGAGATCGCCGCCCAGAAGCTGGACCGCAAGATCGAAGGCGAGATGAAGTGGCTGCGCGAGGGCATCTCGGCCCGGCGCACCCGCAACATGGGCCGCGTGCGCGCCCTGCTCCAGCTCCGCACCGACCGCGCCGAGCGCATCAAGGGCGGCCAGCAGGCCAAGCTCGCCGTCGCCGAGGCCGAGCGCGGCGGGCGTCTGGTCATCGAGGCCGAGCGCATCGCCAAGGGATTCGATTCGGCGGATGGCCGCAAGACCATCGTCAAGGACTTCTCCACCCGCATCCTGCGCGGCGACCGGGTGGGGCTGATCGGGCCGAACGGGGCCGGCAAGTCCACCCTGCTGAAGATCCTGACCGGCCAGATGGAACCCGACAGCGGGACGATCCGGCTGGGCACCAACCTGGAGACCGCCTATTTCGACCAGCGGCGCGAAGGGCTGGACCCGGAGGACACGATCCGCAAGGTGCTGTGCCCCTTCGGCGGCGACAGCGTGATGGTCAACGGCCAGCCGCGCCACGTCGCCGGCTACATGCGCGACTTCCTGTTCGACACGCGCCAGCTCGACAGCCCGGTGAAGGCCCTGTCCGGCGGCGAGCGCAACCGGCTGCTGCTGGCCCGGCTGTTCGCGCGGCCCAGCAACATGATGATCCTCGACGAGCCGACCAACGACCTCGACATGGACACGCTGGACCTGCTGGAGGACGTGCTGGGCGATTATCAGGGCACGCTGCTGCTGGTCAGCCACGACCGCGACTTCCTCGACCGGCTGGTGACCAGCACCATCGCGGTGGAGGGGGACGGGGTGATCGCCGAATATCCCGGCGGCTATTCCGATTATCTGGTGCAGCGCCCGCCGCCCAAGGAGAAGGAGAAGGCCGCCCCGGTCAAGGCGAAGCCCGCCGCCGCGGCGCCCAAGCCGAAGGGCAAGCTGAGCTACAAGGACCAGCGGGAGTTGGACGACCTGCCGGCCCGCATGGACAAGCTGACCGCCGAGGTCACGAAGCTCGAATCGGCGCTGGCCGACCCCAACCTGTTCGCCCGCGACGCTGCGAAGTTCCAGAAGACGTCCGATCAGTTGCAGGCGAAACAAAGCGAGCTGGCCGCCGCCGAGGAGCGCTGGCTGGAGTTGGAAGCCCTGCGCGAGGAGTTGGAAGGCGGGCGCGGATGAGTCTGCGCGACTCGCTGCTGGCGCTCCTGGTCATGGCGATCTGGGGCCTGAACTTCGTCGTCGCGAAATGGGGCCTGGCGGAGTTCCCGCCCCTCTTCATCATGGCGCTGCGCTTCATCGCGGTGGCGGCGCTGATCCTGCCCTTCAAGCGCATCCCCTGGCGCGCGGTGCCGCCGATCGCCCTGCTGTCGGTGACCTTGGGCTCCGTGCATTTCCCGCTGATGTTCATGGGGCTGAACGGCATCGACGCGGCCACCGCCTCGCTGGCCGCGCAGGCGCAGGTGCCCTTCTCCTCCCTGCTGGCCGCGCTGATCTTCAAGGACACGCTGGGCTGGAGCCGCGCCATCGGCATGGCCGCCGCCTTCGCGGGCGTCGTGGTCATCGCGGGGGAACCGCGGCTGTCCGGGTCGCTGGTGCCGCTGTTCATGATCCTGGGCGCCAGCTTCGCTTTCGCCATCGCCAGCATCCAGATGAAGATGATCGTCGGCGTGGACGGATTCGCGCTGAACGGCTGGATGGCCCTGTTCGCCGCCCCCCAGCTTCTGCTGCTCTCCCTCCTGTTCGAGGAGGGGCAGATGGCCGCGCTGTCCAACGCCACCCTGTGGGGCTGGGGGGCCATCGCCTACATGGCGGTGGGCGTGACCATGGGCGCCTATGGGATGTGGTACCCGCTGCTGCGGAAATACTCGGTGAACCAGACCATGCCCTTTCTGCTGACCGTTCCGGTCTTCGGCGTGGCGGCGGGCGTTCTGCTGATGGGCGATCCCTTCACCCTGCGCCTGCTGCTGGGCGGTCTGTTGACCGTGGGCGGCGTGGCGGTCATCGTGAAGCGCCGCCCGGCGGCGGTGGCGGAGAAGGTCACGAATCCGACCTGAGGGAGCCGGAATGACGCGCACGGGCACCGGATGCATCGACCGCCCCTCCCCCAACCACGGCCCCCGGCCCGAGGGGGCGCGGGTGGAGCTGCTGATTCTCCACTACACGGGCATGCCCACGGCGGACTCGGCCCTGACGCGGCTGTGCGATCCCGAGGCCCAGGTCAGCGCCCACTACACGGTGGACGAGGACGGCACCGTCTACGCCCATGTGCCGGAGGACCGGCGCGCCTGGCACGCCGGCCTGTCGTCCTGGCGGGGGCGCAGCGACGTGAACAGCCGCTCCATTGGAATCGAGATCGTCAACCCGGGGCACGAGTTCGGCTACCGCCCCTTCCCCGCGGTCCAGATGGCCGCGGTGGCGGATCTCTGCCTGGACGTCATGGGCCGGCATGGGATCGCGCCCGCCGACGTGCTCGGCCACAGCGACATCGCCCCCGCCCGCAAGGAGGACCCCGGCGAGCTGTTCGACTGGCCGGGACTGGCCGCCCGTGGAATCGGGCTGTGGCCCGACCCCGCCGCCGCGGACGACTCGTGCGATTCCGCGGAGGATGTGGCGGCGCTTTTGGGACGCTATGGGTACGACGCCGCCGAATCGCGGGCGCTGCTGTCCTTCCAGCGCCATTTCCACCCCGAACACCTGACCGGCGAGGCCGATTCGGAAACGCTCCTGCGTTTGCGCGCCCTGCTGCGGATGACCGGGCGCTGAGGGCCGGAGGGCGACCACAGAGGCACGGAGACACAGAGGGCCGTCCGGCTTCATGCCGCCGAATCGAATCCCGAATGTCTGCGCGCCCCCATCCCTCCGTGTCTCTGTGGTGAATTCCCCGACCGGAGGCCGAAACCCGCCATTGCGAATCGGGCGGCGACCCTATACACAATGCCGCGCCAGATGGCCGGATGGCCGCCTTCGACCTTTTGGATCGGGGGAGGAAAGTCCGGGCTCCACGGAAACACGGTGCCGGCTAACGGCCGGCGGGGGCGACCCTAGGGAAAGTGCCACAGAAAGCAAACCGCCACCGGCCTCGTGCCGGCGGTAAGGGTGAAAGGGTGCGGTAAGAGCGCACCGCGCGCCTGGCAACAGGGGCGGCACGGTAAACCCCACCGGGAGCAAGACCGAATAGGGGCGGCACGGCCCGCCATCTCTTATGGGATGGTCTGGGGCCAAGCGCGTTTCCGCGCCGCCGCCCGGGTTGGTTGCGTGAGGCGCCGGGCAACCGGCGTCCCAGATGAATGGCCATCCATCAGGGTAACCTGAGGACAAAACCCGGCTTACAGGCCATCTGGCACTTATCCCCACCACGTCCGGATTACTGACCTACCCCTTTGCCGCAGGCGCGGCATGGGATGGCCCCCCGCTGTCCCCAGATTTCCCCAGCTTCATCCACAGCCGGTGGATAACTGTGGGGCAAATTCCCATGCCGTCCCATGCCACATCTCGCTAGGTTACCCCAGCAGGCTATACCATTCGTAGGGTACGATTCGACCTTATGGAAAGCCACATCATAGGAAGCATTCGCGGGAGTCCTGGAACATCCTGCGAACTCTGTTAGGCAATGGCGCGTTTTTGCTCATTAGAGCGCTGATATATTGCCGATTCTCGCCGATTCCGCTCACCTATTTGCACGGCGGCAACACATCAGGCGAAAAGTCTTGACAGCACCATCTGAATACTGGCGGGGGCGTTGACGCCCACCCTGTCCCATGCTATCCCATGAAAGCCCAGTTCGGAGGGGGAACTACCCAATCAAGGTAGCCAAACCGGGCGCGTTCAGCGGCAAGAGCGGATAGGGCCTCGCGACGGCGGGGTCCGGCAACGGGAGAAGGGGGGCGTTCGTCAGGCCGATGGCCATTTTCCTGTCCACATACGTCAACAAGGTTGACAGGAAAGGCCGCTGCTCCATCCCGGCGCAGTTCCGGCAGTCGCTTGCCAAAACGTCGGCTCCCGGCACCGTCTATCTCTGGCCCTCGCTGAACCATCAGGCGCTGGAAGGCGCCGATCAGGACTATCTCGACGTCCTGTCCGAAAGCCTGGAATCCCCCGATCTGGATTCGGACGAGCGCGACATGATCGAGACCTTCATCTTCGGCAAGCTGATCCCCGTCTCGCTGGACGGCGAAGGCCGGATCGTCCTGCCCAAGGAACTGGCGGAATTCGCCGGAATCGACGAGGAAGCCGCCTTCATCGGCCGCCGCAAGACCTTCCAGATCTGGGAACCCGGCGCCCTGAAGGCCCATGAACAGACGCTGCGCGACCAGGTCGTGCGCAAGGACATTTCGCTGAGCCAGATCGTCGCCAAGGCGTCCCGCGCCGCCGCCGGCCGGGCGGGGGAGGGCGCATGATCGTGAAACCCCCTGCCCCCGCCCCCATCCCCTCCGCCGCCCCGGCCTCGCCCCACATCTCCGTCCTGCTGAACGAGGTCGTGGACGCGCTCGCCCCGCGCGACGGCGGCGTCTATGTGGACGGCACCTTCGGCGCCGGCGGTTACACCCGCGCGATTCTCGACCGGGCCGACTGCCGGGTCTGGGGAATCGACCGCGATCCGGAAGCGATCGAGCGGGGCCGCAAGCTCGCCCTCGCCTATCCGGGCCGGCTGGAGATCGTCGAAGGCCGATTCGGCGACATGGACCGGCTGCTTGCCGAACGCGGAATCGAATCGGTGGACGGCGTGGCGCTGGACATCGGCGTCTCCTCCCCGCAGATCGACGAGCCGGAGCGCGGCTTCTCCTTCCGATTCGACGGCCCGCTCGACATGCGCATGGGACGGGATGGGCCGACCGCCGCCGACGTGGTGAACACCGCCACACAGGCCGAACTGGCCGACATCATCTTCCACTACGGCGAGGAGCGCATGGCCCGCCGCGTGGCCCGCGCCATCGTCGCCGCGCGTCTGGACACCCCCTTCACGCGCACGAAGCAACTGGCCGACGTGGTGCGGTCGGTGGTGCCGAAGGGGAAGGGCGACGCCATCGACCCGGCGACCCGCACCTTCCAGGCGCTGCGAATCCATGTGAACGACGAGCTGGGCGAGCTGCGCCGCGGCCTCGCCGCCGCCGAATCGCTGCTGAAGCCCGGCGGGCGCCTCGCCGTCGTCTCCTTCCATTCGCTGGAGGACCGGGATGTGAAGACGTTCCTGAAGGAACGCTCCTCACCCCCGCCCTCCCCGTCCCGACACGCGCCGAGCCTCGCGGCGGACGCGCGGTCCCCGTCCTTCCGACTCCTGTCGCGCAAGCCCATCGTGCCGACGGACGAGGAAGCCCACAGCAACCCCCGCGCGCGCTCCGCCCGGCTGCGCGCGGCAGAACGCACGGCGGCGCCGGCCTATCCGGCGCCCGGCAAGGAGGCGGCATGAAATACAAATCCGCGCTTTTCTGGGGTGGCCTGATCGCCGCCGCCGGCTTCGTCCTGTTCGAGACCAGCTACGAGGTTCAGGAGCTGGAGGAAAAGCTGGGCTCGCTCAACCGCAAGATCATGGTGGAGCAGGAGGCCATCCAGATTCTGAAGGCCGAGTGGAGCTTCCTGAACGACCCGACGCGCCTGGAGAATCTGTCGCGCGAGCATCTGACGCTCCAGCCGACCGAGGCGCGCCAGTTCGTGGCGATGAACGTCGTCCCGATGCGCCCGACTCCCGCCGTGGCGCCGGAGGAGGCTCCGGCCCCGCTGCCGCCGATGGTCCGCAACCAGACTCCGGGCAAGGCGCCGAACGTGGCGACGGCCTCCACCGGGGACAGCGCCGTGGGCGGCGGCGCCATTGTCCAGGGCGGCGTTCAGGGCGGCGTCCGCGGCGGCGTGATTCCGGCCTCGGCCACGCCCATGAAGCCGGCCCCGATCAAACCCTCGGCCATCGTGCCCGCGTCGGCCAAGGCCCCGCCCCTGCCCGCCGCCGCCAAGGCCGCCCCGGCCCCGGTGCTGACCACCCGGCCGACGGAGATCGCCACCAAGCCCGCGGGCGTCCTGCCCAAGACGCTGACCCCGCCGCCCGCCGCCCGTCCGCAGCCGCAGCAGGCCGGCTTCCAGGCCGCCCCGCCCCCGCCGCAGGCCCATGACAGCATCGGCGTCCTGGTCGCCCGCCTCGGAGCCAACCGATGAACGTTCCGCCGCCCGGCATCGATCCCGCGCACGGCGCCTACGGCGTTCCGCCCCCGGCTTCCAAGCCGCGGACGTCGCTGTCGGTCGCGCTGGAACAGAGCCGGAACCGGTTGATGGTGACCGCGGCCATGGTCGCCGTGGTCTTCACCGCCATCGGCGTGAAGCTGGTGGACGCGACCCTGTTCAACCACGCGGCGGAACCGCGCCCGCGCATGGCCGCGGAGGTGGACGCCCCGCCGGTCAACCGCGCCGACATCGTGGACCGCAACGGCAACCTGCTGGCGACCTCGCTCGCCACGCAGTCGCTCTACGCCGACCCGAAGCTGATCAGCCGCCCGGACGAGGTGGCGCGCAAGCTGACCACCGCCCTGCCGGAGCTGGACTACAAGGATCTGCTGGGCAAGCTCAGCGGCGACAAGCGGTTCGTCTGGATCAAGCGCAACCTGACGCCCAAGCAGCAGGCCGCGGTGTTCCGGCTGGGCCTGCCCGGCGTCTATTTCGAGCGGGAGGAGCGCCGCTTCTACCCGGCCTCCAACCTGACCTCCCATCTGGTCGGCTTCACCGGCGTGGACAACAACGGCCTCGCCGGGCTGGAGCAGCAGTTCAACAAGCGCCTGACCACCGACCCGAAGCCGTTGCAGCTTTCGATCGACCTGCGCCTTCAGCACATCCTGAAGAAGGAGTTGCAGGCGACGATCGAGGAGTTCAGCGCGATCGGCGCCACCGGCATCGTCTACGACGTGCGCAACGGCGAAGTCCTGTCGATGGTGTCGCTTCCCGACTTCGATCCGCACAACCCGACGGGGCTCGACCCGGACACGCTGTTCAACCGCGCGACGCTCGGCGTGTACGAGATGGGCTCCACCTTCAAGATCTTCAACACGGCGATGTCGCTGGATTCGGGCAAGATCCGCGTCTCCGACACCTTCGACACCATCAACAACATCCAGGTGGGCCGCTTCACGATCCGCGAATACCACCCGTTCCGCCACAACCTGACGGTGGCGGAGGTGTTCCAGGAATCGTCCAACCTCGGGTCGGTGCGCATGGCCCTGACGCTGGGCGTGCAGCACCAGAAGTCCTTCCTGACCAAGCTGGGCATGACCCGCCCGACCGCGCTGGAGCTGCCGGAGAACGGCTGGCCGCTGGTGCCGAACCCGTGGCGGGAGGTCAACACCATGACCATCTCCTTCGGCCACGGCATGTCGGTCAGCCCGATGCACACGGTGAACGCCGCCGCGGCGATCATCAACGGCGGCGTGCTGCACCCGCCGACCCTGCTGAAGCGCGACCCGGCGGCGGAGATTCCCGGCGAGCAGGTCATCAGCCCGAAGACCTCGGCGATGATGCGCCGGCTGTTCCGCTTCGTGGTCACCGACGGCACCGCCAAGGCGGCCAACGCCAAGGGCTACGTCGTTGGCGGCAAGACCGGCACGGCGGAGAAGCAGAAGGGCCGCAGCTACGCCCGGAACTCCCGCATGTCGTCGTTCCTCGGCGCCTTCCCGATGCACGACCCGCGCTACGTCGTCTATGTCCTGGTGGACGAGCCGAAGGGCACCAAGAAAACCTACGGCTTCGCCACCGGCGGCTGGGTCGCCGCCCCCGCGGTCGGCCGGATCGTGAAGCAGATCGGCCCGCTGCTGGGCGTCCAGCCGGTGGACGAGGCTTCGCCCGAGATCGTCAACGCCACCTTCATCAACACCGCGGGTCAGACGACTCCGCCCGCACCGCCGCCTCCGCCCGCGCAACCGAAAGGCAGCACCGTTGCTTCTGTCCCACCTGCTGGCAACAAGCCGCGCTGACGCGGCGCCCTCCTCCGTCGAGGTGCCAGCCGTCACTGTGACCGGGCTGACCGCGGACAGCCGCGCGGTCAGGCCCGGTTTCGTCTTTGCGGCCCTGCCCGGCGCGAAGGCGGACGGGCGCGCCTTCATCGCCGACGCGCTGGCCCGCGGCGCCGTCGCGGTGGTGGCGCCCATGGGGACCGCCCTGCCCGCCGGCAGCGCCGCGCTTCTGGTCGAGGACACGCAGCCGCGCCGGCTGTTCGCGCGTCTGGCCGCGGCTTTCCACGGGCGGCAGCCGGACACGGTGGTGGCGGTGACCGGCACCAACGGCAAGACCTCCACCGTCCAGTTCGCCCGCCAGATGTGGGACCTGATGGGCCTGAAGGCGGCCAGCCTGGGCACGCTGGGGCTGATCGGGCCGGGGCTGGACGATTACGGCGGGATGACCACGCCGGACCCGGTGTCGCTGCACCGCGACCTCGCCGCCGTGAAGGACAAGGGGATCGAGCATCTGGCCATGGAGGCGTCCAGCCACGGGCTGGAGCAGTTCCGGCTGGACGGCGTGGTTCTGAAGGCCGCCGGCTTCACCAACCTGACCCGCGACCATCTGGATTATCACGGCACCATGGAGGCTTACCTCCAGGCGAAGGCGATGCTGTTCGGGCGGGTGCTGCCCGATGGGGGAACCGCCGTCCTGAACGCCGACAGCGGGACCTTCGCCGAGCTTGCCGGGATTTGTTCACAGCGCGGTCACCGCGTCTTCGGCTACGGTCTGGCCGGCCGCGAGATCCGGGTGAACGGGGTCGAGCCGCTGGCCCATGGCCAGCGCCTGGACCTGACGGTCCTGGGCCGCGATCTCACCGTGGACCTGCCGCTGGCGGGCCGCTTCCAGGCGTGGAACGTGCTGTGCGCGCTCGGCCTGGTGATCGGCTCGGGCGCGGACCGCGACGCGGCTCTCGCCACCCTGACGCGCCTGGACGGTGTGGCGGGACGCCTGCAGCACGTCGCCACGCACCCCTGCGGGGCGGCGGTCTATGTCGATTTCGCCCACACGCCCGACGCGCTGGAAACGGTGCTTCTGGCGCTGAAGCAGCACGCCCGCAACCGCCTGATCGCGGTGTTCGGGTGCGGCGGCGACCGTGACCGGGGCAAGCGGCCGGTGATGGGGGAGCTGGCCGGCCGTCTGGCCGACCGCGCCATCGTCACCGACGACAACCCGCGCACCGAGGTGCCGGCGGCCATCCGCAAGGAGGTCCTGGCGGGCCACCCGGCCCTGGAGGAGATCGGCGACCGGCGCGAGGCCATCCGCGCCGCCGTCCGCAGCCTGCGGCCCGGCGACGTGCTGGTGATCGCCGGCAAGGGACATGAGCATGGTCAGATCGTCGGGACGGAGGTCCTTCCCTTCGACGACGCGACCGAGGCAAGGGCCGCCGTGGCGGAGGTTGGAGCAGCATGAGCGAGGCAAGGACCGTCCTGTGGACCGCCGAGGACGCCGCCGCCGCCACCCGCGGCCAGGCGACGCGCCCCTGGGCGGCGACCGGCGTCGGCATCGACAGCCGCAAGGTGGCGCCGGGCGACCTGTTCGTCGCCGTCAAGGGACCGAACTTCGACGGGCACGACTTCGTGGCGAAGGCGCTGGAGGCCGGCGCCGCCGCCGCGCTGGTCAGCACCGTGCCGCCCGGCGTGCCGGGCGACGCCTCCCTGCTGGCGGTGGAGCAGGACACGCTGGCGGCGCTGGGCGACCTCGGCCACGTTGCGCGGCTGCGCACCCAGGCCAGGGTGGTGGGTGTCACCGGATCGGTCGGCAAGACCAGCACGAAGGAGGCGCTGCGCCACGTCCTGTCGGCGCAGGGGCGGACCTTCGCCACCGAAGGCAGCCTGAACAACCATTGGGGCGTGCCCCTGTCGCTGGCCCGCATGCCGGCGGACAGCGAGTTCGGCGTGTTCGAGCTGGGCATGAACCACGCCGGCGAGCTTGGGCCCCTGTCGCGGCAGGTGATGCCCGACGTGGCGGTCATCACCACGGTCGAGGCGGCGCATCTGGAGTTCTTCGACTCCGTCGAGGCCATCGCCGACGCCAAGGCCGAGATCTTCGAGGGCATGAACCCCAACGGGGTCGCCGTGCTGAACCGCGACAACCCGCATTTCGGGCGGCTGCTGGCCGCCGCGCGCACCCGGGGGTTGAGCCGCATCTGGAGCTTCGGGTCCCACGCCGACGCCGACGCGCGTCTGGTGGATTTCTCCCTGCACGCCACCTGCAGCACCGTGACCGCGGCCGTCCGGGGCGAGCGCATCCAGTATTGCCTGGCCCTGCCCGGCAAGCATTGGGTGATGAACAGCCTCGCCGTCCTGCTGGCGGTGAAGGCGCTGGGCGCCGACGTGGCCGCGGCGGCGCGCGCGCTGTCCACCATCGAGCCGGTCAAGGGCCGCGGCACGCGCAAGCGCGTCCACGCCGCCCAGGGCGCCTTCACCCTGATCGACGAGAGCTACAACGCCAGCCCCGCCGCCATGGCCGCGACCTTCGCGGTCCTCGGCAGGATCGACCCCGGCGCCGGCGGCAGGCGCCTCGCCGTGCTGGGCGACATGCGGGAGCTGGGCGACCGCGCCGACACCCTGCACGCCGGGCTGGCCGAACCGCTGCGCGAGGCGCATGTGGACGCGGTCTACGCCTGCGGCCCGCACATGCACGCGCTGTTCGACCGTCTGCCCGCCGCAATGCGCGGCGCCTGGACGGAGACCAGCGCGGAACTGGCCCCGATCGTCGCCGGGGCGGTGCGCGGCGGCGACGTCCTGCTGATCAAGGGCTCGCTGGGCAGCCGCATGGCGACGGTGGTGGACGCCCTGTCCGCCCTGGACACGGACAACGCACGACCCGAAAAGAACAACAACGGCTCCCCGCCCGCGGCTGACACGGATCAGGCCGCGGCGCGCGGACACAAAGGCTGACCGCTCCACGATGCTCTACAACCTGCTCTTCCCCCTGGCGGACGTCTTCACGCCGTTCAACCTGTTCCGGTACCTGACCTTCCGGACGGGCGGCGCGGTGCTGACGGCGCTCGTCATCAGCTTCGTCTTCTTCCCGCGCCTGATCGCGTGGCTGAAACGCAAGCAGGGCGAAGGCCAGCCGATCCGCTCGGACGGGCCGGAAAGCCATCTGAAGAAGAAGGGCACGCCCACCATGGGCGGCCTGATGATCCTGATCGCGGTGTCGATCAGCACGCTGCTGTGGGTGGACCTGACCAACGCCTACACCTGGATCGTGCTGCTGGTGACGATCGGCTACGGGCTGATCGGTTTCGGCGACGACTATCTGAAGCTGACCAAGCGCAACACCAAGGGTCTGTCCGGGCGCTTCCGCCTGACCTGGGAGATCATCATCGGCGTCGCCGCCGCCGCCGCCATCATGTATGTGTCGGCGCCGCCGCTGTCCGGCGGTCTGGCCGTGCCCTTCGTGAAGGATTTCCTGATCCAGCTCTCCTGGTTCTTCATCCCCGTGGGCGCCTTCGTCATGGTGGGCGCCTCCAACGCGGTGAACCTGACGGACGGGCTGGACGGGCTGGCCATCGTGCCGACGATGATCGCGGCGGGCTGCTTCGGCCTGATCGCCTACCTCACCGGCAACGCGATCTTCGCCAACTATCTCCAGATTCACCATGTGCCCGGTGCTGGTGAGCTTGCCGTTTTCTGCGGGGCTCTGGTCGGTGCGGGGATCGGATTCCTCTGGTACAACGCGCCCCCCGCCATGGTCTTCATGGGCGACACCGGCTCGCTGGCCCTCGGCGGCGCGCTGGGAGCCGTCAGCGTGGTCACCAAGCACGAGATCGTGCTGGCGATCATCGGCGGCCTGTTCGTGCTGGAGACGGTGTCGGTGATCGTCCAGGTCGCCTCGTTCAAGCTCACCGGAAAGCGGGTGTTCCGCATGGCCCCCCTGCACCATCACTTCGAGAAGAAGGGATGGGCGGAGTCCACCGTGGTCATCCGCTTCTGGATCATCGCCTCCATCCTGGCCCTGGTCGGCCTGTCCACGCTGAAGCTCCGCTGAGGGTTCCCGCCCGATGATCAACCTGTTCTACATGGAAGGACTGCCGGTGGCGGTCATGGGGCTCGGCAAGTCCGGCCTCGCCACGGCGGAGGCGCTCAGCGAAAGCGGCGCCGAGGTGTGGGTGTGGGACGACAACGCCGCCAGCCGCGCCGCAGCCCTGGACAAGGGTTACAAGGTCGTGGACCTGACCACGGCGGACCTGTCGGAGCTGACCACCATCGTCTGGTCGCCGGGCATCCCGCACACCCACCCGGCCCCCCACCCGGTGGCCCTGCGCGCCCGCGCCGCGAACATCGAGCTGGTCTGCGACATCGAGCTTCTCGCCCGGTCGGAGCGGGATTCGGCCTACATCGGCATCACCGGCACCAACGGGAAGTCCACCACCACGACCCTGATCGGCCATGTGATGGACGCCGCCGGGCGGCGCATCGCGGTGGGCGGCAACCTGGGCACTCCGGCGCTGACCTTCCCCTCGATGGGGGCCGGCGGCAGCTACGTGCTGGAGATGTCGAGCTACCAGCTTGAGCTGACCTACTCCATCACCTTCGACGTGGCGGTGCTGCTGAACATCACGCCGGACCATCTGGCCCGCCACGGCGGCATGGACGGCTATGTCGCCGCGAAGAAACTCGTCTTCCACCGCCAGACCAGGCCGCGCACCGCGGTGATCGGCGTGGACGACCCGCATTGCCGCGCGATTTACGACGAGTTGAAGGCCAAGGGCGATCAGGTGATCTGGCCGGTCTCCGCCCTGGGTCCGGTGCCCGGCGGCGTCTATGCCGAGGGCGGCTGGCTGATCGACGACACCCAGGGCGACGCGGAGCGCGTGGCCGACCTCGCCACCTTCCCGGCGCTGCTCGGCACGCACAACCGGCAGAACGCCGCCGCGGCCTATGCGGCCTGCAAGGCGGCGGGCGTGCCGGCCCCGGCCATCGTCGCCGCCATGACGACCTTCCCCGGTCTGGCCCACCGCCAGCAGCTGGTGCGGACCATCGACGGGGTGCGCTTCGTCAACGACAGCAAGGCGACCAACGCCGACGCGACGGAAAAGGCGCTGGCGACCTTCGACCCGATCTATTGGATTCTCGGCGGTCAGGCGAAGGAGACCGGGCTGGACGGGCTGGAGGCTTACGCCCCCCGCGTCCGCCACGCCTTCCTGATCGGCGAGGCGTCGGACCGCTTCGCGGCGTGGCTGGAGGCCAACAAGGTCCCGCACACCCGCTGCGGCACGCTGGACGTGGCGGTCAACGCCTCGGCGGAGCTGGCGCTGGCCGAGGCTCTGCCCGGCGCCTGCGTGCTGCTGTCGCCGGCCTGCGCCTCCTGGGACCAGTTCGCGAATTTCGAGAAGCGCGGCGAGGCCTTCGCCGATGCCGTGAACCGCCTGGAAGGCAACAGCGAACCGGGAGAGCGCGCCTGATGGTGACCTTCGACCGCACCGACCAATCCGTCTTCGGCCGCTGGTGGTGGACGGTGGACCGCTGGCAGCTTGCCGCGCTGGCGGTGCTGATGGCGCTCGGCACGGTCTTGATCACCGCGGCCAGCCCGCCGGTGGCGGAGCGCATCGGCATCCAGGACACCTTCCATTTCGTCGAGCGCCACCTGCTGATGCTGATCCCCAGCGTCGCCATCATGTGCGGCGTCTCGCTGCTCAGCCCGCGCGGCGTGCGGCGGGTGGCCCTGGTGGTCTTCCTGATCGCGGTGGCGCTGGTCTACGCGACCCTGGTCGTCGGCGTGGAGATCAAGGGCGCGCGGCGCTGGATCCATGTTCCGGGCCTGTCCATCCAGCCGTCGGAGTTCGTGAAGCCCGCCTTCGCGGTGGTCGGGGCGTGGCTGTTCTCGCTGTCGCGCACCAACCCGGGCTTTCCCGGCACGATCCTGTCGATCCTGCTTTACGGCGTCACCGTCGGCGGCCTGCTGCTCCAGCCCGACCTGGGCATGACGGTGGTGGTGTCGGCGGTGTGGTTCTCGCAGTTCTTCCTGGCCGGGCTGAACATCATGCTGGTCGCCGGCCTCGGCGTGGCCGGCGTCGCCGGGCTCATCGGCGCCTACTTCATGCTTCCGCACGTCCACAGCCGCATCAACCGCTTCCTCGACCCGTCCAGCGGCGACACCTATCAGGTCAGCCGCTCGCTGGAAGCCTTCGCCAACGGCGGGCTGATGGGCACCGGCCCCGGCCAGGGAACGGTGAAATACTCGCTGCCGGACAGCCACGCCGACTTCATCTTCGCCGTCGCGGGCGAGGAGATGGGGCTGATCTTCTGCCTCGTCATCATCCTGCTGTTCGCCTTCATCGTGCTGCGCGGCTTCGCGCGGGTGTTCAACGACACCAACTATTTCGTGCTGCTGGCGGCGAGCGGCCTGCTGATCCAGTTCGGCCTTCAGGCGGCGATCAACATGGGCTCCGCCCTGCACCTGATGCCGACCAAGGGCATGACGCTGCCCTTCATCTCCTATGGCGGCTCCTCGCTGCTGGCGCTGGGCTTCGGCATGGGGATGGTGCTGGCGCTGACCCGCAAACGCTTCGGCCCGGCGGAGTGACCTGACCATGGCCGACACCACACAGCGACCGATCGTCCTCGCCGCCGGCGGCACCGGCGGGCACTTCTTTCCGGCGGAAGCGCTGGCGCGGGAACTGCTGGCCCGCGGCGAGGCCGTGGCCCTGGTCACCGACAAGCGCGGCCAGGCCTTCGGCGACAGCCTGCCGGAGGTGCCGGTCCACCGCATCCGCTCCGCCGCCCCCGGCGGCAACCTGCTGGCCAAGATCAACGCGGCGTGGCAGATGGGCCTCGGCCTGCTGGGCGCCAACGCGCTGATGCGCCACCTGAAGCCGGCGGCGGTCGTCGGCTTCGGCGGCTACCCCTCCGTGCCGACCGTCTACGCCGCGGCGCAGGCCCGCGTGCCGGTGATGCTGCACGAGCAGAACGCCGTGCTGGGCCGCGCCAACCGGATGCTCGCCGCCGCCGCCCGCCGCATCGCCGTGGCCTTCCCCGAGGTCGCCGCGGTGAAGGAGGAGCACCGCTCCCGCCTGGTCCGCACCGGCAACCCGGTCCGCCCCGCCGTCGCCGACCGGCGCGACGCGGCCTACGCCGTTCCCGCCCCCGGCGGCCCCGTCCGCATCCTGGTGATGGGCGGCAGCCAGGGCGCCCGCGTCTTCTCCGAGGTGATCCCGGAGGCGCTGGGCCGCCTGCCCGCGGACCTGCGCGCCCGCATCCATCTGGCGCAGCAATGCCGGCCCGAGGATCTGGAGGCCGCTCGCGCCGCCTACGCCCCGATGGGCCTGGGCGGGCTGGAGCTGGAGAGCTTCTTCCGCGACGTGCCGGACCGGCTGGCCTCCTGCCACCTCGCCGTCACGCGGGCCGGCGCCTCGACCATCGCGGAGCTGACCTGCATCGGGCGCCCGGCCATCCTGGTGCCCTACCCCCACGCCATGGACGACCACCAGACGGCCAACGCGCGGCAACTCGCCGCCGCCGGGGCTGCGTGGCTGATGCCGCAGACGGACTTCACCGCCGCCGCGCTCGCCGCCCGCCTGACGGAGCTTCTGGAATCGCCGGACGCCCTGTCCGCCGCCGCGCGGGCCGCCCACGGCTGGGGCATGGCCGACGCCGCGCGCCGGCTGGCCGACGCCGTGCTGGACATGATCGCCAGCCCGAACCCCACCAACCCGAACCACGCCCGAACCAAGGAAGCCGCGGAATGAACAAGGCCACGCGCAGCCCCTTCGCACGCCCCCGCTCGTCCCGGCCCCTCTGCGACTGGCCGGCGGACATGACGCGGACCGAAGGCGCCTGGAGCAACCGGCCCGCCTGCCCGCTGCTGCCGCGCGCCGGCGCCGGCTTCCTGCGCGACCGTCTGCACGTCGCCACCGGCGCCCAGCCCCTTCCCTACGGCCTGTCCGACATGGCCGTGGACGCCACCCTCAGCCTGATGCTCCGCCGCGGAAAGTAATCCAGACATGCGCGCCCTCCCCCTCTCGATCGGCACCATCCATTTCGTCGGCATCGGCGGCATCGGCATGAGCGGCATCGCCGAAGTGCTGCGCAACCTCGGCTACACCGTCCAGGGCTCCGACCTGGCGGAGAGCGCCAACGTCAAGCGCCTGCGCGGGCTGGGCATCCGGATCGACATCGGCCACCGCGCGGAGAACATCGCCGGGGCCGCGGTTGTGGTCGTCTCCTCCGCCGTCAAGCGCGACAACCCGGAGGTCGTGGCCGCCCGCGCCGCCCTGGTCCCGGTGGTCCGCCGGGCGGAGATGCTGGGCGAGCTGATGCGCCTGAAATGGGCCATCGCCATCGGCGGCACCCACGGCAAGACCACGACCACCTCGATGGTCGGCAACATGCTGGAGCACGCCAACCTCGACCCCACGGTGATCAACGGCGGCATCATCAACGCCTACGGCACCAACACGCGGCTGGGCTCCGGCGACTGGATGGTCGTGGAGGCGGACGAGAGCGACGGCACCTTCATCAAGCTGCCGGCCTGCATCGCCGTCGTCACCAACATGGACCCGGAGCATCTCGACTATTACGGCACCTTCGACAACGCGCGGGCCGCCTTCGACAGCTTCGTCCAGAACATCCCCTTCTACGGCTTCGCGGCGCTGTGCATCGACCACCCGGAGGTGCAGGCGATGATCCCGCGCGTGTCGGACCGCCGCATCATCACCTACGGCTTCAGCCCGCAGGCCGACGTGCGCGCCGTGAACATGCGGCTGGGCACCGAGGGCGCCGAGTACGACGTGGTGATCGACGACCGCCACACCGGCGAGAGCCGGACCATCGCCGGCGTGCGCCTGCCGATGTACGGGCCGCACAACGTCCAGAACTCGCTGGCCTGCTTCGCCGTAGGCAACGAGATGGGCCTGCCCGACGTGGTGATGCGCGACAGCATGGCGAAGTTCCAGGGCGTGAAGCGCCGCTTCACCAAGACCGGCGTGTCGAACGGCATCACCGTCATCGACGATTACGGCCACCACCCGGTGGAGATCGCCGCCGTCCTGAAGGCCGCCCGCACCGCCGGCACGGGCCGCACCATCGCCGTCGTGCAGCCGCACCGCTACTCGCGCCTCGCCAACCTGTTCGAGGAGTTCTGCACCTGCTTCAACGACGCCGACGCGGTGATCGTGGCCGACGTCTATGCCGCCGGGGAGCAGCCGATCGAGAACGTCAACCGCGACAGCCTCGTCGAGGGCCTGCGCATGCACGGCCACCGTCAGGTGCTGGCCCTGCACGGGCCGGACGAACTGCCGCAGCTCGTCCGCGAGATCGCGCGGTCCGGCGACCTCGTGGTCTGCCTGGGCGCCGGCAACATCACCCAGTGGGCCAACGCCCTGCCGGGCGAGCTGGACAAGCTGCCGGGCAAGGCGTGACGGGTCTTCCGATGACAGCCCTCTCCTCCACCCTCATCGACCGGATGCCCGCCTGCCGCGGACGGCTGACCGCCGCGGCGCCGCTGGCCAACGTGACGTGGTTCCGCGTCGGCGGTCCGGCGGAGGTGATGTTCCGCCCGGAGGACGCCGAGGATCTGGCGGGCTTCCTGGCCGCGCTGCCGGACGACGTGCCGGTGACGGTGCTGGGTGTGGCGTCCAACCTGCTGATCCGCGACGGCGGCATCCCCGGCGTGGTCATCCGGCTGGGCCGCGGCTTCGCCGGCATCGCGGCGGACGGGACGACGCTGGAGGCCGGGGCCGCGGCGCTGGACCTGAACGTCGCCGGCGTGGCGCGCGACGCCGGCATCGCCGGGCTGGAGTTCCTGTCCGGCATCCCCGGCACCATCGGCGGCGCGCTGCGCATGAACGGCGGCGCCTATGGGCACGAGATCAAGGACGTTCTGGTCTCGGCCCAAGGCGTGACCCGCCGCGGCGGGCGCGTGTCCTACGACAACGCCGGCATGGGCTTCACCTACCGTCACGCCGGGGTGCCGGAGGACGTCATCTTCACGGCGGCGACCCTGCGCGGCGCGCCCGGCGACCCGGCGGAGATCACGCAGCGCATGGCGGAGATTTCCGGCAAGCGCGCCGACACCCAGCCGGTCCGCTCCCGCACCGGCGGCTCCACCTTCAAGAACCCGCCGGGCCACAAGGCGTGGGAGCTGATCGACCGGGCCGGCTGCCGCGGCCTGACGCTGGGCGGCGCGCAGGTGTCGGAGAAGCACTGCAACTTCCTCATCAACCAGGGCGCGGCCACCGCCGCCGACCTGGAGGCGCTGGGCGAAGAGGTCCGGCGCCGCGTGTTCGAGACCTCCGGCGTCACGCTGGACTGGGAAATCAAGCGGGTCGGCGTGGCCCGCGAAGGAGCGTCCGCATGACCACCCCCCACAAGAAGCACGTCGCCGTCCTGATGGGCGGCTGGTCGGCGGAGCGCGAGGTGTCGCTGGTCAGCGGCGCCGGCGTCGCCAGGGCGCTGGAGGAGGAAGGCTACCACGTCACCGCGGTGGACGTGCAGCGCGACCTGGACGGGCTGCTCAAGGCGCTGACCGACCCGCGCCCGGACGTGGTGTTCAACGCCCTGCACGGGCGCGGCGGCGAGGACGGGACCATCCAGGGCGTGCTGGAATTCCTCGGCATCCCCTACACCCATTCCGGCGTGCGGGCCGCCGCGGTCGCCATGGACAAGGCGATGACCAAGGCGCTGCTCGCCCCGGTCGGGGTGCGCTCGCCCAAGGGCCTCGTCCTCACCAAGGGCGAACTGACCGGCGGCGCGCACCCGATGCCCGCCCCCTACATCGTCAAGCCGGTGGACGAAGGCTCGACCGTCGGCGTCACCCTGGTGCGCGAGGGACAGAACAGCCCGGTCGGCGACGCCTGGACCTTCGGCGAGCGCGCCCTGGTCGAGGAGTTCATCCCGGGCCGCGAGTTGACCGTGGGGGTCATGGGCGGATTGGACGGTGATATCCGTGCCCTGACCGTAACGGAGATCCGGTTCGAAGCACAGGTGTATGACTACACGGCTAAATACAGCGCCGGCCACGCCGTCCATACTGTGCCCGCGCAGATTCCCGAGGACATCGCGGAGGAAGCCAAGAGATTGGCCGTACTGGCGCACCGAACATTGGGGTGCCGCGGCGTTTCGCGCAGCGACTTCCGCTGGGATGATAGTAAAAGTGGTACCGAGGGACTGTATTTTCTGGAAATCAACAACCAGCCCGGGATGACCCCGCTGTCGCTGGTGCCTGAACAGGCCGTGTCCGTGGGGCTCTCCTACGGGGCTCTTGTCGCTTGGATGGTGGAGAACGCCGCATGTCAACTCGACTGAGCATCGATCCGCAGTTCCGTGCCGGCTTCGGGGGTTCTGCGAACCGGGGCCGCGACGACATGCCCGTTCCGCCGCGCGCCATGGCGAAATCGGCCCAGAAAGGCAACCGCCGCCGCGCCTGGCCGCGCTGGACCCGCCCGGCGGTCAAGGCGGCGATCCTGCTGACCCCGGTCCTGGTGGTCGCCGGCATGGCCGTGTCGGCGTGGCAGCGCGGCACCTTCGCCGAGACGACCGCGGCGCTTCAGGAAAGCCTGATCCGGACCAGCGCGTCCGCCGGATTCGCCATCGCCGACGTGCTGGTCGAAGGCCGGACCGAGACCGACCCCGCGTCCATCCTGCGCGTGATCGGCGTGCAGCGCGGCGACCCGATCCTGGCCGTCACCCTGGCCGACGCGCGGGAGAAGCTGGAAAGCCTGCCCTGGGTGGCGTCGGCCTCCATCGAGCGCCACCTGCCCGACACCCTGTTCGTCCGCCTGACGGAACGGGAGCCGATGGCGATCTGGCAGCACGACCGCAAGTTCACCGTCATCGACCGCGAGGGCCGCCCCCTGGCCGACGCGGCCGAGTTGGCGCGCCGCGGCAACCGCCGGATCGAGACGCTGCCGCAGGTCGTCGGCGCCAACGCGCCGATGCAGGTGCCGAAGCTGCTCGCGGCCCTCGACAACGTCCCGGCGCTGCGCGAAAAGGTGAGCGCCGCCACCTGGGTCGGCGACCGCCGCTGGGATCTGAAGCTGAAGAACGGTGTCGTGGTGAAACTGCCGGAAGCCCGCATGCAGGCCGCGCTGCGCCAGTTGGCGGAGATGGACGCGACGGGCCAGGTCCTCGACCGCGACATCGTGGCCGTCGACCTGCGCCAGAACGACCGCGCCGTGCTGCAGACCTCCGCCACCGCCGTCCTGCCCTGGACGGAGGAGGAGAACAGGAAGAAGCCGGGCAAGAAGACGTGACGACCCTCCGCCGACCCCCTTCCCGAACCACGAACGACCGGACGCATCGAGGCCATAGGGTTTGCTGAACATGGGCTTCAACGGGGCGAAAAAGCCAAAACGGGCCACACGCGGCGGGATCGTCGCCGCGCTGGATGTCGGCTCCACCAAGGTGTGCTGCTTCATCGCCCGCGTCGAGGATGCGGGTGCGGTGCGCATCCTGGGGATCGGCCACCAGATCGCCACGGGCGTGCGCGCCGGCGCCATCATCGACATGGAGGCGGCGGAAACCTCCATCGGCGCCGCCGTCCACGCGGCGGAGCAGATGGCCAACGAGACGATCCGCGACGTGATCGTCAACGTGTCCTGCCCGATCTCCCACGGCTTCAACGCCGAGGTCGCCGTCTCCGGCCAGGAGGTGACGGACGGCGATGTGCGCCGCGCGCTGGCCCACGCCCGCAGCCTGCAGATCGGCCCGGACCAGGCGCTGGTCCACGCGATTCCCGTGGGCTTTTCGTTGGACGGCAGCCGCGGCATCCGCGACCCCAAGGGCATGTACGGCGAGCGGCTGGGCGTCCAGGCCCACGTCATAACCTCGCCCGCGGGGGCCGTGCGCAACCTTCAGACCTGCATCGCCCGCTGCCACCTGGACATCGAAGGTCTGGTGGCCAGCCCCTACGCCTCCGGCCTCGCCTGTCTGGTCGACGACGAGATGGCGATGGGGTCGGCCTGCATCGACCTGGGCGGCGGCACCACGACGATCTCCGTCTTCTCGGAAGGCACGCTGGTCTGGTCGGACTGCATCCGGCTGGGCGGCAACCACGTCACCAACGACATCGCGCGCGGGCTGACCACGCCGGTCGTCCATGCGGAGCGCATGAAGACGCTGCACGGCAGCGCCATCACCAGCCCCGCCGACGAGCGCGAGATGATCGACGTCCCCCAGGTCGGCGAGGAGGAGCGCCTCGGCGCCAACAACCTGCCGAAATCCTATCTGGTGCGCATCATCCAGCCCCGGTTGGAGGAAATCTTCGAGCATGTCCGCTCGCGGCTGGAGCATTCCGGCTATGCGAAGCTGGTCGGGCGGCGCGTCGTCCTGACCGGCGGCGCCAGCCAGTTGCCGGGCATGCGCGAGCTGGCGCAGCTGATCCTGGACAAACAGGTCCGCATCGGGCGACCGACGCGGATCACCGGCCTGAACGAGGCGCAAGGCGGTCCGTCCTATTCGACCGCCGCGGGCCTTCTTCTGCACGCCGTGCGCAATCCGGCGGAACTTCCCGTGGCGGGCCATGAGGCTGGCTCCGGCTCGGGGTTCTTCGGGCGCGTCGGCCTGTGGCTGCGGGAGAACCTTTGACGGCAACCTAAAAAAGGCTCCCGCCGCACCACGGCATTCCTGCCTAAAAACACCACCCGGACCCAACCGGGGAAAACCCGCGACGCAAAACATCGAACCAAATGAAAAGGTTGTGGAGGCCATAGAATGATCAACGTGACCATCCCCAGCATCGAACCCGAACTGAAGCCCCGCATCACCGTCTTCGGTGTCGGCGGCGCCGGCGGCAACGCCGTGAACAACATGATCAAGTCCAACCTCGAAGGCGTGGACTTCGTGGTCGGCAACACCGACGCGCAGGCCCTGAAGGGCTCGCTCTGCGAGAAGCGCGTCCAGCTCGGCACCACCATGACCCGCGGCCTGGGCGCCGGCTCCAAGCCGGACGTCGGCCGGGCCTCCGCCGAGGAGCAGCTCGAGGAGATCATCGGTCACCTCGAAGGCGCCAACATGGTGTTCATCACCGCCGGCATGGGCGGCGGCACCGGCACCGGCGCCGCCCCGGTCATCGCCCGCGCCGCCCGCGAACGCGGTCTGCTGACCGTCGGCGTGGTGACCAAGCCCTTCCATTTCGAGGGCGCGCACCGCATGCGGCTGGCCGAATCGGGCATCGCCGAGTTGCAGCAGTATGTCGACACGCTGATCATCATCCCGAACCAGAACCTGTTCCGCATCGCCAACGAGAAGACGACCTTCGCGGACGCCTTCAAGATGGCCGACGACGTTCTGCATTCCGGCGTGCGCGGCGTGACCGACCTGATGGTGATGCCCGGCCTGATCAACCTCGACTTCGCCGACATCCGCTCGGTGATGACCGAGATGGGCAAGGCCATGATGGGCACCGGCGAGGCCGGCGGCGAGCGCCGCGCCATCGAGGCCGCGGAGGCCGCCATCTCCAACCCGCTGCTCGACGACGTGTCGATGAAGGGGGCGCGCGGCGTCCTCATCAACATCACCGGCGGCTACGACATGACCCTGTTCGAGGTGGACGAGGCGGCGAACCGCGTCCGTGACGAGGTCGATCCGGACGCCAACATCATCTTCGGCTCCACCTTCGACAGCTCGCTGGACGGCGTGATGCGCGTGTCCGTGGTCGCCACCGGCATCGACGCCGCGGCGATGGCCAACCCGCGCACCCTGCACCCGGTCAACCTGTCGCTGGTCTCCGACCGCAACGGCGGCAATGGCGCCAAGAAGCCCGCCGGTCCGGCCGGCCTGACCCAGGCCGCCCCGGCGCCGATCGCTTCCGCCGCTCCGGTCGCCCCGGCCATTCCCGGCGCCGGCCTGGCCCAGCGCCCGATGGGCACGCACCAGATGGGCGTCCCGCAGCCGCCGCAGGCCCAGCCGGTCGAGGTGCAGCAGCATGTTCCGGTCCATCAGCCGGTTCATCAGCAGCCGGTCGAGCCGATGGTCCAGCATGCGCCGCAGCATATGCCGCAGCATGCGCCGATGACCCACGACGCCATGCAGCCGGTGGAAACCGCCCCGGTCCGCAACGTCGCCACCGGTCCGCTGCACAGCGAGCGCCGCGACGGCCACTTCATCGCCCCGAAGGCCGCCGACCCCGGCCCGCGCCAGCCGATGAACGCTCCGCCGATGTCGAGCCAGCTCGCCGCCGCCGCCCACGCGGAGCCTCCGGCCCGCAAGCCGAACTTCCTGTTCGGCCTGGTCACCGGTCTGGCCGGCCGCAAGGCCGAACCGGCCCCGCAGCCGGTCCCCCAGCCGCAGCCGCAGCACCACCATCAGCCCCAGCATCATCAGCCGCAGCACCAGCAGCCGGTGATGCAGCAGCCGATGGCCGCCCCGCAGCAGCCGATGCAGGCCCCGCGCCCGCAGGCTCTGGGCGTCGACGGCACCACCCAGAAGATCGACGAGGAGGCGCTGGACATTCCCGCCTTCCTGCGCCGTCAGGCCAACTGACGCGTCAAAGAGGCTGGCCCAATTGATCTGAGGGCAACAGCAACCCGCCGGTCGCCGCCGCCTCTTTCGAAGCGGCATCGGCGGGCATCCACAACCTGTTTGACTTCAACCGCCTCCGGAGCTTCGCAAGAACGCACCGGGGGCGGTCTTTTCATGTCCGATCCATGCCTGCGGACTACCCCTTATCGCCCTGCAACAAACGGTAACAAAGAGTGATTTGTCCTCCACAGGGGCCAATGATACCTAGCATATGCGGTCATAAGCGCTGACCCGCCCCGCTCCCAGAGGAGACAGGCGGCAAGTCGCGGACGGACCGCCCGAAGACAAAGATTGAAGCGGGACAGACACCGTGGCTCAGAATCGCATCAAGACCGAAGGCATGCTGCAGCGTACCCTGGCGAAGCCGGTACGTTGCTCCGGCGTCGGGCTGCATACGGGCGCGACGGTCACCCTGACGATTTCCCCGGCCGAGCCGAACACCGGCATCGTCTTCCGGCGCACCGACCTGAGCGGCCCCGCCGCGGTGATTCCGGCGCGCTGGGACCATGTGGTCGACACCAGGCTGTGCACGGTCATCGGCAACGCCCACGGCACCACCATCGGCACCGTCGAGCATCTGATGTCGGCGCTGGCCGGCTGCGGCGTGGACAACGCCCTGGTCGCGCTGGACAACATCGAAGTGCCGATCATGGACGGCAGCGCCGCCCCCTTCGTGGAGGCCATCGAGCGCGTCGGCACCGTGTCGCAGAACGCGCCGCGCCGCGCCATCCGCATCCTGAAGCCGGTCACCGTGACCGAGGGCAACAAGAGCGCCACCTTCACGCCCGACCACGCGACGGGCTTCAGCTTCGAGATCGACTTCGCCAGCAAGGCCATCGCCCAGCAGAGCCACGACATGGAACTGGACGCCGAGACCTTCCGCGACGAGATCAGCGCTGCCCGCACCTTCGGCTTCCTGCACGAGGTCGAGGGGCTGCGCAAGATGGGCCTCGCCCGCGGCGGTTCGCTGGACAACGCGGTGGTCATCTCCGGCGACGAGGTGATGAACGAGGGCGGCCTTCGCTTCGACGACGAGTTCGTGCGCCACAAGATCCTGGACGCGGTGGGCGACCTCTATCTGGCCGGCGCGATGTTCATCGGCCACTTCCACGGCGTCCGCTCCGGCCACGCCCTGAACAACCAACTCCTGCACGCGCTGTTCGCCGACACCAGCGCCTGGTGCTACGAAACCCCGCCGAGCACGGCGCTGCCGGGCGTCATCTGGCACGAGGCCGAGCGGCTCGCCGTCGCCTGACACGCGCGTCCCGGTTCCGTCTTACCCCTGCCCTCCCCTTCCGGGGAGGGCATTTTCGTTTTTGCGCACTCCCCTCCCCTCTCGGATTCGCGCAAGGCGAGTCTTGCGCGCACTCCCCTCCCCTTCCGGGGAAGTGGAGGCGACGATTTTGCGCGACAATTCAAGAATCACGGTAATATTGAATTACATCAATACTTTATGTCGTGTTCTTGAGATCTTTTCTGAAATTTCCCATTTCCCTCTTCCGCCCCGGAAGAGGATGGCTCAAAGGGCCGGGCGAGGGTCGTCCGAGGATCATGGAACGGATCCTTGCCGGCGCTCTCACCCTTCCCGCACGTTGCGTGGGCCCCTTCCCTCTCCCGAGACGGGAGAGGGCTCAAGCCCTAAAGCGAACGTCGGTTCGCTTTAGTGGTGCATCCGCTAAATGAGGGCGACGTTTGGGAGGGCGGCGACGCCGAAGCGTTTTGTCGTCCGGTGGCGCCGTCG
>NZ_JAUJFI010000049.1 GCF_030849505.1 Azospirillum isscasi | reverse complement strand
AGGTTGAAGGCGCAGGCGAACAGCGCGAAGCACAGCACCTTCATCACGAAGACGGGGTACAGCACGTAGGGCGCGGCGATCAGCACCGCCAGCAGGACGGCCAGGGCCAGAAGGCCCGGCGTGGCCGGCTTTCCGGTTGCGGGAGCCGCGGTGGAAGCCGCGGTCTCGCGGCGGACGGCATGGGTCTCGGTCGCCATGGGTCACCTCTCCCGCCCGAAAAGGCCGGCGGGCTTGATCAGCAGCACCACGGCCATGATGACGAAGACGACGATGTTGGACGCCTCCGGATAGAACACCTTCGTCAGCCCTTCCAACAGCCCGAGGCCGTATCCGGTCAGCACAGCACCCAGAATCGACCCCATGCCGCCGATCACCACCACCGCGAAGACGACGATGATGAGGTTGGAGCCCATCAGCGGCGACACCTGATAGATCGGGGCGGCCAGAACGCCGGCCAGCCCGGCCAGCGCCACGCCGAAGCCGTAGGTGGCCGTGATCATCACCGGCACGTTGATGCCGAAGGCTTGGACCAGCACCGGATTCTCCGTCGCCGCCCGCAGATAGGCGCCGAGCTTCGTCCGCTCGATCGCGTACCAGGTGGCAAGGCAGACGATCAGCGAGGCGACGACGACCCAGCCGCGGTAGTTGGGCAGGAACATGAAGCCGAGATTCTGCCCGCCGCGCAGCAGATCCGGAATCGGGTAGGGCTGGCCCGAGACGCCGTAGAAATGGCGGAAGATCCCCTCGACGATCAGCGCGAGGCCGAAGGTCAGCAGCAGCCCGTAGAGATGGTCGAGCTTGTAGAGCCGGCTGAGCAGCGTCTTCTCCAGGATCACCCCGAAGGCGCCGACGACCAGCGGCGCCAGGAGCAGCGCCCACCAATAGCCGACCCCCGCCATGGTCAGCAGCAGCCACGCCACGAAGGCCCCCAGCATGTAGAGCGCGCCATGGGCGAAATTGATGACGTTCAGCATGCCGAAGATCACCGCCAGCCCGAGGCTGAGCAGCGCGTAGAAGGACCCGTTGATCAACCCCAGCAGAAGTTGCCCGAACAGCGCCTGGGGCGGGATGCCGAAGATGGTGGACATGATGGTTCGCCTCCGGCCGTTCTGCGCGGCGGGTGATCGCCCCGGCGCCCCTCCCCGCCTGCGGCGGGAGACGGGGCGCCGGGGCGGGCGGAGATCAGCCCGGCAGCTTGCAGCCGCTGTCCGCCAGGGTGGCGAAGGCCTCGTCGCCGGGGATGGTGCGGATGATCTCGTAATAGTCCCACGGCCCCTTGGACTCGCTGGGCTTCTTCACGCGGGCCAGATACATGTCGTGGACCATGCGCCCGTTCGGCAGGATCTTGCCGTTCTTGGCGAACATGTCGTTGACCGGCATCTCCTTCATCTTGGCGGCGACGGTCGGTCCATCGTCGGTGCCGGCGGCTTCGATGGCCTTCAGGTAGTGCTTCACGGCGGAATAGCTGCCGGCCTGCACCATCGTCGGCATCTTGCCGGTCTTCGCCTTGAACTTCTCCGACCAGGCGCGCTTCTCGTCGTCCATGTCCCAATAGAATCCGGTGGTCAGGACGAGATCCTGGGCCACCTGGAGCCCCAGCGCGTGCACGTCCGACAGGAAGATCAGCAGCCCGGCGAGCTTCTGCTGGCCGCTCTGCGTCAGGCCGAACTCCGACGCCTGCTTGATCGAGGTGATGGTGTCGCCGCCGGCGTTGGCGAGGCCGATCACCTGCGCGCCGGACGATTGCGCCTGCAGAAGGAAGGAGGAGAAATCCGCCGTGTTCAGCGGCGCGCGGACGGCCCCCACCACGCTCCCCCCGGCCTTCTTCACCTCCGCCGCCGTGTCGGCCTCCAACTGGTGGCCGAAGGCATAGTCGGCGGTCAGGAAGAACCACTTCTTGCCGCCCTCCTTCACGATGGCCTGCCCGGTGCCGACGGCCAGCGCGCGGGTGTCGTAGGCCCAGTGGAAGCCGGTGGGCGAGCAGGCGTCGCCGGTCAGGCGCGAGGTCGCCGGGCCTTCCATCAGGAAGATCTTCTTCTTCTCGCGGGTCACCTCCTGCACGGCGAGCGCGACGCCGGAGTTCGGCACGTCCACGATGACGTCCACCCCGTCGCGGTCGATCCATTCGCGGGTGATGTTCGACCCGATGTCCGGCTTGTTCTGGTGGTCCGCCGCGACGACCTCGATGGGTTTGCCCAGAATCTTGCCGCCCACCTCCTCCACCGCCATGCGGACGGCGACCGCGGAGCCCTCGCCGCCGAGGTCGGCGTACAGGCCGGAGCGGTCGTTGAGGACGCCGATCTTCACGACGTCGCCCGAAACCTTGCCCTGCTGGGCCTGTGCGGAACCGACGGCCAACGCGGCGAGCGCCGCCCCGGCAAGCAGACGTGCAATCATTCCATTCCTCCCGGTTCGAGTTCAGACGTTTCTGGTTGGTGAGTTTCTGTTTGCTGGGTCAAACACCGAGGTATTCGTGCAGCTTCTCCATGTTGGCGGCGAGTTGGTCGTTAGGGATCATGTCGACGACATGGCCTTCCTCCATCACGTAATGGCGGTCGGCGATGGTGGCGGCGAAGCGGAAGTTCTGCTCCACCAGCAGGATGGTGAAGCCGCGCTGCTTCAGCTTGCGCACGGCGACGCCGATCTGCTCGATGATGACGGGGGCAAGCCCTTCGGTCGGCTCGTCCAGCAGGATCAGGTCGGCGCCGGTGCGCAGGATGCGTGCGATGGCCAGCATCTGCTGCTCGCCGCCCGACAGGCGCGTGCCCTGGGTCGAGCCGCGCCCCTGAAGGTTCGGGAACAGTTCGTAAATCTGCTGGACGGTCATCCCGCCGTCCTTGACGACGGGCGGCAGCATCAGGTTCTCGTCCACGCTGAGCGAGGCGAAGATCCCGCGCTCCTCCGGCACGTACCCGATGCCAAGGCGGGGTATCCTGTGCTGGGCCATGCCGATCAGCTCCTGCCCCTGGAAGCGGATGGAGCCGGTGCGCCTGCCGACGATGCCCATGATGGAACGCATGGTGGTCGTCTTGCCGGCGCCGTTGCGGCCCAGCAGCGTCACCACCTCGCCCTGGCGCACGTCGATGTTGACGCCGTGCAGCACATGGCTTTCGCCGTAGAAGGCTTGAAGGTCGGAAATCTCCAACATGGCGGTCCGGGTCGGCGTGCTCTGAATCGGCTGGGCGTCAGGCATGACCGCTCCCCATATAGGCTTCACGGACCTTCGGGTGGCGCGACACCTCGGCGTAGGGCCCCTCGGCCAGAACCTCGCCGCGGGCCAGCACGGTGATCCAGTCCGACAGGTTGGAGACCACGGACAGGTTGTGCTCCACCATCAGGATGGTGCGGTTGGCGGAGACCCGCTTGATCAGCGCCGCGATGCGGTCGATGTCCTCGTGCCCCATGCCGGCCATCGGCTCGTCCAGCAGAAGCATTTCCGGCTCCAGGGCGAGCGTCGTGGCGATCTCCAGCGCGCGTTTGCGTCCGTAGGGAAGCTCCGCCGCCGGCAGATGGGCGTAGCCGGCCAGCCCGACATCCTCCAGCAGTTCCATCGCCCGCCCGTTCAGCCGGTCGAGCACCGATTCCGATTTCCAGAACTGGAAGGAGTTCCCGAGCGGGCGTTGCAGGCCGACACGGACATTCTCCAGCACCGTCAGATGCGGGAACACCGCGGAAATCTGGAAGGAGCGGACGATGCCCATGCGTGCGACGTCCGCCGGCTTCACCGCCGTGATGTCGCGCCCGTTGAACAGGATGTGCCCGTTGCTGGGCTGAAGGAACTTGGTGAGCAGGTTGAAAACGGTGGTCTTGCCAGCCCCGTTGGGACCGATCAGCGCGTGGATGGACCCCCTCCGCACCCGCAGGCTGACGTCGCGGACGGCTACGAAGCCCCGGAATTCCTTGGTCAGTCCGCGCGTCTCCAGAATGACGTCACTTGCCATATCCTCCCCGTTCCCTGTTATCGGCGGCCTTCTTGCGGGACCGCCCATTGTTGGTTCAGGTTATCAGCAATCTGTCACACGCACAGCTTACGGAAAGAACTCAATCCCGTCCATCCGGAACCACCGATGCCGTGACAAACCGCGGCCGGGGGACGATTCCACCGGCAATGAGCGGGCGTTCGGAGGCCGGAATGCGGGCATGAAAAAAGCGGCCACGCAGGGCCGCACACCGACTCGCGACGCGCCCCCGGACCGATGTCCGGGAGCGGGCCTTTTTCTTTCGACGCAGGAGCCGGAAACCGCGGTACCGATCGGACTCAGGCGGCCCCGGATCAGGCGGCCGAGGTCAGCGGAAAGCCGCTGTAGTCGAGCGACGCCGACCAGAAGCGTTCGAGCTTGCGCAGGGTCTCGTTCGCCTTGACCAGTTCCTCGTCGCTGAAGCCGGCCTTTTCCAGCGCCGTCAGGTGGCGCTCGAACATGCGGCTGATCTTCTCGCGCAGGTCGAGTCCTTTCTCCGACAGGCGGACGCGCACCGACCGGCGGTCGTGCGGCGAACGCTCCTGCCCGAGATAGCCGTTCTCGACCATCTTCTTCACGTTGTAGGACACGTTGGAGCCGAGATAATAGCCGCGCGCCGTCAGTTCGCCGACGGTCATCTCGTCCTCGCCGATGTTGTACAGAATCAGGCTCTGGACGTTGTTGATGTCCTGGATGCCGAGACGGTCAAGCTCGGTCTTCAGCACCTCGAGAAAGTGGCGGTGAAGCCGTTCGATCAAGAGGATGCTTTCGTAATAGGGTTTGCGCACCGCGGTCTCCTTTGGCTCGTACCGGACATGGGCCGACCTGTGGCCTTTCCGGGGTCCTTAAGGGGAGATTAACCGATCATTGTCCGGCAATCACCTCAATAATGCCCCAAAAGCACAGCCCGGATTGTAGAACAGCCTGGCCCCGCGGACTCCCCCGTCCTGCCGCTCCAGGC
The DNA here is from genome assembly GCF_030849505.1 of Azospirillum isscasi. GTDB lineage: Bacteria > Pseudomonadota > Alphaproteobacteria > Azospirillales > Azospirillaceae > Azospirillum > Azospirillum isscasi. The sequence continues at coordinate 31,422 of NZ_JAUJFI010000049.1, read as the reverse complement.
CCCGTTGCGTGCAATGACATCCCGAAATCGGCCCCGAATCCGGCCCCAAATCCAGCCCCGAATTCGAGTGTCCCGGCGGCGTCTCCGCGCGGCGGACCGCGTGGAGACGCCAACCCGTCTCTTCCAACCTTGGCCGACAACGGTCAGGTTTGAGACAAGTCCCGCAAGGATTTCCCCGATACTAACGCAGAAACGCGCGGAATGTGCCCGCATCGTTGCACGTTCTGGCTGCAATAAAGGGGAGCATGCCTCATCAATCGGTAAAGCGCAGATCCCCGCCGTTGGGTTCGGCGAAGTGGCGCTCCACGTCCTCGGCGTCCACCTCGGCCAGGGTGGCGGGCGACCAGCGCGGATTCCGGTCCTTGTCCACCAGCGCCGCGCGGATGCCCTCGTAGAAGTCGTGGCGGGCGAGGAAGGCGAGGCTGAGGCGAAGCTCCTGGATCATGCAGCCGTCGAAATCCAGCTTGGCGCCGCGGCGCAGCGCCTCCAGGGTCACCTTCAGGCTGGTCGGCGACACGCGCTTCAGCGTGGCGAGCTGGCCGGCGGCCCACTCCGTTCCCTCCGCCTCCAGCGCCGCGACGATGGCCTCCACACTGTTGTGGGCGTAGCAGCGGTCGATGGCCGCACGGTTGGCGGCGACCGGCGGCGCGCCCGCTTCCTCGCGATGGCGCGCGACCGCCTCGTCGGCGGGCACGCCGTCGGCAAGGTCGGCAATCAGGGACTCGAGCCTCGCGCTGGGGACGAAGGCGTCGGCGGCGCCGACCTCCAGCATGTCCGCCGCCTTCAGCCGGTCGCCGGTCAGCCCCAGCCAAATCCCAACCTGCCCCGGCAGGCGCGGCAGGAAATAGGTGCCGCCGACGTCCGGATAGAGGCCGATTCCCGTCTCCGGCATGGCGAACATCGTCCGCTCCGTCACGATGCGGTGGGAGCCGTGCTCCGACAGGCCGACGCCGCCGCCCATGCTGATGCCGTCGATCAGCGCGACGTAGGGCTTCGGGCAGGTGTGGATCAGCCGGTTGAGGACGTATTCCTCGCTGAAGAAGGCGCGGATGGAGGCACCGTCGTCCTGCCCCGCCTTGGCGGCCTTGCCCGTCTCGTACAGGTTCACCACGTCGCCGCCGGCGCAGAACGCCTTTTCCCCGGCGCCCTGCACGACGACGGCCTTGATCTCCGGATCGGCCGCCCAGGCCCGCAGCTGCGGATCGAACAGGCGGATCATGCCCAGGGTCAGGGCGTTCAGCGCCTTCGGACGGTTCAGCGTCACGAGCCCGATGGCGCCGCGGCGTTCGAACAGGATCTCAGCAGAGTCGCTCATGGTTCCGGTCGTTTCCATTTGTTCGTTTGTGGGGCGGATTTGTTGGTTTCGGGCGATGATACGGGCGGCGGGCGGCGTGTCAAACCGCCGTTTCGCAGCGCAGCGTCGCGGAACACCGCCCCCGCCCCGACCGTTGCCGCCCCCACAGTCATGAGCGGGACAGTTCCATGATCGCAGCCTCAGCAGCGCAAGCGTCACGTCAGGAGGGTCCGGGCCGGAAGACGGCCATCGTCCTCAACCGGTCGGCGGGAACGCTGGCCGGCCAGCCGCTCGACGACACCATGGCGGCGATCCGCCGCGCCTTCGAACGGCACGGGGCGGAGGTCGCGCTGTCGGCGGTGGAGCCGGCGGACTGCGCCGGGGCGATCCGCAAGGCCATCGACTCCGACGCCGAACTGGTCATCGTGGGTGGCGGCGACGGGACCATCCACACCGCGGTCAACATGATCCTGCCCACCGGCAAGATCCTGGGCATCCTGCCGCTCGGCACCATGAACCTGCTGGCGCGCGACCTGAAGACCCCGCTGGACCTCGACGAGGCGTACGAGGCGCTGGCCGCCGGGGAGGTGCGCAGCATCGACGTGGCGGAGGTGAACGGCAAGGTCTACCTGAACAGCTCCGTCCTCGGCTTCTACCCCCAAGTGGTGCAGGAGCGGGAGGAGAAGCGCAAGCGGCACCGCCTGCTGAAATGGCCGGCGATGGCGCTGGCGCTGGTCCGCACCTTCCGCCGCCTTCCCTTGCTGGACGTGCGGATCGACTGGGGCGAGGGACCGCGCCGCGTGCGCACGCCGGTGCTGGTCGTCTCCAACAACCCCTATGACGGCGAGGCGGGCAGCATGCTTCTGCGCCGCGCCACGCTCGATTCGGGAAAACTCGGCGTCTATGTGGCGCGGCAGCGCGACCCCTGGGGCCTGCTGCGCCTGATGGGGCGCACAGTCCTTGGAACCTGGCAGCAGGATGAGGAGTTGGAAACGCTGACGGCGACGCAACTGACGGTGCACAGCCGGCGGCACCGGCTGAAGATGGTCAACGACGGCGAGATTTTGCAGATGGAGCCGCCGCTGAACTACCGTATCCGTCACAAGGCGCTGAAGATCCTGGCCCCGAAAGCGGAAGGCGCGTGATCGGCAGGACGAATCCGGAGGTGTCGTGAAGAAGCTCGCCCACATCTCGGACCTGCATTTCGGGCGGATCGACCCGGCGGTGGTCGATGGCCTGCTGGCCGACCTGACGGCGGCGCGGCCCGACCTGATCGTGATTTCCGGCGATCTGGTCCAGCGCGCCAAGGCCCGCCATTTCCTGGAGGCGCGGGCCTTTCTGGAGAAGCTGCCCTTCCCCTATCTGGTCGTGCCGGGGAACCACGACATCCCGGTCTACAATGTGGTGCGCCGCTTCCTCGACCCGTTCGGCAACTACAAGCGCTTCATCACCAGCGACCTCAGCCCCTTCCACATCGATTCGGAAATCGCCGTGCTGGGGATCAACACCGCGCGCTCCGTCATCATGGATTTTTCCGAAGGGCGCCTGAACAAGGCCCAGATCCAGCGCGTGCGGGAGGTGTTCTGCGAGGTGCCGGACACGGTGTTCAAGGTGCTGTTCACCCACCATCCCTTCCTGCCGCCGCCGGACGCGCCGAAGACCAAGCTGGTCGGACGGCACAAGCTGGCCCTGCCGGCGCTGGAAAGCTGCGGGGTGGACCTTCTGCTGGCCGGGCACCTGCACCGCGCCTATTCCGGCGACATCATGACCCACCACACCCAGGTGGCGCGCTCCATCCTGGTCGCCCAGGCGTCCACCGCGACCTCCACCCGCCTGCGCAACGAGGCCAACGCCTACAACCTCATCGCCATCGACCCGCCGCGCGTCACCTTCGAGGTGCGGTCCTGGGAGGGCGCCGCCTTCACCGGCGGTCTCGCCTCGCAATGGCGCAAGGACGGGCACCGCTGGGTCATGGAGATGCAGGACACGGGATTCAGACCTGTGAGCGGTGTGGCTTGAGTCGCGGCGGCCATGCGGCGTAGGATCGCGCCGCAAGTTATAAGAGCACATCAGGTCCCCCATATGTCCGCCTCGCACTTCCGGTCCCCGGCGTCCTTCCCGCGCACCCGTCTGCGCCGCAACCGCGCCGACGCCTGGACCCGCCGCCTCGTCGCCGAACACCGCCTGACCGTGGACGACCTGATCTGGCCGGTCTTCGTGATCGAAGGCGAGAACCGGCGGGAGCCCGTGGCCTCCATGCCCGGCGTGGAGCGGCTGACCATCGACCTCCTGACCGAGGCGGTGGCCGGAGCGGGCGACCTGGGCATTCCCTGCATCGCCCTGTTCCCGGTCGTCGGTTCCGACGCCAAGTCGGAGGACGCGGCGGAAGCCTACCGCCCCGACAACCTGATGAACCGCGCCATCCGCGCGCTGAAGACCGCGGTGCCGCAGGTCGGCATCCTCGGCGACGTGGCGCTCGACCCCTACACCAGCCACGGCCACGACGGCATCCTGCGCAACGGCTACATCCAGAACGATGAAACCGTCGAGGTGCTGGCCCGGCAGGCCCTGTCGCAGGCGGAGGCCGGCGTGGACATCGTCGCCCCGTCGGACATGATGGACGGGCGCATCGGCCTGATCCGCGACCGTCTGGACAGCCAGGGGCACGAGCTGGTGCGGCTCTGCTCCTACGCCGCCAAGTACGCCTCGGCCTTCTACGGTCCCTTCCGCGACGCGGTGAACTCCGGCGGCTTCCTGAAGGGCGACAAGAAAACCTACCAGATGAACCCCGCCAACACCGACGAGGCCCTTCACGAGGTCGCGCTCGACCTTCAGGAAGGCGCGGACATGGTGATGGTGAAGCCGGGCCTGCCCTATCTGGACGTCATCCGCCGGGTGAAGGACACGTTCGCCGTTCCGACCTTCGCCTATCACGTCTCCGGTGAGTATGCGATGCTGCGCGCCGCCGCGCAGAACGGCTGGCTGGATTACGACAAGGCCCTGCTGGAGACGCTGACCGGCTTCAAGCGCGCCGGTTGCGACGCGATTTTGACCTATGGCGCCGTCGATGCGGCGCGGCTGCTGAAAGAGGGCTGACCCTGCTGCGGGGGCCGCGCTCCGGCGCCGCCCCCGCCATCCCTCTTTACTTCGGCGTGCCCTTCCACACCTGGAATTGCGGTGTTTCCAGCAACAGGTCGGCGTGGCCGAAGGCCGTCTTGAACAGCTTGCCCACGCCCGCCGTCCGCTGCGTCACCGCGACCAGCGAGCCGCGGAGCTTCAGATACTGCTTGGTGCCGGCGACCAGCGCCTCCAGCATCCCGAAATCCTCGTCCTTGCCGCGGTGAAGCGGCGGGTTGGAGACGATCAGCCCGAAGCGCTCCCGCGCGCCCAGCCCGGCCAGCCCGTCGCTCAGCACGCATTCCGCGTCCGGCACATTCTGGCGGGCGGCGTGCAAAGCCACCGCGTCGATGTCGAGAAGGGTCAGCCGGGCGTCCGGCGTGCGCTCCCGCACCGCCCGGGCGATCACCCCGGCCCCGCAGCCGAAATCCAGCACCGCGGTGCCCGCCGCGACCTCCGGCAGGACCTGGAGCAGGCATTCCGTGCCGGTGTCCAGCCGTCCATGGGCGAACAGACCGGGATAGGAGACGAGATCCAGCCCCCCGTCACGCCCCGGCAGCGGCAGGGCGACGGTTTCGCGCCAGTCCTCCAGATTGCCTTTGGCCGAGGCGCTGGTTCGGCGGCTTTCCAGGACACGGACGCGGCGCTTGATGGCGAGGGTCTCCAGCCCGTCCAACAGCCCGTCGAAGCGTTTGGGCGCCGAGGTGATCCCCTCGTCGTTGCTGCCGACGACCCACAGCGGCGCGCCGGTGGGGAGACGCGCGGCGAGAGCGTGCAGCGCCATCTCGAAGGCGGCCCAGCCGCGCGGCAGGCGCAGCACGGCCCCGTCGAAGGCACCGTCCGCCGGCCAGGGCGTGGCCGGTTTCCCGTCCAGGGCAAGCCGGTTCCAGGGGGTGACTTCCGCCCCGCCGTCGGCAAGCGCCCGTCCCATCGCCCCGTCCGCGTCGCCGGCGACGAGGATGCGGCCCTGGGGGCGGCGTTCAGCGAAAAGGTCGGCGGCGACGCCGGCCACGGTGGCTTCCCGGTCGCCGGCGCGGTTGGACAAGCGGCTCACATTTCTTCTCGTCAATGGTCGTATCGGTGTGGGACCGCACCACGGGGACACGGAGACACAGAGAAAGCGCGCTCTCTGTGTCTCCGTGTCCCCGTGGTGAAATTCTTTTCCTCAGCCCCGGTCGCGCATCAGGCGCGCCTTGTCGCGCTGCCACGTCCGTTCCTTCTCGGACTCGCGCTTGTCGTGCTTCTTCTTGCCGGCGGCGAGACCCACCTGGACCTTGGCGATGCCGCGGTCGTTGAAGTAGACCGACATCGGAATCAGCGTGATTCCCTTCTGTTTGATGGCGCCCATGAGCTTGTTCAGCTCGCGGCGGTGCACCAGCAGCTTGCGCGGCCGTTTGGTCTCATGCTGAAGCCAGCGGCCCGCCTGCCCGTATTCCGGGATGTAGGCGTTGAACAGGTACAGTTCCCCGTCCTTGAGGCCGGCGTACGCCTCGTTGATGCTGGCACGGCCGCCGCGCAACGACTTCACCTCGGTGCCGGTCAGGATCAGACCGGCCTCCAGGGTGTCTTCGATGAAATAGTCGAAGCGTGCGCGGCGGTTCTGTGCCGCGATGCGCCTTGGTTCGGGCTCGCGGGCGGCCACGTCTCCTCCTTCCCTCGGGCGGGGTGGTGCTGCCCGTTAGGACAGCACCCCGGCCTTCTTCATCGCGTCGCGGACGATGGTCCGCGTGCTCTCCGACGCGGCGACCAGCGGCAGGCGAACCTCGTCCGTGGACTTGCCGAGCAGGCTGGCGGCGTATTTCACCGGGGCCGGGCTCGTCTCCACGAACATGGAATCGTGCAGCGGGGTCAGCAGGTCGCGGTACTTGTAGGCGGTGGCGAGGTCGCCCTTGCGCCAGGCGTCCTGCATCGCGGCGCACTGGGCCGGCGCGATGTTCGCCGTCACCGAGATGCAGCCGACGCCGCCCTGCGCGTTGAAGGCCAGCGCCGTCGCGTCCTCGCCCGACAGCTGGATGAAGTCGGGGCCGACCTCCTGCAGCAGACGGACCGGACGGGCCAGATCCGCCGTCGCGTCCTTCACGCCGATGATGTTCGGCAGCTTGGCGAGGCGGGCCATCGTCGCCACCGACATATCCACGACACTGCGGCCGGGAATGTTGTAGACAACGATCGGCAAATCCGCCGCGTCATGGATCGCTTTGAAATGCTGGTACAGACCTTCTTGCGTCGGCTTGTTGTAGTAGGGCGTGACCACCAGCGCCGCGGTGGCGCCGGCCTTCTTCGCGTGCTGGGTCAGCGAGATCGCCTCCTCGGTGGAGTTCGACCCGGTGCCGGCGACGACCGGAACCTTCCCGCCCGCGGCCTCGATGCACAGCTCGACGACGCGGTTGTGCTCCTCGTGGGAGAGGGTGGGCGACTCGCCCGTGGTGCCGCACGGAACGAGACCGTGGGTGCCCTGCGCAACCTGCCACTCGACGAAGGACTGGAAGGCGGCCTCGTCCACTTTCCCGTTTTTAAACGGGGTCAAAAGAGCGACGATGGAACCGTACAACATGCCTGCCACCTCCGACGGACTACAAGAAAAGTGTCGCGCACCTTAGCCGCACCCGTTCCCCCGAGCAAGAGCGCCCGGATGATCATCCGACATGCCACCCGTTCCGCAATCGCCGCCGCCCTGCTGGGGCTGATCGTGCTCGCCCAGCCCGCCGGGGCCGCCAGCCTGACCGCGCAGGATCTCGCGGTCTACCGGCAGGCGTTCAAGGCCGCCGACAACGACCGCCACGACGAGGCGCTGCGCATCGCCGCCCAGGCGTCGAACAAGCTGCCGGCCAAGGTGATCCGCTGGATGGCGCTGGCGACTCCCGGCGGCGGCAGCTTCGACGAGATCGCCGCCTTCATCCGCGAGAACGGCGACTGGCCCAACCAGGCCCAGCTCCGCCGGCAGGCGGAGAAGGCGATGCCCATCGACCTGGACGAGGACCGGGTGCTGGCCTGGTTCAAGCAGTACCCGCCCCTGTCCAACGACGGCTTCATGCGCCACGCCGACACGCTGCTGGCCACCGGCAACGCCGAGCGGGCCGTGCGGATGGTCCGCGACCGCTGGGTGGAAGCCAACTTCACCGCCGCGGACGAAGAGGCGTTCCTGGCCCGCTACCGCTCCCACCTGCGTCCGCAGGAGCACAAGGCGCGCATCGACCGGCTGCTGTGGGAACGGCAGGAGGCCGCCGTGCGCCGCATGCTGCCCTTCTTCGATGAAGCCTACGACCTGCTGATCGAGGCGCGCATCGCGCTGGACGGCGACGCCAAGAACGCCGACGCGGCGCTGGCCCGCGTGCCCGCCTCCCTGCGCAACGATCCCGGCCTGCTGTTCGACCGCGCCCGCTACCGCCGCCGCAAGGGCGACGACGCGGGGGCGCTGGAGATCATCGCCCAGGCGCCCAAGGACATGGGGCGTCCGCAGGCGTGGTGGACGGAGCGCCACATCCTGGCCCGCCGCGCCATGACGAACGGCGACCACAACCTCGCCTACCGGCTCGTGAAGGCGCACGGGCAGACGGACGGCAACGGCGCGGCGGAAGCCGAGTTCCTGGCCGGCTTCCTCGCGCTCCGCTTCCTCGACGATCCGTCGAGCGCCTTCGGCCATTTCCACAAGCTCTACCGTTCCGTGGGCGCGCCGATCAGCAAGGCGCGCGGCGCCTACTGGTGCGGGCGCGCGGCGGAGGCTCTGGGCCAGACGGCGCAGGCGAAGGACTGGTACGGCAAGGCCGCCCAGTACGGGACGACCTTCTACGGCCAGCTTGCCGCCCGCCACGCCGGGAATGGCCGCATCGACCTGCCCGCCGAACCGCGCGTGTCCAACGCCGACGCCACCGCCTTCGAACGGCGGGAGGTGGTGCGCGTGACGAAGCTGCTGGCCGAGATCGAGGGCAACACGGACGAGCGGGTGACCGCCTTCCTGCGCCGCCTCAGCCTCGACGCGAAGGAGCCGGCGGATTACGTGCTGGCCGCCAAGCTGGCGCGGGAGGTCGGGCGCCGCGACCTCGCCGTGGCCGCCGCGAAGGACGCCGCGCAGAACGACGTGTTCCTGGTGGAAGCCGGCTACCCGATGATCGAGAGCCGTCCCTCCGCCCCGGAAATCGCCCTGGTGCACGCCATCATCCGGCAGGAGAGCACCTTCAACACCGCCGTGGTGTCCTCCGCCGGGGCGCGCGGGCTGATGCAGCTCATGCCCGGAACGGCGCAGCTTGTCGCCAACAAGCTGGGGGTCAAGCACAACAACGCCAAGCTGACCAGCGACCCGGATTACAATGTGCGGCTCGGCTCCGCCTATCTGGCGGACATGATCGACCGCTTCAACGGCTCCTACATCATGGCCATCGCCGCCTACAACGCCGGCCCGACCCGCGTGCGCCAGTGGATCGAGACCTATGGCGACCCGCGCGGCGAGGCCATCGACGCCGTGGACTGGCTGGAACTGATCCCGATCTACGAGACGCGCAATTACGTGCAGCGCGTGATGGAGGCCATGCTGGTCTACCGGGCACGCATCCAGGGAGCCAAAGCGGACCTGAACCTGGACAAGGAAATCCGGCGGTGATTGTCCGGTCCCCCGCCCGTGCGCGGCGGGGGACCCTCCCTGTATTGAATCGACGGCGACTATTCGAAAGTCTCAAAAGCCGCCTTATCTCTGTCACATACCAAAATCGAAATCGTCCGATTTTCGCCTTTTTCATCCGAAGTGGTAACTCTTCTTCCTTCCGGGAAGATGAATTGCATTTAATGCTCTATTAACCACAAACCGAGAGAATTCCCACGCACGGACGGACCGTGTTTCTCTTTATTCCGTGATTGGGAGCCTACCATGCCAGCACCGATGGTCGCCGATGAAGTCCGCCAAGCCTGCCGCATCCACGCGCGCCTTCTGGACGCCTTCATCGCCTTGACGGAACAGGAACTGGCCCAGCTCGCCCCCGGCTTCGCCGAAGAGAGCCTGATGGAATCGCTGGAGAAAATGCGCGACGCCCGCAAGAGCTACGGCGCGCTGGGCGGAGTCGTCGCGCTCGAACCGATGGCGTCGAACGCCGCCTGACCGACGTGCCTTCCGACCGGGAACAGGGGACCGCTCACTCCTGCGGCGTGTCCCCGTTGCCCGCGCCGCCGGTTTGACGGCGCTGCACCTCGCGCCATTTCGCGACGTTCCGGTTGTGATCGGGCAAGGTCTTCGCAAAGACGTGCCCGCCACCGCCATCGGCGACGAAATACAGGAAGTCGTGCTTCTCCGGGTGCAGAGCCGCCTGGATGGAGGCGCGCCCCGGATTGGCGATCGGTCCCGGCGGCAACCCGTTCACCTGATAGGTGTTGTAGGGTGACTCGAACTTCCAGTCGTTGCGGGTCAAGGCCCGCCCCAACTCGCCGCTGCCATCGGTCAGGGCGTAGATGACCGTCGGGTCCGACTGGAGCTTCATGCCGGTTTCCAGACGGTTCACGAAGACGCCGGCCACCTTGGCGCGCTCCGCCGCGACGCCGGTCTCCTTCTCCACGATGGACGCCATGGTCAGCGCCTGCTGCGGATTTTCAAACGGCAGATCCGGGCCGCGATTCTTCCAGGCGTCGTTCAACGCCTGCGTCATCGCGTGCTGCATACGCTCGACCAGAGCGGAGCGCGGATCGCCGTAGGAATAGTGATAGGTCTCGGGCAGCAGGGTCCCGTTCTTCGGAACGGCCTTCAGATCGCCGGTCAACGCCGGTTCGGCGTCGAGCAGCGCCACCACCTGGGCGGAGGTCAGCCCTTCCGGCACCGTGAAGCGGCGGACCACCGTCTTGCCCTGACGCAGCATATCCAGGACACCGTCGACGCTGATGCCCGCCGGGAACGTATACTCGCCCGCCTTCAGCGGGCCTTGGAGCTTTGCGGCGACCACGAAGAGGATCGGGGATTCGACGACCCCTGCGTCTCCCAAAGTCAGCGCAATGGCTTCCAGCCCGCTTCCACGCGGAATGACGACCGTTTCGGCATGCTCCAACGGTCCGGGGGCCATCACGCTGAGGGCTCCCCAGAACACCAAGGCGCTGCCCGCGGTGAGGGCGGTCAACGCCCCCGCCGCGATTCGGAGCCCCCAGCCCATCGGCGGTCTCCGCTATGCTTCGCCGCTCAGGCGAATTCCTTGAAGACCAGGGAGGCGTTGGTGCCGCCGAAGCCGAAGGAGTTCGACAGCGCGGCCCGCACGCGGCGCTCCTGCGCAACCTTTGGAACGAGGTTGACGCCGAGGCAGCTCTCCGAGGGGTTCTCAAGGTTCAGCGTCGGCGGAACGATGCCGTGGTTGATCGCCTTGATCGAGTAGATCGCCTCGACCGCGCCGGCGGCCCCCAGCAGGTGACCGATGGCCGACTTGGTGGAGGACATGGCGACGCTGTCCATCGCCGTGCCGAACAGACGCTTCACCGCGCCAAGCTCGATCTCGTCGCCCAGCGGCGTCGAGGTGCCGTGCGCGTTGACGTAGTCGATGCTCGCCGGATCGAGCCCGGCCCGCTTCAGCGCGTTGCGCATGGAGCGGAAACCGCCGTTGCCATCCTCCGCCGGAGCGGAGATGTGGTAGGCGTCGCCCGACATGCCGTAGCCCACGACTTCGGCATAGATGTGGGCACCCCGCTTCTTGGCGTGCTCCAGCTCTTCGAGGACGACGACACCGGAACCTTCGCCGATCACGAAGCCGTCGCGGTCCTTGTCGTAGGGGCGCGACGCCTTCTCCGGCGTGTCGTTGAAGGCGGTGGACAGGGCGCGCATGGCGGCGAAACCGCCCACGCCCAGGCGGCTCACCGCTGCTTCCGTGCCGCCCGCGACCATCACGTCCGCGTCACCCAGCATGATCAGGCGCGAAGCGTCGCCGATGGCGTGCGCGCCGGTCGAGCAGGCCGTCACCACCGCGTGGTTCGGACCCTTGAAGCCGTGCTGGATGGAGATGTGGCCGGACGCCAGATTGATCAGGCAGGCCGGAATGAAGAAGGGGGAGATGCGGCGCGGTCCCTTCTCGGCGAGGGTCACCGCACCTTCGGCGATGCCCGGCAGGCCGCCGATGCCCGAGCCCACCATGACGCCGGTGAGTTCGCGCTCCTCGTCGGTCTGGGGGACCCAGCCGGAATCCTTGATCGCTTCGTGGGCCGCGGCAATGGCGAAGATGATGAAATCATCCATCTTCCGCTGGTCCTTCGGCGGAATGAAGGCATCGGGGTTGAACAACCCGTCGCCATCCCCGCGCGGAACCTGCCCGGCAACCTTCGAGGCCAGATCGGAGGCGTCAAAACCCGTGATGGCGCGGATGCCCGATTGGCCGGCGATCAGACGCTCCCAGTTGAGCTTATGGCCGACACCGAGCGGCGTGACCAGACCGAGGCCGGTAACGACGACACGTCTCATGGGGTATTCCTTGACCTTTCCTCGGAAAACTCAGCGACGGCCAGGCCACTTGGGAAAGCTGCCTGGCCCTCTGTGCGCCAGCGCCTTATCAGGCGGCGGCGTTCGCCTTGATGAAGTCGATGGCGTCCTTCACCGTCAGGATCTTCTCGGCGGCGTCGTCCGGAATCTCGCAGCCGAACTCTTCCTCGAAAGCCATGACCAGCTCGACCGTGTCGAGGCTGTCGGCGCCGAGATCGTCGATGAAGGAGGCGTTCTCCGTCACCTTACCTTCCTCGACGCCCAGGTGGTCCACCACGATCTTCTTCACGCGCTCGGCGACATCGCTCATTTTTTCAGACCTTCCAATCCTTGAGACCGCTCGGGCGAATTCGGCCGGTTCAACACGCGGCTGCGTGTCTTCCTGCCACAAAAAGCCCCGTCCGATAACACATTTTAACAGCCTTGACCAGCGCCCGCGGGAGCCGGTCCGAACCTGTGGTTCAGGCAGCGAATCCGCCTCAGATCATGGCCATGCCGCCGTTGATGTGCAGCGTCTGGCCGGTGACATAGGCGGCCTCATCGCTCGCCAGGTACACGACTCCGGCGGCGATTTCCCCCGGCTCGCCCATGCGGCCGGAAGGAATGGCGGTGAGCAGCTTGTCCTTCTGCTCGGAATTCAGGGCGTCGGTCATCGCCGTGGTGATGAAGCCCGGCGCGACGCAGTTCACGGTGATGCCGCGCGACGCGACCTCCGCGGCCAGCGACTTCGACATGCCGATCATGCCGGCCTTGGAGGCGGCGTAGTTGGCCTGGCCGGGGTTGCCGGTGACGCCGACGATCGAGGTGATGCCGATGATGCGGCCCCAGCGGCGCTTCATCATGCCGCGCAGCACGGCGCGCGACAGGCGGAAGGCGGCGGTCAGGTTGACGTCCAGCACCGACTGCCAGTCGTCGTCCTTCATGCGCAGCGCGAGCTGGTCGCGGGTCAGGCCGGCGTTGTTCACCAGGATGTCGATCTGGCCGAGAGCGGCCTCCGCGTCCTTGGCGAGCTGCTCGGTCCCGGCGGCGTCGGCCAGATTGCCGGGCACCACCAGGGCGCGTTCGCCCAGCTCGGCGGCCAGGGCCTCCAGCGGGGCGACGCGGGTGCCGGACAGGGCGACGGTGGCGCCCTGCGCGTGCAGCGCGCGGGCGATCTGCGCCCCGATGCCACCCGAGGCGCCGGTGACCAGCGCCTTCTTTCCGGTCAGGTCGAACATGGAATGCCTCACAGGGTCTTCAGGAACGATTCGACGTCGGCCGGCCCCTGAACCGAGGTCCCGGCCAATTCCTTGTCGATGCGCTTGGCGAGACCCGACAGCACCTTGCCCGAGCCGAGTTCCACCAGCGTGGACACGCCCTGCTCCTTCATATAGAGCACGCTCTCGCGCCAGCGAACCATGCCGGTCACCTGCTCCACCAGAAGGCGGCGGATCTCGTTGGGATCGGACACGGCGGAGGCCGTCACGTTGGCGACCACCGGAACCGCCGGGGCGGCGATCGTCACGGCGGCGAGCGCCTCGGCCATGGCGTCGGCGGCGGGCTGCATCAGCGGGCAGTGGAAGGGCGCGCTGACCGGCAGGCGCACGGTGCGCTTCAGCCCGCGCTCCGCCGCGATCACGATGGCGCGGTCGATGGCCTCGGCATGGCCGGAGATCACCACCTGGCCCGACGAATTGTCGTTGGCGACGGTGCAGACCTCGTTTTGGGCAGCGTCGGCGGCGATGGCCTGGGCCTGCTCCAGCTCGGCGCCCAGCAGGGCGGCCATGGCGCCCTGCCCGACCGGCACCGCCTTCTGCATGGCCTGCCCGCGCAGCTTCAGCAGGCGCGCGGTGTCGGCCAGGGTGAAGGCGCCGGCGGCGCAGAGGGCGGAATATTCGCCGAGCGAGTGGCCGGCGACGAAGGCCGCGTGCTTGGCGAGGTCGAGCCCGCCCTGGTCGTTCAGAACCCGCAGGACCGCGACGCTGACGGCCATCAGGGCCGGCTGGGCGTTTTCGGTCAGGGTCAGGTCGGCCTCGGGACCTTCGAACATCAGGCGGGACAAGCGCTGGTTCAGCGCGTCGTCCACCTCTTCGAAGGTGTGCCGCGCGACCTCGAACGCCTCGGCCAGCTCGCGGCCCATGCCGACGGCTTGGCTGCCCTGGCCCGGAAAGACGAACGCCCTGGTCATGCTGTCTGGAAACCCTAGTAAAAAGGCCCGCCACCCGCGGCGTTGCCGTTGAATTGGGCGACAGTCATACCCGGCCTTTCGGGCAAGTCAAGCGATGCTCATCGTTGAAGGGCCCGAATTGGCGCCTTTCTGTTGCTTTTCCGGCGTTTTTTCATTGCTGCGATGCAAAGACGAGCCGGAAAAGGGCCAGTTGAAGGCGTGCCGGGGGCAGGTCGACCGGAATCGCCGGCCGGCTCATGTTTCCGCTTGTCGGGAAAGGGCTTTTGTGCATACTGCGCCGCTTCATAACTCCTTGCCGGCGGCCCGCGTGCCACCGGCTAGGCCCGGGCGGCTGATCCTGTCCATAGGGGATGGGGCGCAGCGCCGGACCATGAACAGCCATGGGGAGTACGATGGCTCTTTACGAGTGCGTGCTGATCGCGCGCCAGGACATCTCGGCCGCCCAGGCCGAGCAGCTCAGCGAGCAGTTCGCCCAGATCATCCGCGACAACGGCGGCCAGGTCGCCAAGTCCGAATACTGGGGTCTGAAGACGCTCACCTACAAGATCAAGAAGAACCGCAAGGGTCACTACACCCTGTTCAACCTTGATGCCCCCGCCGCCGCCGTCCTGGAGATGGAGCGGAACATGAGCATCAACGAGGACGTGCTGCGCTTCATGACCGTCCGCGTCGATGCGCTGGACGCCAACCCGTCGGTGATGATGCAGAGCCGCGGCGAGCGTGGCGACCGCGGTGATCGCGGCGACCGCGGCCCGCGCCGCTTCGAGGATCGTGGCCCGCGCCCGCCGCGCCGCCAGGAACCCGCCGTTACCGAAGGGGAGAACGCCTAAATGTCCGACAAGCAGACCTCGGGCGCTCCGGCCCGCACCGGTGGCGGTCCCCGCCGTCCGTTCTTCCGCCGCCGCAAGACCTGCCCGTTCTCGGGCGCGAACGCCCCGGCGATCGACTACAAGGACGTCAAGCTCCTGTCCCGCTTCATCTCCGAGCGTGGCAAGATCGTGCCGAGCCGCATCACCGCGGTTTCCGCGAAGAAGCAGCGCGAACTCGCCCGCGCCATCAAGCGCGCCCGTTTCCTGGCCCTGCTTCCCTACGTGGTGAAGTAAGGACCCGAAGCGGACACAAGGCAAAGGTAATCCCATGGCCTCGCCCCTGGCCGCCCCTCTGGCGGCTGCCATCGGTGTCGGCGTGGTCAGCGCGTTCTTCTATCTCGCCGTCCTGTTCGGCGGATTCGGGGCGCTGATCCTGGGCTATCTGGCGCCGTTGCCGCTGTTCCTCGCGGGATTGTGGCTCGGCTCCACCGTCTCCCTTCTCGCCGGTGCGGCGGGAACGGTGGCGGTCCTGGCGGTGTCGTCCAGCCTTCTGGTGTCTCTCGCCTATCTGGTGACCGCGGCTGTCCCGGTCATCCTGGTGGTGCGGCAGGCGCTGCTGGCGCGGGCGGCTCCCGACGGGGGAGTGGAATGGTATCCTCCGGGCCGGCTCCTGATGGCGCTGACCGGAATGGGACTGGCGGGCCTTCTGGGGGCCGCGGTTCTGACGCTCGATCAGCCCGGCGGGCTGGAGGGCGCGGTGCGGGAAACGCTGGGCCGCATGGCGGACCAGATGTTCTCCGCGCAGGGCCAGCCGGCCCCGGACCCGCAGGACATCTGGATGGCCGAGGTGCTGCCGGGCTTCGCGGTGATCTCATGGCTCGTCATGACGATCATCAACGGAGCCCTGGCCCAGGGCGCCCTGATGCGGTTCGGCCGCAACCGGCGCCCCGCCATGCGGCTGGACGACCTGGAACTGCCCCGGTGGCTCGCCACCGCGTTCCTTGCGGCCCTGCTGGCGGCCTCCCTGGCGCCGGACCCGGCCGGGTTCCTCGCGGTCAACGCCGCGCTGGTCCTGGCGCTGCCATTCGCCTTTGCCGGGCTTTCGGTGGTGCATGCGTTTGCCCGAAGCCGGTCGGCCAAGCTGCCGATCCTCGTCGGGTTCTACATGTTCCTGTTTCTTTTCGGTTGGCCGATCGTGCTGATGGTCGGCCTGGGCATGATCGAGCAATGGATTGGGCTGCGTCGCCGTCTCCGGCCCGCCGGCCCCGATCAGGAGGACGAGTGATGGAAGTTATTCTGCTGGAGCGGGTCGAGAAGCTCGGCCAGATGGGCCAGGTCGTGAAGGTGCGTCCCGGCTTCGCCCGCAACTATCTGCTGCCGCAGAAGAAGGCCCTGCGCGCCACCAAGGCGAACATGGCGTTCTTCGAGAAGCAGAAGGCCCACCTGGAGGCCGTCAACCTGGAGCGCCGCAAGGACGCCGAGCAGGTTGCCGCCAAGATGAACGCCGTGTCGGTCGTCGTGATCCGTCAGGCCGGTGAGACCGGCGTCCTGTACGGTTCGGTGACCCCGCGCGACGTCGCCGACGCCCTGCACGCCGCCGGCTACACGGTCGACCGCAAGCAGGTGCAGATCGAGTCGCCGATCAAGACGCTGGGCCTGTTCCAGCTGCGCGTCGTCCTGCACCCCGAGGTGAGCATCACCGTCACGGTGAACGTCGCCCGTTCGAAGGAAGAGGCCGAGCTGCAGCTGTCCCGCGGCGGCATGGTCACCGCCGCCGACCTGCGCGACGAGGAAGACGAGATCGAGGAGGCCGCCGAGGCCCCCGAGGCCGAGGTTTCCGAGGAGGGCTGACCGCCCGTCTTCGAGACCAGTCCGCTCGTCCGGAAGCCGCCCGCCCCTTGATGGGGGCGAGGCGGCTTTTCCGCGTTCCGCCCCCCTTTTCCATCCGGCTCCTCCCCATCGGGATGCGCCGGACGCCCCGCGCCCCTGCCCCGTCGGGCGGGTTGCCTCATCCCGCTCCGACCCCCGACTCTCGTTCCCGGTGATTCGCCCGGTGATTCGTAGGGGGCGGGTCATCGACGCCGATCCTGTTCGACGGATGCGGAGATGCGCGATGCTGCTTGCCCGCCTGCTCGGCCCGGCGATGACCGCCGGCGCCTTAGACATCCTGGGCGCCGACGGGCGCAGGCACCGGGTTGGGGTCGGCGCCCCGTCCCTGACGCTGCGCCTGCACGACAAGGCGCTGCACCGGGACCTCGTGGTGAATCCGCGGCTGCGTTTCGGGGAAGCCTACATGGATGGCCGCCTGTCCATCGAGGGTGGCTCGATCTACGACTTCCTGGCGCTGCTCTGCGCCGGGCCGGAGAACGTCCAGGGCGTGCTGGGCAACGTCCGGGAAGCCCTCGCCCCGGCCCTGCGGCTCCTCCAGCAGAGCAATCCCCTGCGGCGGTCGCGGCGCAACGCCGCCCACCATTACGACCTGTCGCGGGCCTTCTTCGAACTGTTCCTGGACCGTGACCTGCAATACTCCTGCGGTTACTTCCCCACCCCGGACACCGGGTTGGACGAGGCGCAGGAGGCCAAGAAGCGGCACATCGCGGCAAAGCTTCTGCTCCAGCCGGGCATGAGGGTGCTCGACGTCGGCTGCGGCTGGGGCGGCATGGCGCTGTACCTCGCCCGGGCCACCGGGGCCCACGTCACGGGAATCACTCTGTCCACCGAACAGCTCGCCGTGGCGCGAGACCGGGCCGAGCGGGCGGGACTCGGCGACCGGGTGCGGTTCGAGCTGCGCGATTACCGTCAGATGGACGGGCAGATGGACGGGCGATTCGACCGCATCGTCTCGGTCGGCATGTTCGAGCATGTCGGCGTGCCGCATTACCGCACCTTCTTCGCCCGGCTGCGCGGCCTGCTGGCCGAGGACGGGGTGGCCCTGCTCCATTCCATCGGGCGTTCGGACGGGCCGGGCGCCACGAATCCCTGGCTGCGCAAGTACATCTTCCCCGGCGGCTACTCGCCCGCCCTGTCGGAGGTGATCCCCGCCGTGGAGAAGGCCGGGCTGTGGAACACCGATGTGGAGATCCTGCGCCTCCATTACGCCGAGACGCTGCGCCACTGGCGGGAGCGGTTTCTCGCACGGCGCGACGAGGCCCGCGCCATGTGCGACGAGCGCTTCTGCCGGATGTGGGAGTTCTATCTGGCGGGCGCCGAGATCAGCTTCCGCTATCAGGGGCACATGGTCTTCCAGATGCAACTCGCCCGGTCGCTGGGCGCGGTCCCGCTGGTCCGCGATTACATGGTCCATGCCGAAGCGGCGCTGACGGACGCCGCCCCGGCCTCCGCCCACAGGCCGGGAGCCTCCTTATCGCGTTGACACGGCGTCCGTTTTCCGGGTTATCCCCAAGTCTCACCGGCTGTGGACAAAAGTTATTCACAGGAATGTGGGTAGCCTTACCCCGATCGCACAGCTTTGCGTCCCGCCCTTTGCTAGAGTGCCGGACATGGATGACAAGACCACCCAGCTTTTCGAGCCGCGCCCCCTCGACGGCGGGCTGTCCCGCGCCGGTGCCGCGAAGCCCGCGGCGGATTACCGCACGCCGCCCCACAACGAGGAGGCGGAACAGGCCCTGCTCGGCGCCATCCTGGTGAACAACAAGGCGTACGAGAAGGTCGGCGAGTTCCTGCGCGCCGAGCATTTCTACGACCCGGCGCACCAGCGCATCTTCTCGGCCATCGCCAAGATGGTGGAGCGCGGCCAGATCGCCAACCCGGTCACGCTGAAGGCCTATTTCGACAACGACCCGGAACTGGCCCCGGACGGCGGCGCCGGCTATCTGGCGCAGCTCGCCGCCAACGTGGTGACGGTGGTCAACGCCGGCGACTACGGCAAGACGATCCACGACCTGTTCCTGCGCCGGCAGTTGATCGAGGTCGGCACGGACATGGTGAACGAGGCGTATCAGCACGACCTCGACATCGACGCCATGGACCAGATCGAGACGGCGGAGAAGCAGCTTTTCGACCTCGCCTCGACCGGCGACGTGCGCGGCGGCTTCATCGCCTTCTCCGAGTCGCTGAAGGCGGCCATCACCACGGCGGAAACGGCCTTCCGGCGGTCCAGCCACGTCACCGGCGTGACCACCGGCCTGCGCGACATGGACCGCAAGCTGGGCGGCCTGCACCCGTCGGACCTCATCATCCTGGCCGGGCGCCCTTCGATGGGCAAGACGGCGCTGGCCACCAACATCGCCTTCAACGCGGCCAAGGCGCACATGCGCACCAACGGCGGCGAGGGCGCGCCGGTCGGCTTCTTCTCGCTGGAAATGTCGGCGGAGCAGCTCGCCACCCGTATCCTGGCCGGCGAGGCCGAGGTGTCGGGCGACAAGATCCGCCGCGGCGAGATCAAGGACAGCGACTTCCCCAAATTCGTGGCGGCCAGCCAGGAACTCAGCCGCGTGCCCTTCTTCGTGGACGATACGCCGGCCCTGACCATTGCCGCGGTGCGCACCCGCTGCCGGCGGCTGAAGCGCACGCACGGGCTGGGCATGGTGGTGGTGGACTATCTCCAGCTCCTGCGCGGCAGCTCGACCAGGGGCAACGAGAACCGCGTGCAGGAAATTTCGGAGATCACCCGCGGCCTGAAGGCCATCGCCAAGGAGCTGGAGGTGCCGGTGCTCGCCCTGTCGCAGCTCAGCCGCGCGGTGGAGATGCGCGAGGACAAGCGTCCCCAGCTCGCCGACCTGCGCGAATCGGGCTCCATCGAGCAGGACGCCGACGTCGTGATGTTCGTTTACCGCGAACAGTACTATCTTGAGCGCGGCGAGCCGGCCCGCCGGCCCGAGGAGTCGGAGGACAAGTACAACGACCGCTACGCCAACTGGCAGAAGCGCTACGCCGAGGTGCACAACACCGCGGAGGCGATCATCGCCAAGCAGCGCCACGGCCCGATCGGCAGCGTCCGCATGTTCTTCGACGGACAGTTCACCAAATTCGGCGACCTCGACACGACCCATGACTTCGGCCCTACTGAGTGATCCCCTCGCCCGCGCCGGCGCCGTTCTGACCATCGACCTGGGCGCCGTGGTCGCCAATTGGACGCAGCTCCGCGACCGGGTGGCGCCCGCGGAATGCGCCGCCGTGGTCAAGGCCAACGCCTATGGCCTGGGGGTGGAGCGCGTCGTCCCGGCGCTGGCCGCCGCCGGCTGCCGCACCTTCGTGGTGGCGCAGTTCGAGGAGGCTCTGGCCGTCCGCGCCGTGGCGCCGCCGGATGCCCGCGTGCTGTCGCTGGGCGGCCTGCCCGCCGGCACCGCGCCGGACTTCACGGCCCACCGCATCCTGCCGGTTCTCAACCATCTCGGCGACATCGCCGCGTGGCAGGCCCATGCGAAGGCGCAGGGCGCCGCCCTGCCCGCCGTCGTGCACATCGACACCGGCATGAACCGACTCGGGCTCGGTCCGGACGAGCTGGACACGCTGGTGGGGGACCTGTCGCGGCTGGACGGGGTGGATGTGCGGGTGTGGATGACCCACCTCGCCTGCGCCGACGAGGACTCGGTGGTGAACAGCCAGCAGCTCGGTCGCTTCCGCTCCGCGGTGGGGCGACTGCCCGCCGCCGCGGCGAGTTTCGCCAATTCCGCCGGGATCTTCCACGGCCCGGCCTTCCATTTCGACCTCGTGCGGCCCGGCTGCGCGCTCTACGGCGTCAACCCGACACCCGGTGCGGCGAACCCGATGCGGGACACCATCCGGCTGGACGCCCGGCTGCTCCAGGTGCGCAACGTTGACAGCCCTATGACCGTTGGCTACGGTGCCACGCACCGCGTTGCGGCGAGAGGCAAAATCGCAACCATCGCAGTGGGTTATGCCGACGGATATCTGCGCTCGCTCAGCGGGCGCGGCCATGTCTACGTCAACGGCGTGGCCGCTCCGGTGGTTGGGCGTGTTTCGATGGATCTGGTCACGGTGGACGTCAGCCACCTTCCCGACGCGGCGGTGACGCCCGGCGGGTTGGTCGAGCTGATCGGCCCGAACCGCCCGGTGGACACCGTGGCAGACGAGGGCGGAACCATCGGCTACGAGATCCTGACCTCGCTGGGCGCGCGCTATCACAGGGTCTATCGCGACCCGCCGCCGCCTGAGGTCGCTTGATGGGTTTCCTTGCCGCCACCGGACGGGCCTTCCTGATCTTTCTGGAAGCAACCGGAAAGCTCGGCCTGTTCACCGCCACCGCCCTGTCGCACTGCGTGCGTCCGCCGCTGTACCCGCGGCAGATCCTGCGCCAGATGATCGACATCGGCTATTACTCCCTGCCGGTGGTCGGGCTGACCGCCCTGTTCACCGGCATGGTGCTGGCGCTGCAGAGCTATTCCGGCTTCTCCCGCTTCCAGGCGGAAGGCGCCATCGCCACGGTGGTCGCCCTGTCGGTGACGCGGGAATTGGGGCCGGTGCTGGGCGGCCTGATGGTGGCTGGGCGCATCGGCGCCGCCATGGCCGCCGAGATCGGCACCATGCGCGTGACCGAGCAGATCGACGCCCTGTCCACCCTGTCCACCAACCCGTTCAAGTATCTGGTGGCGCCCCGCCTGATCGCCGGGCTGACCATGCTGCCGCTGCTGGTGCTGGTGGCGGACATCATCGGCGTGTTCGGCGGCTTCCTGGTCGGCGTCTACCGGCTGGACTTCAACCCGGCCTCCTACATCAGCCGGACCTGGGAGTTCCTGGAGCCGATCGACGTGATTTCCGGCCTCGTGAAGGCGGCGGTGTTCGGCTTCATGGTGTCGCTGATGGGCTGCTACCACGGCTACCATTCCCGCGGCGGCGCCCAGGGCGTGGGTGCGGCGACGACCAACGCGGTGGTGTCGGCCTCCATCCTGATCCTGGTGTGGAACTACCTCATCACCGGCATCTTCTTCTCGACGAAATGAGCGCTCCCATGTCGCAGGTTCCCCCCGCTCATCCGCCGAAGATCGCCCTGAAGAACGTGCACAAGGCGTTCGGGTCGAAGGTCGTGCTGAACGGCATCGACCTGGAGGTCGGGCGCGGCGAATCGCTGGTCGTCATCGGCGGATCGGGCACCGGCAAGTCGGTGATGCTGAAGTGCGTCCTCGGTCTGTTGTCGCCGGACAGCGGCTCCATCCGCGTGGACGGCGAGGAGACGACGAAGCTGCGCCCGCGCGAGCGGGAGAAGCTGCTGCACAAGTTCGGCATGCTGTTCCAGGGCGCCGCCCTGTTCGACAGCCTGAAGGTCTGGGAGAACGTCGCCTTCGGCCTGATCCAGGGCGAGCACATGCCGCGCGCCAAGGCCAAGGACATCGCCATCGCCAAGATGGGCGCGGTCGGTCTCGGCCCGGAGGTGGGGGAGCTGTTCCCGTCGGAGCTGTCGGGCGGCATGCAGAAGCGCGTCGGCCTTGCCCGCGCCATCGCCGACGAGCCGGAGATCATCTTCTTCGACGAGCCGACGACCGGCCTCGACCCGATCATGGCCGACGTGATCAACGAACTGATCGTGAAGTGCGTGAAGGATCTGGGCGCCACCGCCGTGACCATCACCCACGACATGGCGTCCGCCCGCAAGATCGCCGACCGGGTTGCGATGATCTACCAGGGCCGCATCATCTGGACCGGCCACGCCAACGACATCGACAACTCCGGCAACCCTTATGTGGACCAGTTCGTCCATGGCCGGGGGGAAGGGCCGATCAAGATGCAGGTGCGGGCGCTGTAGCGCGCCCGATCATCGGTTCGTGCAAAATTAACCTGCCGCCCGGTAGGGTCGGCCACAACGAGCACCGGCCCACACAGGCCGGCTTCCCATCGGAGAGACGAGCATGGCGGACATCACCACGAACGGGCTGGCCTTCGCGGGCTTCATGCTGAGCGCCAAGATCCTGGAGACGCTCCAGGCCAAGGGTCTGCTGACCAACGAAGAGACGGTGCAGACCATCAAGAACGCCCACGAGCAGCTCATCAAGAACGACAACCCGCTGTCGCACGAGGCCGCCGTCGCTCTGGCCCACTTCTTCGCCGGCCCGACCGAAGAGAAGTGACCTCTCACCGCACCGGCTGCGCCGCTCCCCTGGCGAGGGTATCGCGGAGTTCCGGCAACAGGACGGCCCCCAGCATGGCGATGACCGGCAGCAGGGCGTAATCGCCCTCTGCCGCCGCCGCGATCATCTCCGCGCGGGTCACAAGCTCCAGCCGCATCTCCTCCAGGTCGCCGGAGTCCGCCTCCGCCACCTTGCGGGCGCCGCGGGCGTGGAACATGTGGCAAACGCAGCCGCGCTGGTTGCCCTGCACCACGTAGGAGCCAAGCGCGGTCCAGTCCTCCGCGGCGTAGCCGGTTTCCTCCAGCAACTCCCGCTTCGCCGCCTCCAGCGGATCCTCCCCGGGGTTCAGCGCCCCGGCGGGGAAGGTCTGGCTGACGCGGCGCGGGCCGTGCTTGTAGGTGCGCAGCATCAGCGCACGCCCGTCCCCGTCCTCCACGAACATCTGGACGAAGTCCATCTGTTCGACCTGATAGAAATTCTCCACCCGCCGGCCCTCGGGCGTCTCGATGGTTTCGGCGTGCACTTTCAGAAAGGGACCGGCGTCGAGCAGGGTCCGCCGCTCCAGCACCGTCCAGGGCTTCAGGTCCCCGCTCATGCCGCGGCGGCCCCTGCGGCGGTTCCGTAGGGCGGCTGGGTGAATCCCGCCGGGGACAGGGTGAAGATCTCGCACCCCGTCTCGGTGATGCCGACCTGATGCTCGAACTGCGCCGACAGGGAGCGGTCGCGGGTGACCGTGGTCCAGCCGTCCGACAGGATCTTCACGTCCGGCTTGCCGGCGTTCAGCATCGGCTCGATGGTGAAGACCATGCCCGGAACCAGAAGCACCCCGGTGCCGCGCTTGCCGAAATGGTCCACATGCGGGGCATCGTGGAACACCCGCCCGATGCCGTGCCCGCCGAAATCGCGCACCACGCCGTACCGGTGGGATTCGGCCAGCGTCTGGATGGCGTGGCCGATGTCGCCCAGATGGTTGCCCGGCTTGGCCTGCGCGATGCCGGCCATCATCGCCTTGTAGGTGATGTCCACCAGCTTGCGCGCCTTCACCCCGATCTTCTCGCCGACGAAGAACATGCGGCTGGTGTCGCCATACCAGCCGTCCAGGATCACCGTCACGTCGATGTTCACGATGTCGCCGTCGGCCAGCTTCTTGTCGTCGGACGGGATGCCGTGGTTGACCACATGGTTGGGCGAGATGCAGCTCGCCGCCGGATAGCCGTGATAGCCGATGGTCGCGGGGATGGCGCCGTTGTCCCGCATGTACGCCTCGATCAGCCGGTCCAGATGGCCCGTGCTGACTCCCGGCACCACATGGGGCGTGATGAAGTCGAGCGTCGCCGCGGCCAGGCGCCCGGCCTTGCGCATCGCCTCGAACTCCTCCGCCCCGTGCAGCGGAATCTTCCGCGCGTCCTTGTCCGCCACCGTGTCACCTCCTGTCCGTCATCGTCCTGGTTCCGGTGCAGAACCTACCATCGGAACGGCCCAAGAAAAGCCCCAGCTTTTTATCGCCTCGGCCATAGGATTTAGATCGTCAGCTTGCTATATGTGGGGCGCTGCCGCCCCAACCCATCGCTAAACCTTTGGCCAAGCCAACCACCCGCTACGTCTGCCAATCCTGCGGCGCGTCCTTCCCGAAATGGGCGGGCCGCTGCGACGCCTGCGGCGAATGGAACACGCTCGTCGAGGAAGCCGCCCCGGAAAGCGCGCCCAAGGGACTGGGCGTGGCGCGCGGTCGGCGGCTGGACTTCGTCGGGCTCGCCGGCTCCAGCGAGGCGCCGCCCCGCCGCATGACCCGCATCGAGGAGTTCGACCGCGTGTGCGGCGGCGGCCTCGTCCCCGGGTCGGCCATCCTGATCGGCGGCGACCCCGGAATCGGCAAATCCACCCTTCTCCTCCAGGCGATGGCCCGGCTGTCGCAGGAACACCGCTGCGCCTACGTCTCGGGCGAGGAGGCGGTGGATCAGGTGCGGCTGCGCGCCCTGCGCCTGGGCTGCGCCGCGGCGCCGGTCCAGCTCGCCTCCGCCACCAGCGTGCGCGACATCGTGGCCTCGCTGGACGGCACGGACGGGCCGGAGGTGGTCGTCATCGATTCGATCCAGACCATGTATGTGGACAATCTGGACAGCGCTCCCGGCACCGTGGCCCAGGTTCGCGCCTCCGCGCAGGAGCTGATCCGCGTCGCCAAGCGGCGCGGCTGCGTGCTGCTGCTGGTCGGCCACGTCACCAAGGAGGGCACCATCGCCGGTCCCCGCGTGCTGGAGCACATGGTGGACACGGTTTTGTATTTCGAGGGCGAGCGCGGCCACCAGTTCCGCATCCTGCGCGCGGTGAAGAACCGCTTCGGCGCGACGGACGAGATCGGCGTGTTCGAGATGACCGACGGCGGGCTGGGCGAGGTCGCCAACCCCTCCGCCCTGTTCCTGGCGGAACGGCGCGGCGACGTGTCGGGGGCCGCGGTCTTTGCCGGCATGGAGGGCACCCGCCCGGTGCTGGTGGAGGTGCAGGCGCTGGTCGCCCCCTCCCCGCTCGGCACGCCGCGGCGCGCGGTGGTCGGCTGGGATTCGGCGCGGCTCGCCATGGTGCTGGCGGTGCTGGAGGCGCGCTGTGGCGTGCAGATCGGCGCCAACGACGTCTACCTGAACGTGGCCGGCGGGCTGCGCATCACCGAACCGGCGGCGGACCTCGCGGTCGCCGCGGCGCTCGTCTCCTCCCTGACCGGGGAGCCGGTGCCCGCCGATGCCGTGGTCTTCGGCGAGATCGGCCTGTCGGGCGAGGTGCGCGCCGTGGGCCAGAGCGACGCCCGGCTGAAGGAAGCCGCAAAGCTGGGGTTTTCAACGGCGATCTTTCCGGCTAGACGGAACGGCAAGAAGCCGGGGCGCGGCGACAACGGCCTGAAGACGGTCGAGTTGCAGCAGCTCGGCGAATTGCTGCCCCTGTTCCAGGCCGGATCGGGAACCCACCCGCCGCGCGGACGGGACTGACACGAGAGCACAAGGCGAAAGCACGAGGCGTAGCGGAGTTATGGACACCTTCCCGATCAACCCGGCGGATCTGGCCGTCATCGTGGTGCTTCTGCTTTCGGCGCTGCTGGCCTTCACCCGCGGCATGGTGGCCGAGGTGCTGTCGGTCGCCGCCTGGGTGGGTGCGGCCCTGATCACGCTGAACGCCCTGCCTCATGTGCTGCCCATCGCGCAGAACTACATCCATGTCGAGATGGCCGCCTACGCCGCGTCGGCGGTGGCGCTGTTCGTCGTCAGCCTTGTGGTTTTGACAATCCTGGGCCGCGTGGTGTCGCGCGGGGTGCAGAATTCCGGCCTTTCGGCGCTCGACCGGTCGCTGGGATTTGTCTTCGGCCTGCTGAAGGGTGCAATCCTCGCCTCCGTGGCCTATCTGTTCTTCGCTTGGCTGGTGCCGAACCCGGCGGAGCATCCGGCCTGGCTGCAAGGCGCCAAGACCCGCCCGATGCTGGTCTCCGGCGCCGCCATGATCTACGAGGTGATGCCGGAATCGCTGCGCAAGGACGGGCTGGGCCAGATGGACATGGCGCGGGAGCGCGCGCGGCAGGCGGTGGAGGCCAAGGAAGCGCTGGACCGGCTGTCCACGCCGGTGCCCGGCGCGCCGAAGACCGGTGGTGCTTCGCCGTCCGATACCGGCTATAAGGACCGGGACCGCGGCGACCTTGAGCGACTGATCCAGAACGCACGCTGAACGCCGCACGGTGCAGGGTGCCTGTGAGTAACGCCCCGCCGGCAAGAGGCCGCCGGGGCAATGCCCTTTGGTGATGCTGTGTATGACGAGGATCTTCCGATGCTGACGACGCATCCGTTCGACGACGACAAGCTGCGCGAGGAGTGCGGCGTGTTCGGCATCCACAGCCATCCACAGGCGGGGGCCATCACCGCGCTCGGCCTGCATGCGCTGCAGCATCGCGGCCAGGAAGCCTGCGGCATCGTCAGCCACGACGGCGACCGCTTCCATCTGCAGCACAGCCTGGGTCTGGTCGGCGACCATTTCTCGTCCGAGGCGATCATCGGCAAGCTGAAGGGCCCGCAGGCCATCGGCCACGTCCGCTACGCCACCACGGGCGACACGACGATCCGCAACGTCCAGCCGCTCTACGCCGACTTCGAGTTCGGCGGCTTCGCGCTGGCTCACAACGGCAACCTGACCAACGCGCACACGCTGCGCCGCCAGCTCGTCCGCCGCGGCTGCCTGTTCCAGTCCACCACCGACACCGAAACCATCGTCCACCTGATGGCCATCGCCCGCGGCGGCTCGCCCGTGGACCGGCTGATCGAGGCGGTGCGGCAGGTCGAGGGCGCCTTCTCCCTGGTGGCGCTGACCCCGAACGAGGTGATCGGCGTGCGCGACCCGCTGGGCGTGCGTCCGCTGGTGCTGGGCAAGCTGGGCGACACCTACATCGTGACCAGCGAGACCTGCGCCCTGGACATCGTCGGCGCCGAGTATGTGCGCGACGTGGAGCCGGGCGAGATGGTCGTGCTGAACGACCAGGGCGTGCAGAGCCTGCGTCCCTTCCAGCCGCAGGGCCGCCGCTTCTGCATCTTCGAATACATCTACTTCGCGCGGCCCGACAGCGTGATGGAGGGCGCCTCCGTCTACAGCGCGCGCCAGCGGATCGGCGCGGAACTGGCCCGCGAATCGGGGATCGACGCCGACGTGGTGGTCCCGGTGCCCGACAGCGGCGTGCCCGCGGCCATCGGCTACGCCACCCAAAGCGGCATCCCGTTCGAACTGGGCATCATCCGCAACCACTATGTGGGCCGCACCTTCATCGAGCCGACCGACCAGATCCGGCATTTGGGCGTGAAGCTGAAGCACAACGCCAACCGCGCCATGATCGAGGGCAAGCGGGTGGTGCTGGTGGACGACAGCATCGTGCGCGGCACGACCTCCAAGAAGATCGTGGAGATGGTGCGCTCCGCCGGTGCGAAAGAGGTGCACATGCGCATCTCCAGCCCGCCGACCTCCCACCCCTGCTTCTACGGCATCGACACGCCGGAGCAGAGCAAGCTGCTGGCCCACCGCATGTCGGTGGAGGAGATGCGCGACTTCATCCAGGCCGACAGCCTCGCCTTCATCTCCCTGGACGGCCTCTACCGCGCCATGGGCGAGGAGCGGCGCGACCCGCAGAAGCTGACCTTCTGCGACGCCTGTTTCACCGGCGACTACCCCATCGCGCTGACCGACGCGCTGGACCACCCGCCGGTCGAGGCGAACGTCCGCATCCGCGCGTAACAGCCCGGCCACCGCCGCGACGGGCCGGCCGCAACCCAGCGGACCGGCCCGTTTGCCGATCCCCTCCCCGCATCATCGTCGAGTCGCCGCCATGTCCCGTCTTTCCGGCCGCACGGCCCTCATCACCGGCGCCTCGCGCGGCATCGGCGCCGCCGTCGCCAAGCGCTTCGCCGCCGAGGGCGCCCACGTCATCCTGGCCGCCCGCACCGTCGGTGGTCTTGAAGAGACCGACGACGCGATCTTCCAGGCCACGGGCCGGAACGCCACGCTCGTCCCGCTGGACCTGCGCCAGTTCGACAAGATCGACCAGCTCGGCTACTCGATCTACGAGCGGTTCGGGAAGCTGGACATCCTGGTCAGCAACGCCGGCGTCCTGGAGGCCCTGGGGCCGGTCGCCCATTACGATCCGAAGCTGTGGCAGCGCGTGATGGACGTGAACGTCACGGCCAACTACCGCCTGATCCGCTCCTTCGACCGCCTGCTGCGCGCGTCCGACGCGGGACGCGCCATCTTCGTGACGTCCGGGGCCGCGAACGCGCCCTATCCTTACTGGAGCCCGTACGGGGCCAGCAAGGCGGCGCTGGAGATGATGGTGAAGACCTACGCGATGGAAATCGCCGCGTCGAACCTGCGCGTCAACCTGGTTGACCCCGGCATCGTGGCGACCAAGCTGCGCATGCAGGCCTTCCCCGGCGAGGACCAGACCAAGCTGGCCCAGCCGGACGACGTGACCGAAGCCTTCGTGGAACTGGCGGAAGCGTCCTGCACCCGCCATGGCGAGGTGGTGTCGGCGCAGGGGTGAAATGGCAGCCTTGCCCGCCAAAGCAAAAAGGCCGCGCAATCGCACGGCCTTTTTGCTTTTTCCCTGAAGCGTCGATCAATCGTCCGCGAACGGATTCTTCTGCTTTCTCAGCAGCAACCGCACCGGCACGCCCGGCAGCTCGAACGTCTCGCGCAGATGGGCGATCAGATAGCGCTGGTAGCTCTCCGGCAGATCCAGCGGCTTGTTCACGAACAGCGCCACGGTCGGCGGGCGGGTCTTCACCTGCGTGGCGTAACGGATCTTGATGCGCCGGCCCTCGACCAGGGGCGGCGGGTGATGATCCAGAACCCCTTCGATCCAGCGGTTGAGCTGGGCGGTCGGGATGCGCCGGTTCCACTGCCCGTAGGTGGACAGGATCGAGTCCAGCAGCGTGTCCAGCTTCCGGCCCTGAAGGGCGGAGATGGTCACGACCTCCACGCCCTTGATCTGGGCCAGCGCGGCCTGGAGCTTGTCCTCGACCTGACGCAGGGCCATGGCGCGGTCGTCCACGGCGTCCCACTTGTTCAGGGCGATGACCAGCGCGCGGCCTTCCTCCACCACCATGCGGGCGATGGTCAGGTCCTGCTTGTCGAGGATCTGGTTGGCATCGACCACCAGAAGGACGACCTGGGCCATGCGGACGACGCGCAGGGCGTCGGCGACGGCCAGCTTCTCCACCTTGGCATCGACGCGGGCGCGCTTGCGCATGCCGGCGGTGTCCACCAGCCGGAACTTGCGGCCACGCCACTCCCAATCGACGCTGATGGCGTCGCGCGTCATGCCGGCCTCGGGGCCGGTCAGCACGCGCTCCTCGCCGATCAGGGCGTTCAGCAGGGTGGACTTGCCAACGTTCGGGCGCCCGACGATGGCGATCTGGATGGGGCGGGCGCGCTCCTCGTCGGTTTCCGGCTGGTCGCCGACCGGCAGCTCCTCCTCCCCTTCGCCCTTGGCGGGGGCGGGAGTGAACTCGGCCTCCTCCGGCTCCGGCGGGGCGTAGGGCAGCAGGGCCTGGACCAGATCGGCCATGCCCTCGCCATGCTCCGCCGACAGCGGAATCGGCTCGCCCAGGCCAAGCTCGAAGGCTTCGTAGAGACCGGGCATGCCGGCCTTGCCCTCCGCCTTGTTGGCGACGAGGACGACCGGGGTCTTGCCCTTGCGCAGCAGGGCCGCGAAGTGGCGGTCCAGCGGCGTGATGCCGGCGCGGGCGTCCACGATGAACAGCGCCACGTCGGCGCGTTCCAGGGCGCGTTCGGTCTGGCGGCGCATGCGCGCCTCCAGACTGTCGTCGGTGACGTCCTCCAGGCCCGCGGTATCGACCACGGTGAAGGACAGACCGCCCACGCGGGCGGGCGCCGAGCGCCAGTCGCGCGTCACGCCGGGCGTGTCGTCGACCAGCGCCAGCTTCTTGCCGGCCAAACGGTTGAACAGAGTCGATTTGCCGACATTCGGCCGACCGACGAGAGCGACGGTGAAGGACATCTGGCCGGGGGCCTCACAAAAGAACCAGGACCGGCGATCAGCGGTACGCCACCAGCGTACCGTTCTCGCCCAGAACATATAGGGTGTTGTTCGCGACGACCGGAGGCAAATAGGTGGAAGCCGGCAGCGAATAACGGGTCAGCACCTGCCCGTCGCCGGGCGACAGGGCCAGCATCTGGCCGTTCGACCCGGTGACGTAGAGCTTGCCGCCCGCCAGGACCGGACCGGACCAGGTGATCGGCCCCTTCTTGTCCTCCGGATCGGTGAAGCGGGCCAGCGGCATCACCCAACGGGCGTGGCCGGCCTGACGGGTCAGCGCCACCACTTCCGAATCGTTGGTGATGACGAAGACGTGGTCACCGGCGATCCACGGGGTCTGGGTGCCGCCGATCTCCGCCTCCCACAGGCGGACGCCGATCCGCTCGTCGATGGCGATCATGCGGCCCGAATGGCCGATCGCGTAGACGACGCCGCGGTCGATCACCGGCAGCCCGCGGATGTCGGCGAGGCTGCTCAGCGCGCCGCTGCGGCGGATGGCCGCCAGGCTCTCCTGCCACGCCACGCGCCCGTTCTCCGGACGCAGGCCGTACAGCTCGCCCGAGGAATAGGGCGCGACGATCAGCGTCGGCGACGCCGCCGGGCTGACGGCGCCCAGCAGGCCCGCCGTTTCCAGGATGCCCTGATGGGACCACTGCACCGCGCCGTCGGAGGCCGACAGGGCCGAAAGCTGATTGTCCAGCGTCAGGACCAGGACGCGCCCGCCCTCGACGGTCGGGGCGCCGCGGACCGGACCCGGCACGCGCTTGCGCCAGACGACGGAGCCGTTGGCGGGATCGAGCGCCACCACCTCGCCGAAGCCGGTGGCCGCGAAGACGCGCCCGTCGGCGTAGGCGACGCCGCCGCCGCTGGCGCCGCCGCGCTCCTTCTCCGGCTTGGTGTCGACGCGCCAGAGCTGGCGCCCGGTGCGCTCGTCCAGGGCGGCGACGTGCGAATCGGCGTCCATGGCGAAGATGCGCCCGTCGGC